>CALNGU010000056.1 GCA_939800445.1 uncultured Bacteroidaceae bacterium | reverse complement strand
CACCCCCGCCTATGTCGCCGTGATGTCGCCCGGGGCTATGTTGTGCATGAGCGGGTTCTACGTCGAGGATGTCCCGTTCATCCGCCGGGCAGCGGAAGAGCACGGGCTGTTCTACGTCCATTGCCGTGAGAAGGACGGTTGGGCGATGGCCGCTTTCCGCAAGTTGTGAGACACGAAACCAATGCTAACGATTTAACAGACGACTAAATATATGATATTGTTTTTCAGAACCACTTCAGGCAGTGTGATTGCCGTAGAAGTCCAAAAGGAGATGTCGGACAGTGATTTGCAAAAGCTGGTGTGGCTGTTTGGCAACGCCGCTAAGGTCGATGGGCAGGTTGTCGATGGATGGTTTGTCGGACCGCGCAAAGAAATGGTCACTCCGTGGAGCACCAATGCAGTGGAAATCACGCAAAACATGGGAGTGAGCGGCATCACCCGCATAGAGGAGTATTTCCCCGTAGCCGATGGCGAAGCCGACCATGACCCCATGCTCCAGAGGCTTTACAACACACTTGACCAGAGTCTTTTCACTACCAACCGCAAGCCGGAACCGATAGTCTATGTCGAAGACCTCGAAGCTTACAACGAACAGGAAGGCCTGGCATTGTCGGCAGAGGAGATGGATTATCTGAAAAAGGTGGAGGCCGACCTCGGACGCAAGCTGACTGACTCGGAAGTGTTCGGCTTTGCGCAGATCAATTCTGAGCACTGCCGCCACAAAATCTTCGGAGGAACATTCGTCATAGACGGCAAGGAGATGGAATCCTCGCTGTTCCAAATGATCAAAAAGACAACGAAGGAGAACCCCAACCGCATAATCTCAGCCTACAAAGACAACGTGGCATTTGCTTCTGGTCCTATTGCCGAACAGTTCGCCCCTGAGGATCATTCGCGTCCCGACTATTTCAAGGTGAAGGATGTCGAGACGGTAATCTCATTGAAAGCCGAGACGCACAACTTCCCCACGACTGTCGAGCCATTCAATGGCGCATCTACCGGCACGGGTGGTGAAATCCGTGACCGAATTGGTGGCGGCAAAGGCTCGATGCCTATCGCCGGCACGGCTGTCTACATGACATCCTACCCGCGTCCCGACGGTGGTCGTGACTGGGAGGACATATTGCCAGTGCGCAAATGGCTCTACCAGACACCAGAGCAGATACTGATCAAGGCTTCCAACGGTGCGTCGGACTTTGGCAATAAATTTGGACAACCGCTCATTTGCGGCTCAGTCCTCACGTTTGAGCATCAGGAGAACGGCGAGGAATACGGCTATGACAAGGTGATCATGCTCGCCGGCGGTGTCGGCTACGGCACACGCCGCGACTGTTTGAAAGGCAAGCCAGAGGTGGGTGACAAGATTGTCGTCCTCGGTGGGGACAACTACCGCATCGGTCTGGGCGGCGGCTCTGTCTCGTCAGTTGACACGGGACGTTACAGCACGGGCATTGAACTCAACGCGGTGCAACGTGCCAACGCCGAGATGCAGAAGCGTGCCTACAACGTCGTCCGCGCCCTCTGTGAGGAAGAGGCAAACCCAATCGTCTCAATCCATGACCATGGTTCGGCAGGTCATGTCAACTGCCTGTCGGAATTGGTGGAGGAAAGCGGCGGTCTCATACACATGGACAAGCTCCCAATCGGTGACAACACCCTCTCGGCAAAAGAGATAATCGCCAACGAGTCCCAGGAACGCATGGGCTTGCTCGTCGAGGACGAGGCGTTGGAGCATATACAAAAGATAGCGGCGAGGGAACGTGCACCTATGTATTTAGTAGGAGAAACGACCGGTGACGGACGTTTCGCTTTTGAACAAGCGGACGGGGTGCGCCCGTTTGACCTTGCTGTTGACCAGATGTTCGGCAGTTCGCCCAAGACAGTCATGCATGACAAGACGGTTGAGCGCAAGTACGAGGATGTCAAGTACGATGTCAAGAAGCTCGACACCTACCTTGAACGCGTGTTGCAGCTGGAGGCGGTCGCCTGCAAGGACTGGCTCACCAACAAAGTGGACAGGTCAGTCACAGGCAAGGTGGCACGTCAGCAGTGCCAGGGCAAGTTGCAGTTGCCGTTGAGCGACTGTGGTGTCGTCGCTTTGGACTATCGTGGACGCTCGGGTATTGCCACTTCGATAGGTCATGCACCGCAAGCTGCGTTGGCCAACCCCGAGGCTGGTTCCATCCTCTCGGTGTCCGAGGCTTTGACCAATCTGGTGTGGGCACCGCTCGTTGACGGCCTTTCGACAGTTTCCCTCTCGGCCAACTGGATGTGGCCTTGCAGGTCGCAGGAGGGAGAGGACGCCCGTTTGTATTCCGCCGTCAAGGCTTTGTCCGATTTCTGTTGTGAGTTGCAGATAAATGTGCCTACCGGCAAGGACTCTTTGTCCATGACACAAAAGTATCCTGATGGCACGAAAGTCGTTTCACCCGGCACTGTCATCGTCTCTGCCGCAGGTGAAGTGTCCGACATCCGCAAGGTGGTGTCGCCAGTCATGGTCAATGACCACAGCACTGACATCTTCCACATAGACTTCAGCTTCGATTCGCATCGCCTCGGAGGTTCGGCATTCGCGCAGTCACTCGGCAAGGTGGGCAGCGATGTGCCTTGTGTCAAGTCGGCCGACTACTTCCGTGACGCGTTCAATGCCGTGCAGGAGTTGATAAACAAAGGCTATGTCATGGCTGGCCACGACATATCTGCCGGCGGCATGATAGTGGCTTTGCTTGAGATGTGCTTTGCCAATGTCAAGGGAGGTGTCAACATCACCCTTGGTAAGATTAAGGAAAACGACTTGGTAAAAATATTGTTTGCCGAGAATCCCGGCGTTATCATCCAAGTCCACTCCTCCAACAAGGATGCGGTAAAACGTATCCTGGACAATGCAGGGGTAGGCTATGCCCGCATCGGATTCCCTTGCTCGGAGAGGAAAATCACAGTCGTGAAGGGCGACACCAAGCACGTCTTCGACATCGACAAACTGCGTGACGTGTGGTTCAAGACATCCTACTTGCTCGACAGGCGGCAGTCTTTCAACGGATGTGCAGAGCTGCGCCGCCACAACTACAAATACCAGCCTCTTTTCTTCGAGTTTGGCGACAGATTTGAGGGGACGCTGGCTTCCTACGGCCTGAACGCTGACCGTCGGACTCTGTCTGGTGTGCGTGCGGCAATCATCCGTGAGAAGGGGACAAACGGTGAAAGGGAGATGGCATACTCACTCTATCTTGCAGGGTTTGACGTCAAGGATGTGACCATGGCCGATTTGGTCAGCGGGGCAGAGACATTGGACGATGTTAATATGATAGTGTTCTGCGGAGGCTTCTCCAATTCGGACGTACTCGGCTCTGCCAAAGGATGGGCTGGCGCATTCCTCTTCAACGAGAAGGCGAAAAAAGCCCTTGACAATTATTACTCCCGCCATGACACCTTGTCTCTCGGCATCTGCAACGGTTGCCAGTTGATGATAGAGCTTGACCTCATCAACCCGGAGCACAAAGAAAAGGCTCGGATGTTGCACAATGACTCCCATAAATTTGAGTCCAGCTTCCTCGGGCTTGACATCCTGCCCAATAAATCAGTGATGTTCGGCTCGCTCAGCGGCAACCGTCTCGGCATCTGGGTGGCACATGGCGAAGGCAAGTTTTCATTGCCATGCCCGCAAGACCAGTACAGCATCGTCGCTAAGTACGCCTACGACGAATATCCGGGCAACCCCAACGGCTCGACCTACTCTGCCGCAGCCATTGCCTCCTGGGATGGCCGCCATGTGGCTATGATGCCGCACCTTGAGCGTGCGATATTCCCGTGGCAATGCGGCTTCTATCCGCGCAGGAGGCGTAACGACGATGTCACCCCATGGATTGAGGCATTCGTCAACGCACGCCGCTGGATTGAGAATCAAGGCAAGTGAGACTGAACACAGGATGCGTGACGGCAACGGCCTCCGCATCCTTTTTCTTTCTGCAAACGATGCCAACGCCATTCGCCCCCTTGCAAGGAGTGTGGCAGGGCATAGTGTCAATGATTGGATATGAAACAATATTTCGAACTGCTCTATATCTTCGCCAAAATCGGTCTGTTCACAATCGGCGGAGGCTATGCGATGGTGCCGCTCATCGAGCGTGAATTCGTGGAAAACAGGAAGTGGATCAGCAAGGAGGACTTCATCGACCTGCTGGCAGTGGCGCAATCCGTGCCAGGCATATTGGCCATCAACATGGCCATCTTCGTGGGCTACCGGCTGAAAGGGCTGAGGGGAGCGATTGCCACGACGTTTGGCACGGCTTTCCCGTCGTTTGCCATCATACTTGCCATTGCACTGTTTTTCACAAACTTCAAGGACAATGAGACGGTCATCAAGGTGTTCAAGGGCATACGTCCTGCCGTCGTCGCCCTCATCGCCGCACCCTGTTTGCAGATGGCCAAGTCGGCGCGTCTGACTTGGAAGACTGCCATCATCCCCGTCATCGCAACTGCGCTGATATGGCTCATGGCGGTTTCGCCGATATATGTGATTATCGCAGGGGGCGTGGGCGGATATATCTATGGTGTGGTCTTCAGGAAGAAGAAAGGAGGTTCGCAATGTTGACCCTCTTCCTCCAGTTGTTTTACACGTTTTTCAAGATTGGTCTCTTCGGTTTCGGAGGAGGCTATGCCATGATCTCCATGATTCAGGGCGAGGTGGTAACCAAGCACGCGTGGCTGGATTCCCATGAATTCACCGACATAATCGCCATCAGCCAGATGACACCTGGCCCGATAGGCATCAACTCGGCGACCTATGTCGGCTATATGTCGGTGGTCGAGCAGGGAGGTCCGATGTGGTTGGGTGTGCTTGGCTCTGCCGTGGCGACTTTCGCCGTGGTGTTGCCGTCGTTCATCCTGATGCTGACGGTCAGCCGCCTATTGCTGCGTTACAAGACGCACCCTGTCGTCGAGTCCGTCTTCATGGGATTGCGCCCGACGGTCGTAGGGTTGATTGCCTCGGCTGCCCTTGTGCTGATGAATGCCGACAACTTCGGCAGCATCGACGGTGACACTTTCCAGTTCTATGCCAGCGTGGTGATTTTCGCACTCGCATTCGTGGCGACCTATTGGTTCAAAGTCCATCCCATCATGGTCATTGTCGCCGCCGGGGTGGTCGGATTCATCATATATTAGTCTCATGGCAGACGGCATTTTCAGGCAGGCGAATGCAGCCGACATCCCCGCCGTGTGGGGGATAATCACCGATGCCAAGGCTCTCATGGCGGCATCTGGCAGCACGCAGTGGAATGAATCCTATCCCTTGCCATCGACCATCGAGGGCGATGTGTCGCGTGGTGAGGCCTACGTCATCGAGGCTTGCGGGCGGTTGGCCGCCTACGGGGTGGTGTCTTTCGGCGGCGAAAGTGCATACGACAACCTCTCCGGCGCGTGGCTCGTTGAGACCTGCCGCTATGCGACAGTCCACCGTCTCGCCGTTGCGGCCGAGTGCCGTGGACATGGCTACGCTTCCACGTTCATCGATCATGCGTTGAGACTCGCTGTCGGGCGCGGATGCCCGTCGATGAGGGCTGACACTGCCGAGTGCAACGCGGTGATGTCCGCTCTGTTGCTCCGCAAGGGATTCGTGCGGTGCGGCAAGGTCTGTTATCCAGGGGTCGCCCGTGGGGAAAGGATTGCTTATGAAAAACTGCTTTGACTACCCGCCTGGTAGTGCCTGTGGCGGGATGGATGTGCGCATGACGGACTTCCTCGCCGCATTGGGGCGCATCCATGCAATGCCTCCCAACCGAAGTATTGTGCCGCATGACTATGTGTCCATGGCCGCAGCATTGCGCGAAGCCTATGACAGCCAGCCGATAAAGTTCCGCGAAGACTGGCGTGTGATGTCGTTCATGTCCGGCCATGCGCGGCAATTGGGGCAATGGACTGAGTGCGTGGTGCTGTCGTCTGAGGCATTCCGTCAGATGTCGTTGCGCGGCACGTGCGCCGTTGACCTGTCCGCCCCGCGATGTCGTGACCTCTCGCTTGGCAACCCGTTGTTTGACATGACGATGGCTGTTGCCTTGGACTTCCCGTTTGACCAGTCGTTGCATTTGCTCCAGACGCTCACTGGGCAAGGTGCTGAGGCGCGCGACTTACTGTGGTTCGCCTGGCGGCATCTGGTTTCATGCCTGGTTGCTACCGTCGCCACGTGTGACGAGACAGCAATCAACAGTGTACAGAGGCGCATCACATCATTCACCTCATTTGCTGCCGCGATGTTAGCGGAGGTGTGATTGCCCGCTTGTGTGCGTACAAGTCACCGTCATCATTGTAGGAATACTTGCCGTCACCGCCCATAAACTTTATTTTTAGCCTAAGTTCATATAAACTCAACTTAAAGCTATATATTTTTAGCCTGAAATTATGTATTTGCAGGCTAAAAATAGAGTTTTCTTGCGGTCACATCAGGATTTTGATGCAAGTGGTTGACCTTGTCATAGGAGGTTTTCGCTTCCTCCCCTGTTGTCCACCCCCAGCATCAGCTTTGAGCGCAGGTTTTCAAACAGGGGATGGCTGTTGAGTTTTACCACCTTGACAGACTCTGTTGCCTTGGTTACGGACAGTTTGTCGCCTTCGTCGCAGGCCATGCTTGCGCCGTCATTGGAGACAAGGAACTGCTTGTTGCGGCTGGCAACCTGCATCTCGACTGTCCAGTCGTCGCACAGGACGATGGGGCGCACGCTCAGGTTGTGCGGGGCAACGGGAGTGATGACGATGCTCTTCGATTGTGGCATGATGATTGGTCCGCCGACGCTGAGCGAATAGGCGGTTGACCCGGTCGATGTCGCTACGATCAACCCGTCGCACTGGTAGGTGCTGAGGAATTGTCCATTGACCTTGACGGTGATGGAAATCATTGATGAGATGTCCATCTTTGTGACCGCTATTTCGTTGAGTGCGGTGCATTGTTTTGCACCGTCCTTGCCAGTGATTGCCAGGGTCAGTTGCGTGCGTTCCTCGATGTGGTAGTCGCCGCGCACGAGGTCTGACACCGCTTTGTCGAATGTCGCAGGCTCGATGTCTGTCAGGAAGCCCATCCGCCCCATGTTCACGCCGATGATGGGGATGTGTCCTTGTGCTGCGGCGCGTGCCGTGCGGAGGAATGTGCCGTCGCCGCCTATGCTCATGGCTATGTCGCCGTCAGCCATTCCGCCCGTCATGAGGTGGCTGTCGCCTGCCTCCCAATGTGCGTGCCGGGCGAGATAGGTGTAAAGGTGCGGTTCAATCGCATATTGCACGTCGTGCTTGCCGAGTGTCTCGATGAGGCTGCGGATGCAGCCGGCTTTTGCGCTGTCGGATGTGTTGCCGAAGATGAGGAATCGCATTCGTCTGTGTCGTTGGTTGGCGCGGCTTGGGTCTTTTTTGTTGGTTGGTTTCATTCTATTCGTGCAGAACTATTAACTTTGCCGCGCTTGTTTCGGGCAAAAGTAGGACTTTTTTCCTTACTATGGTAACGGCGTGCGCCCTAATGCCGTCGCCGTCAAGCCTGCTCCATGCAAGCCGTTGATCAAAATGAAGAAATGACAAGACTAAGTGTTAATGTTAACAAGGTTGCGACCTTGCGCAACGCACGTGGCGGGAACAATCCCGATGTGGTGAGGGTAGCCCTCGACTGCGAGGCATTCGGCGCGGACGGGATAACGGTGCATCCACGTCCGGATGAGAGACATATCCGCAAAAGCGATGTATTTGCCCTCAAGTCGGTTTTGAAGACAGAATTCAACATAGAGGGCAATCCGACCACCGACTTCGTGGACTTGGTGCTGAAAGTCCGCCCCACGCAGGTGACATTGGTGCCTGATGCGCCCGACCAGTTGACATCCAACGCGGGATGGGACACCAAGGCAAACCAGGCATTCCTTTCCGAAGTGCTCGAAGAGTTCAACCAGGCAGGCATCAGGACTTCGGTGTTTGTCAATGCAGACCCGGTGATGGTCGAGTATGCGGCAAAGGCCGGGGCCGACAGGGTCGAGCTTTACACCGAGCCGTATGCTTCCTTTTATGACAAAGACAAGGAGGCTGCCGTTGCGCCATTCGTCGAGGCGGCCAAGGTGGCGCGGAGTTTTGGTCTCGGGCTCAACTCGGGACATGACTTGAGTCTGCACAATCTGGAGTACTACCATCAGTGCATTCCTTGGCTTGATGAGGTGTCGATAGGTCATGCACTCATCTGTGATGCCCTTTACTTGGGGCTTAAAAAGACTGTCGAGGAATATAAGCGTTGCTTGATCTGAACCACATAAACAATTACGAGCGATGAACCATCTTTTTACATTCATACAGTCGGCCGGTGAGGCTGGGAGTGTGCAATTGCCGCAATTGACCCCCGACACGGTCGAGCAAGGCATGAGCCTCTGGGACATGGCAGTCAAGGGGGGATGGATTATGATAGTCCTTGCCCTTTTGTCCGTCATTTGCATCTACATCTTCGTTGATCGGTTCATCGTTGTCCGCAAGGCAGGCAAGGATGATCCGAGATTCATGGACCGCATCCGTGATTATATCCTCAGTGGGGAACATAAGTCGGCATTGACATATTGCCAAGGTGAGAACACTCCCTCGGCACGTATGATCGAGTGTGGTCTGAAGCGTCTTGGCCGACCGGTAGGTGACATCCAGACTGCCATAGAGAATGTCGGCAACATAGAAGTGGCCCGGCTTGAAAAAGGGTTGCCCGTCATTGCCACCATCGCCGGGGCTGCACCCATGATAGGCTTCTTGGGGACGGTCACAGGCATGGTGCGTGCTTTCTATGAGATGGCAAATGCAGGCAACAATGTCGATATAACGTTGTTGTCAGGCGGCATCTACGAGGCGATGATAACGACTGTCGGAGGTCTGGTGGTCGGCATCGTCGCGCTTTTCGCCTATAACTACCTCGTTGGTCTCGTTGACAACGTGGTCAATGGGATGGAGGCCAAGACCGTGCAGTTCATGGACATTCTCAATACCCCCAAACCTGACGGCCATGGCTCTTAAACGTAGGACGAAGATAAAGCCTGTCTTCAGCATGGCATCCATGACTGATGTCATTTTCCTCCTGCTCATCTTTTTCATGATAACGTCCACGGCGGTTTCGCCAAACTCCATCAAGGTCCTTCTCCCCCAAGGCCGCCAGCAAAACGATGCGAAGCCTTTGGCGCGAGTAATCATTGACAAGGATTTGAACATTTATGCCGCATTCGGCAATGACCGTGAGGTGCCGGTGACGGAAGAGGAACTTCCAGGCTTCCTGCGTGAATGTGCCGAGCGTGACCCCGGGATGTACGTCGCGTTGTATGCTGATGTCGCCGTCCCGTATGGGGAAGTGGTCAAGGTCATGAACATTGCCAACGACAATAAATTCAAGATGGTGCTTGCCACACGCAAGCCTGACGCACGTCCGTCATCTGATGAATTGCCCGAAAAATAAGATAATCGCCGTCGCCGTCACAGTGCTTGTCCATGTGGCACTCGTGGTGTTTCTTGTCTTGATGACGGTCGCAAATGCCGCACCGCAGCATGAGGGAGGCATTGAGGTCATGTTTGGCGATTTTGAACTTGCCGGGGAAGGCATCGGGACACCGTCGGCTTTGGCAGAAGCCCCCCTGCCTCCCGACGAGACACTTGCATCCGAAGACCAACCGCTCCTGACACAGGACGAAGAACCGTCGGTGGCAATCGACGAGAACTCTGAGCCAGCCAAGGAACAGGAATCACCCGAGCCGGAAAAAACAAAGGAGCAGCTCCGTGCCGAGCATGAACGCCGTGTCGCTGCACAAGCCGACAAACTGATGAGCAGTGCCTTTGGCAAAGGCGCATCGATGGGCGGTGGCGGTGACGGTGGTGAACGCCCAGGCGTGAAAGGTTCGCCCGACGGCAATTCGGCATCGGGTGCGACGGCAGGAGTGGGCGGCTATGGCTCATTCAGCCTTGCAGGACGTTCACTCGGTGACGGCACGTTGCCGCCGCCGTCCTATGATGTCGAGGACGAGGGTGTCGTCGTCGTTGACATCTGGGTAGCCCCGTCGGGCAAGGTAGTCCGCACAGCCATCAACGCGGCAACCAACACCTACAACACTTCACTCCGCTCAGCAGCCGAGCGGGCCGCATCGCGTGCCGTTTTCAACCAGGTGCAAGGGGCGGATGTCCAGCGCGGCACAATCACCTACGTCTTTAATCTCAAGTGACGGCATTCAGCCTCGCGGCGTTGGCATTTTGCCGCGCTTGCATTATATTTGCTTTCACAAACTGCGGCATCCTGTGCTGACGGCGATAGCATCGTATGCCAAGTGCAAAATCATCGTATGGTAAAGGCAAAAACATTGTATGCTGCCGTCCGAATCATCGTATGTAAAATCCGCCCGTCCGCAATGCCGCCCAAAACACATTTGATATGGCAAGAGTTTATGTTTGTTTAGCTACCGGCTTTGAGGACATGGAAGCCCTCGGCACGTTGGACATCCTGCGCCGGGCAGGCGTTGATGCCCGCACTTTGTCCATGACCGGTGAGCCGGTGGTCACGTCGGCACATGGCGTGACAGTGCGATGTGACGAGATGTTTGACGATGCAGATTTCGCCGCCGCAGGGATGATTGTCCTGCCGGGCGGTCTGCCGGGCGCGACCAATCTTGATGCACACGAGGGCTTGGCACGGGTTCTCAAGCAGTTTCATGCCGAGGGCAAGTATCTCGCGGCTATATGTGCCGCCCCGATGGTGCTTGGCCATCTCGGTCTGCTCCAGGGGTGCGACGCGACTTGCTACCCCGGTTTCGAGCAGCATTTGCAAGGCGCTGCCACCCACGGCAGGCCTGTCGAGGTCGCAGGCCGTGTGGTGACGGGCAAAGGGCCGGGCTTCACATTTGATTTCGCACTGACATTGGTGCGCGAACTCTGCGGGCAGGCCAAGGCTGACGAGGTTGCCGCAGGGATGTTGTTGCGTTGACACGTCGGCGATGGTGCATGATGCGGTCATCATCGTTGCGGGAGGCAAGGGGTTGCGCATGGGGGGAGAAGTGCCAAAGCAGTTTCTCCCCGTGCGTGGCGTGCCTGTCCTGATGCGCACGATTGAGACTTTCAAGCGGTGGAATGCCGAAGTCGAGGTGGTCGTGGTGCTCCCTGTGGAGCATCAGGACTATTGGCGTGCGTTGTGCCACCGCCACTCGTTTGGCACGCCGCACATTGTCGCCGATGGAGGGGCTACGCGTTTCCACTCGGTGCTGAGCGGGCTGTCGCATCTGCCGTCTGACGGACTGATAGGTGTGCATGACGGTGTCCGCCCGTTTGTCTCGGCGGAAGTGATAGCGCGGTGCTATGCCGCCGCAGCCGAGCATGGGGCTGCCGTCCCCGTAATCCCTGTCCACGAGACGGTCAGGCGGCTGGCTGCCGATGGCGGGTCGGTGACTGTGCCGCGTGACGACTACCGTCTCGTGCAGACGCCCCAGGTGTTTGATGCCGCTCTGTTGCACGCAGCCTATGCTTGCGACTACAATCCGTCGTTCACAGATGACGCGTCGGTGGTCGAGGCCTACGGCCATGCCGTCCATCTCGTCGAGGGCAACCGCGAGAACATCAAGCTGACGACACCGTTTGACATGATTGTTGCCGAGGCTTTGTTATGACATTCGACTTGTCGCGGGTTGACATAAAATTCCTGCCCGGCGTTGGTCCCAAGCGTGCCGAGCTGCTCAAGGCGGAGGCTGGTCTGGCCTCGTTCCAGGATTTGCTTTACTATTTTCCTTATAAATACGTTGACCGCAGCCGTCTTTACCGCATAAAGGAGATTGACGGGTCGATGCCTTACATCCAAATCAGGGGACGCATCCTCAGTTTTGAAACAGTGGGCGAGGGGCGCAGGCGGCGGCTTGTGGCACATTTCACCGACGGGACGGGGGTGATAGACCTCGTGTGGTTCCAGGCTATAAAGTATGTCATCAACCGTTACTCGCCGAATGAGGAGTATGTCGTCTTTGGCAAGCCTTCGGAATACGGCGGGCGCGTCAACATTGCCCACCCCGAAATCGACAAGGCAAACGAAGTGACCATCTCAGGCCTCGGGCTCCAGCCGAACTACAACACGACGGAGAAGATGAAGAGGTCGGCCATAACCTCCGCTGCCATCCAGCACATGGTCGCCAATGTCCTGGCGAAGATTGACGGGACATTGCCCGAGACGCTGACACCGGGCATCGTCGCCGCCCATGACCTCCTGCCGCTCGACGCGGCAATCCGCAACATACACTTCCCGTCGTCGCCCGAGATGTTGCGCAAGGCACAGTTCCGGTTGAAGTTCGAGGAGTTGTTCTACGTCCAGTTGCAGTTGCTCCGCTACACCAAGGAGCGCAGCCGCAAGTTCCACGGCTTCGTGTTTTCCCGCATAGGGCGTTGCTTCAACGACTTCTACGCCAAGTGCCTCCCGTTTGAACTCACCGGGGCGCAAAAGCGTGTGTTGAAGGAAATCCGCCGCGACGTGGGCAGCGGCCGCCAGATGAACCGCCTGTTGCAAGGCGATGTGGGCAGTGGCAAGACCCTCGTCGCCCTGATGTCCATGCTGATGGCTCTGGACAATTCCTACCAGGCGTGCATCATGGCACCGACGGAGATACTGGCCGGGCAGCACTATGACACCATCTCGTCGATGGTCGCCCCGATAGGCATCAACGTGGCACTCCTCACCGGCTCGGTCAAGGGCAAACTCCGCACCGTCATCCTCCAGGGGCTTGAGGACGGGACGGTGGACATCCTCGTCGGCACGCACGCCGTGCTGGAGGACACGGTCGCATTCCACTCGCTCGGACTGGTGGTCATCGACGAGCAGCACCGCTTCGGCGTGGCGCAGAGGGCGAGGATGTGGCGCAAGAACTACACACCCCCGCACGTCCTCGTCATGACCGCTACGCCGATACCCCGCACGCTGGCCATGACGCTCTACGGCGACCTGGACGTCTCGGTCATAGACGAACTGCCGCCGGGTCGCAAGCCGGTCAGGACCATACACCTCTATGACACCAAGCGCGACGCACTCTACCGCTCGGTGCGTCAGCAGCTGGAGGAGGGCAGGCAAGTCTATTTCGTCTACCCCCTCATAAGCGAGAGCGAGAAAATCGACTTGAAGAATCTCGAAGCGGGCTACGAGCAGGTCTGCGCCGCCTTTCCCGACTACCAGGTGTGCAAGGTGCACGGGCAGATGAAGCCTGCCGAAAAGGACGAGCAGATGCGCCGTTTCGTCACCCGCGAGTGTGCCATAATGGTCGCAACGACCGTCATCGAGGTCGGTGTCAACGTGCCAAACGCGTCGGTCATGGTGATTGAGAATGCCGAGCGTTTCGGCCTGTCGCAGCTGCACCAGCTGCGCGGACGGGTGGGGCGCGGAGCTGACCAGTCGTTCTGCATACTCGTCACAAAGTTCAACCTGTCGGAGGACACGCGCCGCCGCATACAAATCATGGTGGACACCAACGACGGCTTCGAGATAGCGGAAGCCGACCTCGCCATCCGCGGACCCGGCGACCTTGAGGGGCTGAGGCAGAGCGGCATGGCATTTGACCTCAAGATTGCCAACCTCGCACGCGACGGGCAAATCCTCCAATTGGCCCGCGACGCAGCACGCGCCGTCGTCGATGGCGACCCTGCTTGCAACGCACCCGCCAACGCACTGCTCTGGCGCGAGGTGGAACGCCGTAGGCGCGAGACCCTTGACTGGTCGTCAATCAGCTGAAGACATCGCCGCAATGTCATGCCTTGTTAGTCGCACTAACAAGGCTTGTTAATGGCACTAACAAAGCTTGTTAGTCGCACTAACAACGCACCTCATCGCGGCACGCCTCTGGGGTATGCCTGAGAGCACCTGACCCCCGTTGGTGAAATGCCCGCAGCTTTTCGTGGCATGGAGTTATGCCATTTGATTACAGAGGAGTTCTATAAATTAAAATATTGTAGTACAGTTGTTTATATGGTTCCAAGA
>CALNGU010000055.1 GCA_939800445.1 uncultured Bacteroidaceae bacterium | reverse complement strand
TATTCAAAAGTTTTGTTTATATATTCAAAACTTCTGTTTATATAAACAAAAGTTTGGTTTTTAAAAACAAAAGTTTTGAATGAACTTTTCACTTACCCTTATGCAACTTTTCCCTGACCGACATGGAAGTTTGCACGCGGGGATATGCGATTCAACCCCCACCGACATACGCCGCACGTGGCGGCCGACGGCGGCGCGACAACGGGGGCAATAATAAATATCATGCCACGCATTGTTGTTTTTCCAAAGATTATTTCGTTATCTTTGCCCGTCGCAATGTTAATCATTGTAAAATGTGCGCGACGGCACGACCGACTTGTTGAAACCTTAAGAAACGTGGGAAGCACGATGCGCCCGCACCGCCACGGCCGCAAGGCACGGCGACGGCAGAGGCGCGGTTGTTACACCGGGATTACAAGCCCCGGAGGCACGCGGTGCGACGGCTGGCAAAACAGGACATCGCATCGGACAATCAGGACAGACCGACAGGGCAATTAACACGGCAGCCCGCGTTCTTAGGCTTTTTTAATATTAGCGGCTTTGCGCGTTTCGTACCTTTGTGACGCTTTTAAGGAACTGAGCAAGGAAATACATAAATAATATATATGGAAAAGAAGACAGGATATATATCCCAAATCATCGGCCCTGTCGTCGACGTGCACTTCCCCGAAGTGGTTGACAAGAGCCAGCTCCCGGCCATACACGAGGCACTCACCATCCGCCGCGACAATGGCCGCGACTTGACAGTCGAGGTGCAACAGCACATCGGCGAGCACACCGTGCGCACCATCGCCATGGACTCGACCGACGGCCTGCGCCGCAAGATGGAAGTGGTGGCGCACGGGCAGTCAATCTCAATGCCCGTCGGCGACCAAATCAAGGGACGCCTGCTCAACGTGGTGGGAGACCGCATCGACGGGATGCGCGACCTCGACCGCTCGCACCAGTCGCCTATCCACCGCGAACCCCCGAAATTTGAAGAGCTCTCGACCTCGCAGGAGGTGCTCTACACCGGCATCAAGGTCATCGACCTGCTTGAGCCGTATGTCAAGGGAGGCAAAATCGGCCTCTTCGGTGGTGCCGGCGTGGGAAAGACGGTGCTGATCATGGAGCTCATCAACAACATCGCCAAGAAGCACAATGGTTTCTCGGTCTTCGCCGGTGTCGGCGAGCGCACCCGTGAGGGCAACGACCTGCTGCGCGAGATGATCGAGTCGGGCGTAATCCGCTACGGCGACGAGTTCAAGAAGAGCATGGAGGAAGGCAAATGGGATTTGTCGAAAGTCGATTACAACGAAGTGGCGAAATCGCAGGCGACCCTCGTCTTCGGACAGATGAACGAGCCGCCTGGAGCACGTCAATCAGTGGCACTGTCGGGGCTGACGGTGGCGGAATCGTTCCGTGACGGTGGCAACGACGGCGCAAGGCGCGACATCCTCTTCTTCATCGACAACATCTTCCGTTTCACCCAGGCGGGTTCCGAGGTGTCGGCATTGCTTGGCCGTATGCCTTCGGCCGTGGGCTACCAGCCTACGCTTGCCACTGAGATGGGACAGATGCAAGAGCGTATCACTTCGACCAAGAACGGGTCAATCACATCGGTACAGGCAATTTATGTGCCGGCCGACGACTTGACCGACCCCGCGCCGGCAACGACGTTCACACACCTCGACGCCACCACGGTGTTGAGCCGTAAGATTACCGAGCTCGGAATCTACCCTGCCGTTGACCCATTGGAGTCGTCGTCACGCATCCTCGACCCGAATGTCGTGGGCGAAGACCACTACCGCACGGCACAACGCGTCAAGCAGATATTGCAACGCAACAAGGAGCTGCAAGACATCATCGCCATCCTCGGCATGGACGAGTTGTCAGACGAGGACCGCCAGACGGTCAACCGTGCCCGCCGCGTGCAGCGTTTCCTCTCGCAGCCGTTCACGGTCGCCGAACAGTTCACAGGCTTGAAAGGCCAGATGATCAACATCGAGGACACCATCAAGGGCTTCAAGATGATTCTCGACGGCGAAGTGGACTACCTGCCAGAACAAGCGTTCCTCAACGTCGGGACAATCGACGAGGCAATCCGCAAGGGCGAGGATATGCTGGCTAAGATGAAATAAAGGAAACATTATCTGTAGAATACTTTTAGACAACTATCATGCTTCTAACAATAGTCACACCGTCGGAGACAGTCTGCAACACCGAAGTCGAGAGCGTGACCCTGCCATCGGTCGAAGGTTCGTTCACCGTCCTGCACAGCCACGCGCCGATCATCGCACTACTCACCGCTGGCGAAATCATCTACTCGGCACAAGGCAAGGAAGAGCGGCTGGACATCCGCAGCGGATTCGCCCGTGTGCTGCACGACAATGTTGAAGTGTGTGTGGAAATGGAGAGGAGTGAACAATGAGACGACTGATAACTCTTCTGTTGTTGTTCGTGTGGCTGCCGATTTTCGCCGCAGGAAGTGATGGCGGGGAAATCAACACCAAGGAGATTGTACTCGGACATCTCGGCGACAGCTACGAATGGCACATCACGACCGTCGGAGACCACCACGTGAGCATCCCACTGCCAGTCATCGTCCACAGCGAGACGAGCGGATGGCATTGCTTCTCGTCATCACGGCTGCACGGCGGCGCGGAATTTGAAGGCTTCCGTCTGGCAGACGAAGGCGAATATGCCGGCAAGGTGGTCGAAGTCCATGCTGACGGCAGTGAGACGCGCCCATTCGACATATCAATCACAAAGACTGTCGCGGCGTTGCTCATCAACAGCATCATCGTCATCGCGCTGGTCATGGGTGCTGCCCGTGCCTACCGCCGACGCAAGGTCGATGCGGAAGCTCCACGAGGTCTTGCCGGATTGATTGAAATGGTCGTCGATTACCTGCTTGATGACTTGATAAAACCATGTGCTGGACCAAACTACAGGCGGTTTGCCCCCTACTTGCTGACAGTGTTTTTCTTCATCCTGCTCAACAACCTGATGGGGCTTATCCCGTTCTTCCCAGGCGGTGCCAACGTGTCAGGCAACATTGCAGTCACTTTCGTTTTGGCCTTAGCGACATTCCTGATGGTCAATCTTTTCGGCAGCAAACACTATTGGAAAGACATCTTCTGGCCAGACCTACCGATGGCATTGAAGGCTCCACTGCCCATCATCCCGGTGATTGAGCTTGTCGGCATCTTTACCAAGCCATTCGCCTTGATGATACGTCTGTTTGCCAACATGATGGCAGGGCACGCTGTGATATTGAGTCTGACTTGCGTCATATTCGTGACGGCAAGCCTCGGGCCAGTAATCAACGGGTCTATGACAGTAGTATCAGTGGCATTCTCAATCTTCATGAACTGCCTGGAACTGTTGGTCGCATTCCTGCAAGCATACGTATTCACGATGCTGTCAGCAGTATTCATTGGACTGGCACAAGAAGGTAAACCAGAGACAAAACAAGAATAAATCAAATAAACAAGAAACTTAAACATTAAAAACATTTAGAACTATGTTGGACTTATCAGTATTGGGAGCTATCGGCGCAGCAATAGGCGCAGGTTTGGCAGTAATTGGTGCTGGATTCGGTATCGGTAAAATCGGTCAATCGGCCATGGAAGCTATCGGCCGCCAGCCAGAAGCCGCTGACAAGATTCGTACGAATATGATCATCATCGCGGCGTTGGTCGAGGGTGTGGCATTGTTCGCTGTCGTTGTCTGCTTCTTGGCTCTTTAATAGAATCAAAGTAATCGGGACATGGGACTTTTACAACCAGAAACAGGGCTTCTGATTTGGATGGTCATCGCATTTGGCGTTGTATTCATCGTGGTAGCCAAATTCGGCTTCCCGGTGATACTCCGCGCCATCGAATCCCGCAAGAAATTCATCGACTCATCGCTTGATGCCGCCCACGCGGCGGAAAAGCAAGTCGCTGAGACTGGCGAGAAAGTGCGTCAACTCCTGGCAGAAGCCGAGCAGCAACGTGCGCAAATGCTCAAAGAGGTCGCTGAGACCCGTGAGCAACTCCTACAAGCCGCACGCAAGGCCGCTGATGTCGAAGGCGAGCGTCTCATGACTGAAGCCCGTAACCGTGCGGAAGCCGAAAGACAAGCAATCCTGCGAGACGCGCGTCAGCAGGTAGCATTGCTGGCAATAGCCGTTTCGGAGAAAATGCTCCGAGCACAATTGCCAGACTCAGCTGCACAAAGTTTGCTTGACGGAAGGCTCATAGATGAGTTGCAGAATCAAACAAACAAGAAGTAAGCCATGTACTTAGGAGTCATAGCACGCCGTTATGCCACCGCATTGGCCGATTGCGCAGTGCAACGGGATGAGGAAAGCCACGCATTTGACGAGGCAGGACAATTGCTTGAAGCAATGAAGGACAACATCCAACTTCGCCAAGCGTTGTCTTCTCCAATCCTTCGTGGCGATGCCAAGTCGGCTATGCTCAGGCAGGCATTCAAGAAACCTATGTGCAGTGCGCTTGATGATTTCATTCAACTCGTAATCCGTCATCACCGCGAGACGTATCTTGAATTCATGCTCACGTCGTTCCAATCATTGTGCAAGGAGCGGCATCACATCAGTGAAGCCGTCCTCACCACAGCCACCCCAGTCGAAGAGTCATTCGTCAAACGCGTGGCAGCATTCGCACAGGAAGGGAACAACGGCGAAGTGCGGATACGCAAAGAGGTGCGTCCCGACCTGATAGGCGGATTCATCTTCCGCATAGGCGACGTCATGATTGATGCAAGCATCTCGACCCAAATCGCCCGCTTGAAACGGACGTTCAGCCAATCTACAAACAGAATTGTATAGTTATACTTATGAATAAAGAACAATTAAAACCCTCAGAGACTTCACAAATACTGCTGTCCGAGCTGCAAAACGTAGACCTGTCTGCCAAGTACTCGGAAGTGGGAACTGTCCTGCAAGTCAATGACGGCGTGGTGCGCATCTACGGTCTGGGGAATGCCGAGGCAAACGAACTTCTGGAGTTCGACAACGGCATGAGGGCCGTTGTGATGAACCTTGAGGAAGACCACGTTGGTGCCGTCCTGCTGGGTCCTACCGACCAGATTGAGGAAGGCGACCTCGTGCACCGCACCAGACGCACAGCCTCAATCAATGTCTGCGAGGCACTGATGGGACGTGTGATTACGCCACTGGGTGATCCCATTGACGGCAAGGGGGCTATCGAGGGCGACATGGTAGAGATGCCGCTGGAGCGCAAGGCACCAGGTGTCATCTTCCGCCAGCCGGTCAACCAGCCATTGCAGACTGGCATCAAGGCCATCGACTCCATGATTCCTATCGGTCGTGGCCAGCGCGAGCTCATCATCGGCGACCGCCAGACAGGCAAGACGGCGATTGCCATAGACACCATCATCAACCAGCGCAGCCGCTACGAAGCTGGCGACCCAATCTATTGTATATATGTAGCCGTGGGACAAAAGGCTTCAACCGTCGTGTCCCTTGTCGAGACCTTGCGCCACTACGGTGCCATGGACTACACGGTAGTCGTCGCTGCGACGGCAGCCGACCCGGCAGCATTGCAATACTTTGCACCTTTCGCAGGAGCAGCCATCGGCGAGTACTTCCGTGACACAGGCCGTCACGCATTGGTAGTCTACGACGACCTGTCCAAGCAGGCAGTCGCCTATCGTGAAGTGTCCCTGATCCTTCGCCGTCCTTCAGGCCGCGAGGCATACCCGGGCGACATCTTCTACCTCCACTCACGTCTGCTTGAGAGGGCGGCAAAGATTATCGCGCAAGACGACGTGGCAAGGCAGATGAACGACCTGCCCGAGTCACTGCGCGGCAAGGTGTGCGGCGGCGGCTCGTTGACTGCACTCCCAATCATCGAGACGCAGGCAGGCGACGTGTCGGCATACATCCCGACCAACGTCATCTCAATCACCGATGGACAGATATTCCTCGACACCAACCTCTTCAACCAAGGCAACCGCCCGGCAATCGATGTCGGCATATCAGTCTCACGTGTCGGTGGCAGTGCGCAGATTAAAGCCATGAAGAAAGTGGCGGGAACGTTGAAGATAAACCAGGCGCAATACCGCGAACTCGAATCGTTCTCACGTTTCAGCAGCGACATGGACCCCGTGACAGCCGCCGTGCTTGACCAGGGAAGAAAGAATACCCGACTGCTCGTGCAGCCCCAGTACTCACCCATGCCGGTCGAGAAGCAGATTGCCATCCTCTACTGCGGCACGCACGGACTGCTGCGCGACGTGGCAATCAACCAGGTCAACGACTTCGAGCAAGCACTGTTCCGCCAACTCGAACCGACAGGCGTGTTTGACAAGCTCCGCGCCGGCGTGCTCGACGACGACGTGACCAAGGCAATCGAGGATGCAGCAGCACGCGTGACGATGACATTAACAGCCAAAGCCTGAACGCCATGCCATCGCTTAAAGAGATAAAGACACGTATCCAGTCGGTCGAAGGGACGTTGAAAATCACTTCGGCGATGAAGATGATTGCTTCGGCCAAACTCCACCGCGTCCAGGCCACCGCAGCGGCACTCGCCTCCTACAAGGCTGTGCTGTCGCAGATAGCTTCTGCCGCCTGCTCAGACCCCGAACTGGCTGTCGCCTCACCCCTCACCGCCGACCACAAGGAACATCGCGCGGCGACAGTGGTAGCGATAGCATCCGACAGTTCACTCTGCGGCGCGTTCAACCACAACGCAATCCGCGAGCTTGAGCAAACGGTCGAGGCACTCCGCGCCGAGGGCTTCAGCCAGATAACCGTCTGGCCCATCGGGGTTAAGATGGCAGCGGCCGTGCGCAAGGCAGGCTATGCCTCATGCACCGACTACGTGCGTCTCGGCTCAGCCTTGGACTATGGCAAATCGGCACAGTGCGCCGAGCGGCTCATGGCATCCTACGCCTCAGGCGAAACCGACAGGATAGTGATGGTCCACAACCACTTCTACTCGATGGGACACCAAGCCCCCAAGCACTACACGCTGATGCCAGTCGCGGTGTCAGACCTTGCCGAGGGCGTGGAGACCAGCGAAATAGCGGCGGACTACATCTTCGAGCCGGGAGCAGCCGAGATGCTGCGGGCATTGATACCCTACGCGTTGCGAATATTCTTCTACGAAGCGTTGACCGACAGCGCGACAGCAGAGCACGCGTCACGTATGATAGCTATGCAGACCGCAAGCGACAACGCAAGCGAACTGCTTGACGAACTGTCAGTCACCTACAACAAACGCCGCCAGCAAGCCATCACCGACGAACTGGCCGACATCACGCAGGCGACGATGAACTGACACACGTCCCCGCCACCACGACGGGCGACGCATGGCAGCGAAAGCAACAAAAAACCTTTTTCAACCATCCGGCGCAGGCCAAGCGGTTTGCGCCGGATTTCATTTTTCCCCCACAACAAGCAACACCCATGACAGACGACCAATGCATCCGCCTCGCGGCGACCAACCAACACCGCGCACACCAAATCATCGCCGACCTCGGCATCATGGCAGCCTGGGACAGCATCGGCGCGGAGGCACACATCGTCGGCTCGCTCGCCACCGGACTGCTCGCCAAGCACCGCGACATAGACCTGCACATCTACTCATCGCCCGTCGATGTCGCTGCCAGCTTCCGCGCCGTCGCCGCGATAGCCTCGACCCTGGGGGTCAAAAAGGTGGAATGCACCAACCTCCTCTCAGCCGAAGACGAATGCCTCGAGTGGCATCTGTGGCACGACGACCCCGACACCGGCCTGTGGCAAATCGACATGATGCACATCCGGCGCGGCTCACGCTGGGAGGGACACTTCGAGCAAGTCGCCGCCCGCATTCGCGCCGCGCTGACCGACGAGACCCGACAAGCAATCATCCGCCTCAAATGCCAGACCCCAGACGACCTGCACATCATGGGCATCGACTACTGCCGCGCCGTGATGGCCGACGGCGTGCGCACCCTCCCCGAGATGCTCGCCTGGCACGCCGCGCACCGCACCGACGGCATCGTCGAATGGATGCCATGAGCCTGCCCGCCTGTCCGATTGACGTAGAGATGCCCCCCTGCCTCCACCCGGGCACACCAAGGCACAAAACCCGTGACAATAGGCCTAAACTTCCACCACCCGCCGAGAAAAGTTCCTTCCCTCGGTGAGTAAAGTATATTCAAAAGTTTTGTTTTAATATTCAAAACTTCTGTTTATATAAACAAAAGTTTTGTTTATTCATTCAAAAGTTTTGTTTTTACTTTACTCACCGAGACAACCAACTTTATGCACCGAGAGGGGGAAGTTTATGTCTATCGTCATGCGATTTGCCTCCTGCCCCGCCACCCACGCAAAGCAAGCACCGCGCCGCGCAAACGCAGTCCAGACGGCATGACAGCGCACAGTGCTGGCAGGATAATGCGAAAAAAAGGCAGCCGGCGCACGGTGGCGCGGGCTGCCCGACGTGGTGGTGTGACGGTTGCCTACTTGAGCTGCCGCCCGATGGAGAATGCCTTGCCGACGCATTCCCCAATCTTCAGGTACTCGTTGTTGAACGGGTCGAAACTGATCGCGCCGACACGCGCCGCGTCCACCCGTCCCCCTTCATCCAGCACGCGCTCATCGACACTGACGTTGACTATCTCGCCGCGCATGATGCAGGTCTCGGGGTTGTAGTCCTTCAACCGGCACTCGAGCGCGACCGACAGCTCCTCGATGAGCGGCGCATCGACAAACTCGGAACGCACGGCGTGCCAGCCCGCCCTTGCAAATTTGTCGGCGACGCGGTTGCCCGACACGATGCCCACATAGTCGCACGCGACGACTTGCGCCTCCTCGCCCATGCTGACGGTGAAGGCTCGGCGCGCCAGGATGTCCTTGACGGTCTTGTGGCCCGCGCTGAGGCAGATGCTGATTTCGTTTTGTTCACTGATGCCGCCCCACGCCGCGTTCATGGCATTGGGCGTGCCGTCCTCGCCGTAGGCCGCGATTATCAGCACGGGCTGGGGATAGCTCAGCGGTTTTGCTCCAAAATTCTTTCTCATGACTGTATGTTTTTAAGTTGCCGCGCACCGTGGCGGAGGCGGCTTGTGATGCCAAAGTTAGCGACGGGGCAGGCGGCACGCCCTACCACCGTTACCGAAAAGTGTACCAATATCACCGCCGCCGCGCGTCACCCGACCACCTCGACGAGGAAGCTCACCGGGCGGAAACCGTCATTGCACGACAGCATCGCCGAGCGGGGATTCTTCATCCACCCGTCGTAGAAGTTGCCGCCGCCACGTGCCAGCTCGGCGACAAAGGGGCGCATCGTCTCCCACGCGCTGGGGCACAGCCCGTCGGGACATTCGCCGCCGTCGGTGTAGAACACCTGCCCCACCTCGATGTCGCAAGCGTGCTCGATGGGGTTTTCATACTGCTCCATCAAGTCCGGGTAGGTTGTGCGGCGCATGACGGTGATGCGGATTCGGGGGGATGTCCCATCATTCATTTCATTATCCTTTGCCATGTGGCAAAAATAATCCTTATACCAAGATATAAACAAGGGGCAACGGCAAAAAGGCACTGCATGAAATATCAGTATATTTACACCCGCAAAGACAAAACAATCTAAACGACAGGAGGCAACAATCATGCTAACTTACACTTACATAGAACACGGCCACTTCGGATTCGTCGAGAAGCCCGCACCGCGACTGCTTGACCCGCACGATGCCATAGTGAGGGTGACGCTCGGCAGCATATGCACCAGCGACCTGCACATCAAGCACGGCAGCGTGCCACGGGCAGTGCCGGGCGTGACTGTCGGCCATGAGATGGTCGGCATTGTGGAGTCCGTCGGCAGCGGCGTGACCAAGGTCAGGCCGGGCGACAGGGTGGCGGTGAACGTCGAGACGTTTTGCGGCGAATGCTACTTCTGCCGCCACGGCTACGTCAACAACTGCACCGACAAGGACGGAGGCTGGGCGTTGGGATGCCGCATCGACGGGGGGCAGGCCGAGATGGTGCGCGTGCCGCACGCCGACCAAGGGCTGAGCATCATCCCCGACGAGGTGAGCGACGAGCAGGCATTGTTCGTCGGAGACATCCTGGCGACGGGGTTCTGGGCGGCTCGCATATCCGAAATAAGCAGTGACGACACGGTGCTAATCATCGGTGCAGGGCCGACAGGCATATGCACCCTGCTCTGTGTCATGCTGAAACGCCCACGGCGCATCATCGTCTGCGAGAAATCGGAGGAACGCCGCCGCTTCGTCACCAGGCACTATCCCGGCGTGCTGGTGACTGAGCCGGATGAATGCCTTGCCTTTGTCGCCGCACACAGCGACCACGGCGGTGCGGACGTGGTGCTTGAGGTGGCAGGAGGTGAGGACACTTTCGCTATGGCATGGCAGGCGGCACGGCCTAATGCGGTCGTCACAGTCGTGGCAATGTACGACAAACCGCAAATCCTGCCGCTGCCGGAGATGTACGGCAAGAACCTCACGTTCAAGACCGGCGGCGTAGACGGATGCGACTGCGACGAAATCCTCAGCCTCATCGCGGACGGACGCATCGACACCACACCACTGATAACGCACCGCTTCACGCTGGACAGGATAGACGAAGCCTACCGCATCTTTGAGAACCACCTCGACGGTGTGATAAAGATTGCCATCAGCGGAAAGTCGGACTGACACGGATGCAGCAAAAAGACAAGCCCGCCTCCATGTCGCCCATGATAGGGGACATGGAGGCGGGCTTTTTGTCTGCCTACCGGTGCTGTGGGCTATGTCAGATTATGCCGACCTTGGCGAGTTCGGCAGCCATCTCGGTCTGGACGCGGTGCGCCTCTTCCCTCGCCGCTTGTGCAAAGTTCTCAGTCCTGTCGGCATAGATGATGGCACGCGACGAGTTGACGATGAGCCCGCACGATTTGTTGATGCCATAGATGCATACCTCGCTGAGCGAACCGCCCTGCGCCCCGATGCCCGGGACGAGGAGGAAGTGGTCGGGGACGATTTTCCTGATGTCGGTGAACATCTTGCCCTGCGTCGCACCGACGACATACATCATGTTGCTGTCATCAGCCCAATGGCGAGAAGTGCGGAGGACTTTCTCAAAGAGCATTTCACCGCGCTCGTCCTTGACCAACTGGAAGTCGTGTGAGCCCTTGTTGGAGGTAAGGGCGAGGAGTATCACCCACTTGCCCTCATATCCGAGGAACGGGGTCACACTGTCCTCACCCATATAAGGGGCGACTGTGACGGCATCAACGTCAAGTTCCTCAAAGAAGGTGCGGGCATACATCATCGAAGTGTTGCCGATGTCGCCTCTTTTGGCATCCGCAATGATGAATTGGTCGGAGTAGTTTTCACGGATATAACGCACGGTCTTCTCAAATGCCTGCCACCCTTGCAAGCCTGCACTCTCATAGAAGGCGAGGTTGGGTTTGTAGGCGATGCAATAGTCCGCCGTGGCATCGATGATAGCCTTGTTGAATGCGAACATCGGGTCTTCCTCTTTCAGGAGATGTTCGGGTATCTTTTTCAAGTCGGTGTCCAGCCCGACACAGAGGAATGTCTTCTTCCTCTTGATGTTGTCGGTGAGTTGCTGCTTGTTCATACTATAAGTTTTTAAAGTTCGCTGTCCCTCAGCCGCTCGGCATTCTCCGCCACGATGAGGTGGTCGATGCAGTCCTGGATGTTGCCATCCATGAAAGCGGCGAGGTTGTAGATTGTATAATTAATACGATGGTCAGTTATGCGTCCTTGCGGGTAGTTGTAGGTGCGGATTTTCGCCGAGCGGTCGCCAGTCGAGACCATTGTCTTGCGCTTGGAGGCTATATCGTCGATGTACTTTTGATGCTCCTTGTCGTAGATGAATGTCCTCAAACGGGCCAGTGCCCTCTCCTTGTTCTTCGGTTGGTCACGGGTTTCGGTGCATTCGATCAGTATCTCCTCGACGACACCGGTGTTGGGATTGCGCCAGTTGTAACGGAGGCGGACACCCGACTCCACTTTGTTAACGTTCTGTCCCCCTGCGCCGCCGCTGCGGAAGGTGTCCCACTTGATTTCGCCCTCGTTGATTTCCACGTCGAATGGTTCGGCCTCGGGCAGCACTGCAACCGATGCCGCCGACGTGTGGACACGGCCTTGTGTCTCGGTGGCCGGGACGCGCTGGACGCGATGCACGCCAGACTCATACTTGAGAGTGCCATACACCTTGTCGCCCGTCACCGAGCAGATGATTTCCTTGTAGCCTCCGGCAGCCCCCTCGGTGTAACTTGAGACGGTCATGCTCCAGCCCTTGCTCTCGCAGTACTTGGAGTACATCCTGAAAAGGTCGCCGGCAAAGATTGCAGCCTCGTCGCCTCCCGTGCCACCACGTATCTCGAGGACGGCGTTACGGTCATCCTGCGGGTCGGCGGGGATGAGCATGAGCTTGATTTCCTCCTCAAGCTCGGCGATGCGCGCCTCACACTTCGCAGCCTCGTCCCTTGCCATCTCACGCATTTCGGGGTCGGTCTCGGCCATAAGCTCGCGGGCTTCGCGCAATCCGTCAAGGCATTTGACGTATTCAGCCCGTGCCTTCACGATGTCGCCAAGCTCCTTGTACTCCTTTGTCAACTTGACATAGCGACGTTGGTCTGCAATGACGCTCGGGTCGGTGATGAGCGTCGAGACTTCCTCAAAGCGTGCGACAAGACCGTCGAGCCTATCCAATAAGGTGTTGTTGTCAGCCATTCAGTCGTATTATATAAATGGTAGAGGTGGCAGATCAGTACCAGAACTCCCCGAACTCGCTGCGGATGACCAGTTCCGTCTTGTCCGAAGGCTCGACGCGCCCGATGACCTGGGCGTCTATGCCGAATGAGCGGCTCGTGTCGATGATGTCCTGCGCGTACTCCTCAGGAGTGTAGACCTCCATGCGGTGTCCCATGTTGAAGACCTTGTACATCTCCGCCCAGTCGGTGCCGCTCTGTTGCTGTATGGTCTTGAAAAGCGGCGGGACGGGGAAGAGGTTGTCCTTGACGACACGCACGCCCTCAACGAAGTGGAGCACCTTGGTCTGCGCCCCACCCGAGCAGTGCACCATGCCGTGGATGTCGTGGCGGTGCGCGTCAAGCACCTGCTTGATGACCGGGGCATAGGTGCGTGTGGGCGAGAGGACGAGCTTGCCGGCATTGATGGGCGAGCCCTCGACTGCATCGGTCAGACGCAGGCCGCCCGAGTAGACGAGCTCGTCGGGCACGGCCTTGTCGTAGCTCTCGGGATATTTGACGGCAAGGTATTTGGCAAAGACGTCATGCCGCGCACTCGTCAGGCCGTTGCTGCCCATGCCGCCGTTGTATTCCTTCTCATACGTTGCCTGCCCCGACGACGACAGCCCCACGATGACATCGCCGGCGGCGATGCGGGCGTTGTCCACCACGTCGTCGCGGCGCATACGGCACGTCACGGTGCTATCGACGATTATCGTCCGCACCAGGTCGCCGACATCGGCCGTCTCGCCGCCGGTGGCATAGACCCCTATGCCCAATGCCCGCAGCTCGGCAAGCAGCTCGTCAGTGCCGTTGATGATAGCCGAGATGACTTCGCCCGGGATGAGCATCTTGTTGCGCCCGATGGTCGATGAGACGAGTATGTTGTCCACCGCGCCGACACAGATGAGGTCGTCGATGTTCATGATAAGCGCGTCCTGCGCGATGCCTTTCCACACCGACAGGTCGCCGGTCTCGCGCCAGTAGAGATAGGCGAGCGACGATTTCGTCCCCGCCCCGTCGGCATGCATTATGTTGCAGTAGGCCGGGTCGCCAGCCAGTATGTCAGGGATGATTTTACAGAAAGCCTTGGGGAACAGTCCCTTGTCTATGTTCTTTATCGCGTTGTGCACATCTTCCTTAGACGCGGACACGCCGCGCATCATATACCTTTGGTTGCTCATCGTTGGTCATTTTGGTTGTGGTGCAAAAATAATGCTTTTCCCATTGCAAGCACAGCTAATGTTGCAATAACTTCCCACGCCCCCGCCCGCCCCTCACGGCATCGGGGCACGATGCCCGGGCAATCCGCCCCAGACCCTCCGCCCAAACAGGGCAAGGGACAAACGCCGTGACAATAGGCATAAACTTCCACCAAGTCAGACATAAAGTTACTTGTCTCGGCGAGTAAAGTTCATTCAAAAGTTTTGTTTATATAA
>CALNGU010000054.1 GCA_939800445.1 uncultured Bacteroidaceae bacterium | reverse complement strand
GAGCGTTCACCTTTGCCACAATCCGTGCTTGAGTAGTCAGGAATGCCTCACGTTCCTTTCCGTCATCCGGGGTAACCTTGCTGTATCGATCGCCATAACGACTAAGCATTTCGGTATATCCTACTTTCTTGCATTCTATCGAACGGTTTATTTTTTCCTTCAGACCGTCCGCGCCCATCATATACCACGCACAGCATCGTTCGGTAGCATTCCACAAAGCCTTCAGCTCCAGAAAAGCCTCATACTGTAAGTCGCCAGCTTCATCCAGAATAATGAGTGGATTATCAATAGACCGGAGGTAATACACAAGATCCTCGTAAACATCTGAATAACGTCCCTTGCTGTCAACACCGAACTCGGCGGCAATTTTACGCACCAGCTTCAGCTTTGTTTTTACCTGTGAACAGTCTATGTACACGGCGTTTTTGTGGTTCTGTACGTAATATCGCGCCGTGAACGTCTTGCCGATGTTCGGAATATCACAAAGGATAGCCGAGAGACTCGACTGCTGTGAAAACTCCAGCTGGGCGGTAATATACTCGAATGTGGCTGTCTTTGCAGCTTTCCATTCCATTTCACCGCGCAGGTTCACGCCCAACCTGCGGGCAATTCCTATCCAGTTTGCATCACTAAGCACTTTATCGGTCTGCCCGTTTTTAATGGCACTGTACACCGAAGTGGTGATACCAAGGGAGGCGGCATGCTTGGCGTCACTCGGATAATTGCCACGGTTTGCGGCAATCGCCTCCATAATTCGTTTTTTCTGCGCTTCTGTAATCATAATCTGACGCTGTTATAATGTTATTCTAAAAGTCTTCTAATGCTGTTCGGGTGTTGCTTACATCCGGCATCCACTCGTCCGGCTCGTTTATGTTCGCCACAGAGGGCAATTCGAGGCTTTCTGTTGGCTTTTCTTCTTCCGGCTGTACCTTCGCCACGCCAACCTTTCCAATGGCGTTGTCACGGACATATTTGCCGAAACTGCTGATTTTCTTTTGCTGTTCAACATAGTTCACCACATCTTCCTCTGTTTGTTCTGCAATTACACGGTTGTAAGTTTCAACCTTTTCTACTTTGTCTATAAACCGGTCCCCTTGGAAAATATATACATCCTGTGGTTGCCCGTTTTCGTCCGGTAAATAATAAGCGGTCACCTTATAGTTGTTCGTTTCCAGACGTTCAAGGACTGAAGTGTCACTGAGCCACCAGTCCTCATAAGCCACACGCACTGTGGAGTTTCGCCGGATGCTTGTCTCTACACGCTCGCCAATATAGCGGCTTAAGGTCAGTTTGTCATACTTGCGGAGTGTCGGGTTTATGTTTGCCACCAAAACATCCCAACGTGTCATACCAGGATATTTTTTCTGGTTTGGATGCAAGCTGTTATTCCATTCGGCATTGTCTTTCCTGTCATCTGCGACCAACTGCTCATAACTGAAATATGCAGCATCCTCGTAGGTGTCATTGTATTCGTCACTTACTTTCTTGCTTTCCACGCGCCATTTGCCTTTCCCGTAGAAACGACCGATACCGGCATGGTTCTTATGGATGATGCTGCGTTTCTTGGCTCCATTCAAAGGTTCTGCATATTTTTCCTGAGAATTTTGCGGGGCGCAGAAATGGACGAAATTGAATGCTACACCGGCTTGTAAAAATCCCTCTTTATATTCACTCATCAAGTGGTTTTCAACCTCAATACCGGCCGGTATTCCCCAACCGTTTCGCTCAATGAGCCGGAACATGTCACGGAAACACTCTACGACAAGCATCTGGTCTTTCTTTCTTCCATAACTGGCACCTATCACACATTGGCTTACCACATCATAAGCATAGTACGCGTGTATGCGTTGCTTGGTGTCTTTCAGCTTGCGTGTTAAGTCCACGTCATCCATGGTTATCTGCGACAAGCTGAACTCTCCGTTATGACGATGCACGTGTGGCATCTGCTCGTGCATGAAGGTTGTATATCCGGAAAGGGCATGCTCAAGGAGCAGCTTGTTATTAGGTTTGTTCAGTACGTTGTTGATGGTGCTTTCGCTCAATGATTTTGGTTCTCCATTCTTGTCTGTCCAATCGTCAGGATTGAACACTTCACCGGTATCAAGATCCCAACACTCAAGCTCACCACAAACGAACGAAAGATACATCTCATGCACATTGGTGTTGAAAGGCTTATTTTCCTGTGCGGCAAGACTTAGAATCAGCCGTTCTGTCTTATAGTCAACCTTTCTTGCGCACTGATTGCCAAATTTTCCACTTATGAGGCACTCATAACCGTATTGCTTGTATTCGTTTACTTTTTTCCTGAAACGAAGAGTACTTGCCGGTAGGTCATGCCCAAATTCTTCACGCAATGTTTCAATGGTCGTTGACATCATATCCCAGTTGTATTTTTCGCCCATCAGCTTGCGGTAGTCACGGCTTCTGTTGTACAGTTTGATACAGGTGTTCAGCACAGAGGCATTCACCGCATATTTCCGGGCAAGTTCCGCTGTCGCTTTGTCACTGTGTTGGCTGGCAGCCCAGTTCGTAAAGAATACGACTGCAGCCTGGTCAAGTTCATAGTTCGATATGATCCAGCCACGCAACCGGACTTCATTACCTCCAGGATAGACCTCATCGACCTTTTCTTTGTAAGCGGTGGGCAGACTATCGACAGCAACCAAGGCATAGCTTCCCGACGCACCGCCACCACGACGCACCACATCGATACGTCCGCGCGCTGACAGTTGCTTGTAGTTTGGAAGGGTCATAATGCCACCATCCACAAGCTCCCGCGCCGAAATGCATAGTTTGTTGCCGTAATATTCCATATCCGCCTCCTCTTATCTTAAAGTCGATGCCCAATTTTGAATTTCTGGAATATCCCTTACCAGTACATTCTCATAATGGCGAACCTTCATGCCTTTATGGAATACATCACATCCGCCATCCTCACGAGAGAACTCCAATAATACATCGTTGGGTAAATACTGGCGCATATAGCCGTCTGCATCATGCAAAGTTTCAATTTCAGGTATTTCCACCATAACGATCCCTCCGCGCTCCATTGCCAATTTGCGTACTTTCCGGGCTAATTCTGTTTCACCTCGTCTGTCATCAAACCGTATTGCGTTGAAAACGCTGCGTTCGGTTATTCCAAACGCCTTCGCGATAAATTCGCGGTCTTCTCTTTTGATGTGAATGTACTTTTTCATATCTCACTCATTTTAGTTGTTAAACTTAGTAGGGCGCGGGGAATCGAACCCCGTCGGCTGTCTTCTATATTCGTTTTCGCTTTCCAATTTTCCGGCCGTGCCAGCCGCCCTTTCCAACCCGTCTTTCCGGGCTGTCAGTTATCCGGCAATCTCTTTGCCTTCTTGTTTCTTTAATTCATGCCATCTTAAGGCCTGAATGACATTGTAATTCATCATGAGGCAAGCAGTATATGATTCATCACGAAATTGCTCTTCTTTATTTGGTACAGCCTCTCTAATTTCATCAATTACATTGCAAATCGTACTCAAAAAGCTTTCCAGCGTTTCAGGTTTCACCTTTCTCAATAGTGTATCTTCCATATTTTAATCGTTTTAGTATTCGTATATAACAGGTTTCAGACTGCATCCGTAGCAGTTCACCAGTCTTTCCTTCATTCGTTCCACATAAGATTCAGGTGCGGAAAAAACGATACCGTCATTCTCGTTGTAGCTAAAACTGATACCATCCATAATCAGCAACATGGCAATCTTATGTTTCACGCTCTGGGTTTTCCATTCTTTGATTTCGTCATTCATACTCTTTAATCCTTAAAATTCGTTATTCTCGACCTTTTTTAGTATATTTGGCCGCTCGTTCATCGTTGAACACGTTGCAAAGATACAGAATATTCTGTAATTACAAAAGAAATGGGAATAAAAAATACAGAAATATCTGCACGTATAGCAGAAATAATTGAAAGAGCAGGGGAAAGTCCCAACTCTTTTGCCAAGCGTTTGGGCTATTCACGTGCTCAGACCATTTATGATATACTCAGTGGGAAGTCAGCTCCGAGCTATGATTTCTTTAATCGATTTGCAAATACAGAATATTCTGCAAATATAAGCCTTCAATGGCTTCTTACTGGGAAAGGGAATATGCTTAAAAATGATAATGTAGGTTGCAAAAGACAGATTGAGCCTGCGCATCACATTTCCGAGAATGTACAGGAAGGCATTCCACTTATCCCCTTAAGTGCAATGGCTGGAGCGTTCACAGGCGATACATCCGTGATGGAGTACGAATGCGAACGATATGTTATACCTGCATTCAAAGGTGCCGACTTTTTGATTCAGGTAAAAGGAGATTCTATGCAACCCACTTATTATTCAGGCGACCTCGTAGCTTGCCAGCGTGTGCCAATGGATGATTTGTTCTTTCAATGGAATAAGATTTACGTCCTTGATACTAAGCAGGGACCACTCATCAAGCGCATACGTCGTGGTTCAGACGACTTTCATGTCCTCATCGTTTCCGACAACACCGATTATGAGCCTTTCGAGCTCTCCAAGGACCAATTCTACGGCGTGGCACTTGTGCGTGGCCTCGTTCGCCTCGAGTAACTCAATGCGTATCCCTGTTGCTCCAGATATATGGGTGTTCCCCCTCCCTGTGACGCATTTAGTACCCCTAAAATGCCGGATATATGGGCATCTGAAATAGATATGCATCAAAAATAGATGGTTTTTATGGGGTGTGTATCGAAGTAAAAAACGCCCTCTTTAACATAATTATAGTATTTTACCTATATCCCGTAAGCCCCCATAAAACCCACTTTTGTAACCCCACTTTTCTAAAAGTGTAACCCCACTTTGTAACCCCAGCTGTAACCCCACAGCTCAAAAACAACTTTTTAGGCACAAAAAAAGGAGGTTCAACACCTCCTATAAAAGCATGCCAATAAAAAGGCATTTTAATGGTTTTACAACGCTGTGGCAATTATTCCTTAGTAATAGCTCCGGAACCACCAGAAATAAGCGTAGATTGCTTTATTATAGCCTTTTTCGTGCATACGGTACCATTCCCGGATAGCCCGGCATGAAGCAGATAATTCTTTGTTGCTCCCACCTGATCAGCTGTCAGAACGGTATAAACGGCCGATATGCTACTGAAATACCAGTCTTTGCGTTTTGTGCCCTCTATGCTATGCAGAAGGTGTACATGTATCACTTTTGCCATATTATTACGTTTTACAGCTACAAATATACCAAATAATAGATATTTGGAATATATTTATATATATCATTTTTGATTTTGAGATAAAAAACGGCATTCAGCCCCCCGGATCAATTTGCCAATCCGTATTTCTGCCTCAACGTAAGCCGTATGTAATCCCATTATAATGATCCGTAAACTATCAAAGCCTCAACATGCCCTAAAATTAAACCCAATGTAAGCCTATGTAAACGTTTCGTTTTAATCCGCCTTTCACACCGTTTTTGCGTAACTAACTGAAACACAAAACAATCAAGCCACTTTTCACCCAATCATCGTTATACACTTCGTTCTGTGCCCCATACCCCCGCAACCATCCCGGAGTGAGGGATGGGACAATTTTCCATAACATCAAAAACAACCACACATGACCACATTGAAAGTGAGATTCCGCCCATCGCCGACCGACGACGGCGACGCGGCACGGCACACCAGCAGAACAGTGCAAACCGCTTGCCCGCCCCCACCCCTGCCCTGCCGGGACGGGGAAGGCACGGACAGCTTCCTCGCATTCGCCCGAGCCACCATCAGCCACCTGAGGGGCATAGGGCGCGAGCGGCTGGCGGAGACCTACACGTCGTCGGTCAACAGCTTCATGCGCTTCCGTGGCGGGCGGGGCGACGTGGCGATGGGCGAGATGGACGGCGGGATGATGGCAGCCTACGAGGCCTATCTGCGGCGGACGGGGGTAGTAGCCAACACCTCCTCATTCTATATGCGCAACCTGCGTGCCATCTACAACCGTGCCGTGGAGTGCGGACTGACCGCCGACCGCGCACCGTTCCGCCACGTCTACACCGGCATAGGCAGGACTGCCAAGCGTGCCGTCCCGCCCATCGTCATCAGCCGCATCAAGGCACTCGACCTGCCGCCACAGTCACCGTTGGGGCAAGCCCGCGACCTCTTCATGTTCAGCTTCTACACGCGGGGGATGTCGTTCATCGACATGGCCTACCTCCAGAAGAAGGACCTGCGCGACGGCATCCTCGCCTATCGCCGCCAGAAGACCGACCAGCAGCTGTTCATCAAGTGGGAGCAGCCCATGCAGGACATCATCGACCGCCCCCCCCCACGCCCGGCTCGCCCTATCTGCTGCCCATCATCACGGCGACGGGCGGCGGGCGGCGAAGGCAATACCTCAACGCCATCCACCTCATCAACTCGCGCCTCAAGGTCATCGGCCGCCGCGTCAAATCGCCCGTCACGCTCAGCACCTACGTCGCGCGCCACGGCTGGGCGAGCATAGCCAAGAGCCGCAACGTGCCGCTGGCCGTCATCAGCGAAGCGATGGGGCACGACAGCGAGAGCACCACGCGCATCTATCTCGCCACGCTCGACAACACGCCCGTCGATGAGGCAAACAGGCAGGTCATATTCTCGGTGTGAGAAACAGGGCATCGCGGCGCAGGGACAAGAGACAAAGCCGATGACAACAGACCTAAAGTTCCACCACACGCCGAGAAAAGTTGGTTGTCTTGATGAGTCAAGTATATTCAAAAGTTTTGTTTATATATTCAAAACTTCTGTTTATATAAACAAAAGTTTTGTTTATTCATTCAGAAGTTTTGTTTTTATTTGATGCACCGAGACAAGTAACTTTATGTCTGACCTGGTGGAAGTTTAGGTCTATCGTCACGGGATTTGTCCCCTGATGTGGTTGCCTGAAGGCTGGCCGCAGCCTGTAGAGACGCATGATATGCATCTCCCCCACATCCCGGGCATATAAAAGCCCCGCACGGCGGGCATCGCCACGCGAGGGCACAAAAAAAGCGGGACACCACGAGGGCGTCCCGCCAAACCTTCCATTAAAATCAATCCATCACAATATCTCAGAGCGTCCAGCCCGCAGTCCAGTCGTTGCCGGATTGCACCGCGCCTTTGTAGTTGGCTGATGTGAAGAACGAGTTGACGGCAGTCATGTCCTTGCCACCATCGACAGTGCCGACGTAGTTGCCTGCGAAGTTCAGCGTCTGGTTGGTCAAGTTGCCGTTGGCAGCAGCAAACATCTCGTTGGTGTAGATGCCTTCGCCGCTGTCGAGCACGCCGCCCAGGGCTACATACTCAAGCTTGGAAACGCCATCACGCAAAGCCTCCTCGGTGTGGGCAGTCTCGACAGTCAGAGGCAGACCCTTGCCAGTGATGAGGGCGTTGTAGAGCTCGACCTCCGTGCCGGCACGCAGGCGCACGCCTTGCTTGCTGCCGCCGTTGCCAATCAGGGTGACGTTGGCGAGGATGGGGTGAGCCATCGGCTCGGCAATCGGGTTGTCGCCGTTGTTGTCGCACTCCATCAGGCAATCGCAGTCGTAGCCGAGTGTGCCTTGCTCCTCTTGGTAAGCAACGAGGAACTGTCCGTAGCCGTTCCATCCCTCAGTCCAGTCGAATGAGTCGTCAGAGCAGCTCGTCACGACCATGTTGCGCACGTTGACCGAACCGCCGAAGAACTCGAAGCCGTCGTCAGAGCCTTTGTAGGCCTGGCAGTACTCGACCGTAGTGCCGCGACCGACACCGTAGAACGAGATGCCGTTTGCCTCATGCTCCTCGTCGAGGGCGAAGCCTGTGTACTCCAGACGGACGTAGCGGAGCGTGCCGGAGTTGTCGTTGTCATCGTTGCCGCCGTAGGTAGCGTTGCCTATCTCAGAGCTGCCCGTGCCGCCCTGTGCGTTGGTGTGTGCATAGCCGCAGATGTGGATGCCGCCCCATGCGCCAGACTCCTTCAACTCCGACGTCATGACAATCGGGTTGGTTGCAGTGCCTTGAGCGTCAATCTTCGCGCCCTGCTCGATGAGGATGTAGTCCGGGGTGTCGTCATCGACAGCCTCGATCGTCACGCCCTCGGGGATGGTCAGCGTAGCACCGCGCTTGATGTGTACACCGCCAGTGATTGAGTAGGTCTTGTTGGCCTCAAGGGTCACGTCGCTGGTGTATTCGCCCTGGAGCGTGGTGCCCTGGAATGTCTCGTTGCTGCCTTGGTCGCCAGCAGGTGTCGTCTCCTCGTCATCGCAAGAGGTGAATGCCACCATCGATGCCATCAGTGCCATGGCCATAAGGCCGAATCTTGATTTTTCCATAAGTGATTAATTAAATTGGGTTTGTTAAACTGTTTGTTTTAGATGTATCAAAGTTTGTAGGTGAAACCGAGCTCGAAGTTCGTGCCGGTCTTGAAACGCTCGACCACTTGCTTGCCGCCCGTCAGAGGGGTCTCCTGCTCAAACACCACGTCGCGGTTCAACAGGTCGTTGGCTTTGAGCGAGAGGCTCATGTGGTCGTTGATGTTGTAGCGTGCCACGAAGTTCAGCGTGTGCAACGTCAGCTGGGTCACGTCGCCAAGCCCCGAGACTCCGACCGAGTGGATGCGCGGTCCCTGGAGGTTGTAGAGGAGTGCGAGCGTCATGCCGCCGCCGTTCTTGAACTTTGGTGCATAGGTCAGGTCGGCATTGACGAGGTAGGGCGACGCTCCTTGCAGGGCACGTGACGTGTTGGTGTAAGCCCCGCCCTCGGGCAGCACCACGTCGGTGTACATATAGGAGGCATTCGCCCCGAGGATAAGCCCCTCGATGATGTTCTTCCTGACCTCGACCTCGACACCTGCCGCCATGCCCGTGTCTGCGTTGTTGAACGAGTGGACCGTCGCTCCGCCTTGGAGGAACTGGGTGCGCTCGATGGGGTCTTCAAGAAGTTTGTAGTAGGCGGTCGCCGAGAACATATCACCGTTCTTGGCAATGTACTCATAGCGCAGGTCAACGTTCCAGTTGTAGCCGTTCTTGAGGTCGGCATTACCACGGATTTGAGCTCCGCCGTAGGACTCCTGGTAGAGGAACGGCGACATCTCGATGAACGACGGGCGGGTCACAGTGCGTGAGAACGAGAGGCGGAAGCTGTTGTTCTCCTTGAATTGGTAGCGTGCATTGAGCGCGGGGAAGAAGTCGTGCTTCTTCAACGAGCTTTTCCTGGCAATCGACGCGTCGTCGAAGTAGTTGACGTACTGGTCAGTGTATTCATAGCGCACCCCGAGGTTCACCAGCAGGTCTGCCACAGGATAGATTTCCGCGCTGACGAAACCTGCCGAGATGCGGTTGGCCGCGTCATAGGAATCCTTGGGCTGCATGACCCTCCTCAGCACCACGTCGCCGGACGCTATGCTTGAGGCGTTGATGAAGTCGTCGGGTGAGTAGATGTCCTCTATCGTGGAATTGAGCGAGTGCAGGTTGTAGTAGAAGCGTGTCGCGCTGTAGTCACGCTGCTTGTTCTTGTAGGCAGCACCGAAGACTATCTTGTTGCTCTCACCAAATTTATACTCGGATGAAACGTCCGCCAGATATTCCCTCTCGGTCAAGTCACCGAAGTAACGCATCGTCTCCTGCTGGTTGAGCTGGAAGAACTCTATGCCGTTGGCCGTCTCCTCGTACATCACCTGTCGTCTGTCGGGCTCCTCGCTTGTCGTCTTGCCGTAAGAGCCTTTCCATGTCAGCGACCAGTTGTCACCGAACTCATGGTAGCCCGCCAGCTGGTGGTTTTGCAAAGTGTAGATGTGCATCACATCGTTTATGCCAATCAGCTGGTTGCCCTCGTAGTTGTAGCCGTCACGGGTCATGTATTCATTCACGGCATTGCGTGCGTAGAACATTGTGTAGCTTATGTGGTCGGCATCCCTGAACGAATAGCCCACGCTGGCCAGACCTGCCACTTTCAACTCATTGGCATAAGCGTCGTAGTCATAGTAGTCATTGGTTTCGCCCATCGCATTGAGTGTCTTGACCATCGCATTGTCCATCGTGCTGAGACTGTTGCTGATGCTCAACGATGCGAGGATGTTGAGGTCATTCGTGCCCAGACGGATGTTGCGGCCAAACGAAGCGTTGCCCGAGAACGTCGGGATGGCCGTGCGACGCTCGACGTTGAAGCCTGTGTTGAATATCTTGTTATTCCTGGAGAACTCCCTGAAATCGGCCGTCTTCATGCTCTTGTCAAAAGCCCTCTCATCTATCGACGGGCTGCGGAAGAGCGTGGCAGCCCTGTCCATCTCATAGAAGTCACCGCCAAGTGTGTTGGCATAGCCCTTGAGTGCGAAGCTGGCTTCAAAGAAGTTGTCGCTGCTCTGGTCTTTCGTCGCAATGTCGATGTGCGCACCCGAGTAGTCCGCAAACGTGGCTGCATCATAGACCTTGCTGACCGTGATGTTCTTGACTGTGGATGTCGGGAAAAGGTCAAGCGGAATCAGCTTGTTGTCCGGATTGGGCGATGCCACCGACATCCCGTTCAAGGTGGTGATGCTGTAACGGTCGCCGAGACCACGCACAATGATTTGCCCTGAGGATGCGACTGAGATGCCCGTGAGCTTCTTCACTCCCTCCTGCACGTCAGAGATGCCTTTGACGGACAGGTCACGCGCACCGATGTTCTCGATAGGGATAGTCGATTTCTGCCTTTCCTTGAGGAGTGCCGTGGCCGTCTCGTTGTTCTTCCGCGCTGTCACCATGACTTCGCCGAGCTGGCGGTTGTCGGGTGAGAGCAGTATTTCTATTGGTTCGCTGTTCTTGGTTGGGTCTACCGTCAACGTCAGCGTGACGTATGACACATAGGACACGATGATTGTCCTCTCCCCATTCACATTCGGCAACACGAATGAGCCGTCGATGTCAGTGATAGTCCCGATGGTCGTCCCTTCGATTTGAACCGAAGCACCAATCAAGGGCTCTTTTGTCTCGCTGTCCCTGACCACGCCACGCAAGTCAGTGGCGGATGCAAGAAGCGCGAAAAGCAGCAAGCAGATGGTTGATGTTAGCTTTTTCGTCATGTTTCGTCTGTCATTTATCTTTTCGAGTGCGAAATACGGCTTTTGATGTGTAGAGGCAACTACGAGACAGTTACATTGCTTTTTATCAAAAGTTACATTTTCAATACAATGTTTATTAACGTCTTTAAGCAGGGGTTAGCATCGCGGCGCGTGCAAAAACAAAAGCCGCCGCCATGTCATCAGAGACAGGCGGCGGCTCGGTCAGCCCTATACCTTATTATATATAATGCATCAGCTCAAGCCCTCGATGTGACCATCCACGATGTCAATGCGGTTCGCTTGCGGGCTCTTTGGCAAACCGGGCATACGCATTATGTCACCGGCAATGACAACGATCATTTCGGCTCCCATATTTATCACTATGTCCTTGATGTGGAACTCAAAGTCCTTTGCCACGCCGTAAGCCTTCGGATCGGCCGAGAATGAATACTGCGTCTTCGCTATGCAGACCGGATATGAACCCAGCCCGAGTTTGTCCACCATCTTGAGCATCTTGCGTGCCTTGAGACTGTAGGTGACATCGGCCGCGCCGTAGATGCGCTTGGCAATCTTCTCAATCTTTTCCGTCGTGGTGTCCTCGTCGTTGTAGGTGAATTGCAACGGGTCGGACGGCCGTTTCTCTATGGTGCGGACAACCTCGTTGGCAAGGTCAATCGCCCCCTCGCCGCCCTCGGCAAACGCATTGTTGACAGCGAAGCCCACCTGCTTGTTCTGGCAGAAGTCACGCACTGCCTCGATCTCATCCTCCTCGTCGCTGGCATAACGGTTGAGCGCGACGACGACGTGCTGCCCGAATGAGCGGATGTTGTCTATGTGCTTGTTCAAGTTGTGAAGCCCTGCTCCCACCCCTACGATGTTGGGCTCGCCAATCATGTCCTCACTCACGCCGCCATGCATCTTGAGCCCCTTGAGGGTGACGACTATGACCGTCAGTTTGGGAGACAAGCCCGCTTTCCTGCACTTGATGTTGTAGAACTTCTCCGCCCCGAGGTCCGCGCCAAAGCCTGCCTCGGTGACGACATAGTCAGAGAACGTCATGGCCATCTTTGTCGCCAGCACAGAGTTGCATCCATGCGCTATGTTGGCGAATGGTCCGCCATGGACGAATGCAGGCGTATTCTCCGTCGTCTGCACGAGGTTGGGGTTGAGTGCGTCCTTGAGCAAGACGACTATCGCCCCCGTCACGCCGAGATCGTGCACCGTGAACGGGCGGTCGTCGAAAGTGTAGCCGAGCAAAATGTTGTCTATGCGGCGGCGCAGGTCATCGAGGTCGGTGGCAAGGCACAGTATCGCCATGATTTCCGATGCCGGGGTTATGTCAAAGCCCGACTCGTGCGGCACACCGTTGGTGCGCCCGCCAAGCCCCGTGACAATGTTGCGGAGTGAGCGGTCGTTGACATCCATGACACGCTTCCACAGCACCTCTTTCAAGCCGAATCCGTCAGCCTCATGCTGGTACATATAGTTCTCAAGCAACGCGGTAATCATGTTGTGCGCCGAGGTGACGGCATGGAAGTCGCCTGTGAAATGCAGATTGATGTTCTCCATCGGCAGCACCTGCGCATATCCTCCGCCTGCCGCGCCGCCCTTCATGCCGAAACATGGACCGAGTGACGGTTCGCGCAGGGCGACGATGGCCTTTTTGCCTATTTTGCTCAACCCCAAGGCAAGGCCTATCGAGACAGTGGTCTTGCCGATGCCGGCCTTGGTCGGCGTGATGGCAGTCACGAGGATCAGGTTGCTGTGCCTGACACGTTCCTCATCAATCAGGTGGGCTGGCACTTTGGCGATGTAACGTCCGTAGTTGCTCAACTCATCGACTGGTATTCCCGTCGAGCGCGCCACTTCCTTTATCTTCTTCAGTTCACATTCCCTTGCGATTTCGATGTCACTCTTCATTCTCTGTTCCTTATATTAATAGATTGGTAAATGTTCTGTGTCCTCAAACCATTGCAGCGTCTTGTAGTAGGCATTCCACCCCGTGTAGGACATCCTCGGCACATAGCTGCCGATGCCTGTGTAGCGTGACGGGTCAAGGTCAAGCTTCGACGACCCGGTGCCGAATGTCGGGGTCGAATACCTGTAGCGGAACGTGCCGTCGAGTGCCTCCTTTACGGGGGCAGCACCCTCCTCGCCCAGCAACTTGGTCATATAGTCCCCGAAGTCGTATAGGTAGTGGTTGGTGTGGCGGTCATAGCGCATGATGTCACGGACGATTGACTCGTCATAGGACGGGGCGAGCGACCCGAGCTGTGTCCGCACCACCTCGGCAAGATGTCCCATCGCAGCGCAGTCGATGACCGAGATTGCACCGGTCATCTTTATACCATAATTGCTGTCATACTCTCCGTCGTAGTAAGCGGCATAAGCCTCAGCGACCGCAACCGCACGGTCGTAACGCTCCAATGCCGGCATGATGGTGGCATAGGGGAAGCCCATCTCCCACACCTCAATCGGTGACGCGACAATGCAGTCGGCGGCATGGCGCAACTCGTAAGCCACCTCGACCGTCGCCATCAGGCAGGCATCAAACATTAGGAAGTCATAGTGCAGCCCCGACGATTGCAGGACTTTGGCAAGGTCCTTGATGTCCATATACGCACTACTGTCCTGTCCGAACCACCGGTGCGTAGGGTAAAACGGCAGCTCCGCCGGCAACCACCCCATCCCGTGCGACCACAAGTCAAGGACATAGTGCGAAGATGGGCACAGCTCCGCCGCCTCACGCAACACCCCCGCCATGAAAGCGGTGTCAACCACGTTGGTCTCGCCATATTCCCTGAGCACCTGCCGCTCCACACCGCCATAGCCGTCATGCTGCAATGAGAGCAACTGCGGGGGCAGTTCCGCCCTGTCAACCAAAGCAACAACATTGATGCTGTGCGACATCCTGCCCATACCAGTCTCGATGGCGATGAGGTTTGACTCAATGTTTGACGAAAGGTTGTTGTCGCCCACCATATATATAATAAAGGTAAGGTCAAGCGGGGGCAAATCCACCCTCTGCCTCTCTTCATCCAGTTTGTCGCAAGAGAAAAGCAGGGCTGCGACGAGCAACAGGGCTAAATGTCTCATTTCAAACGGTCGGATATAATTTGGCATGGCATACGATGCCAGCGCGGTTAGCATACAATGATTCTGGCTTTTACATACAATGATATTGCCCTTAGCATACAATGATGCGGCGTGTTGCATACGATGCCACGGGCAATGCACTGGATGTCGCGCTTCAAATATACGAAAACTCGCCCGATTTCGGATGGATTTAGGAAGAATAATGTAAAC
>CALNGU010000053.1 GCA_939800445.1 uncultured Bacteroidaceae bacterium | reverse complement strand
GAGTAGGATGGCGCGTCAGGCGGGGGCATCGCGGTGTGTGGACAAAGTAGCATCGGCGGCGCGTCCGTTTGCGGGGTGCGCCGCCGATGCGTGGAGTGGGCTTGCCGTCGTGCGGCGGTGGTGCGTCACCAGCCGCCTCCGAGGGCTTTGTAGAGGTTGACGAGCATGATTTGCTTGTCGCGGATGGCGTTGCTGAGGCTTATCTGCGCGTCGAAGTAGCCGCGTTGCACGTCGAGCAGGTCGAGGTAGGCGATTACGCCGTTGAGGTATTGCAGTTGGGCGAGCTCCATCGCGCTCTTGGATGCGCGCTCGTAGCTGTCGCGCAGTTGGCAAATCTCCTTGATTTTGTTGAAGTTGGTGATGGCGTTGCTCACATCGCGGAATGCGCCGATGACGACTTTCTCGTAGTGCGCGACTTCGCCCTCGTAGGCTGCCTTGCGTGCCTTGTGCGCGGCGATGTTCTGCCCTGTGCCGAAGAGGGGTGTGAGCAGGTTGCCAATCATCTGGTGGAAGGGTGACTTGAGCAGATCCTGCCATGTCTCGCTCTCGGCGCCGAATTGTCCCGTGAGCCTGAGGCTGGGGAACATACTGGTCAGCGCGATGCCGACATCGGCGTTGGCTGCGATGAGTTCCTGCTCGGCGGCACGCACGTCGGGGCGGCGTTGCAGCAGGGTGGAGGGCAGGCCGATGGGCAGGTTCTCGGGCATGGGGATGGCCGCCAGGTCCTTGGTGCGGCGGATGTCGTGGGGGTAGTCGCCGGTGAGGTAGGCGATTTCATTCTCCTTCAATGCGATTTGCCTCTCGAGGTCGGGGACGAGGGTCTCGGTGCGGGCGAGCTCGAGCTTGGCTTGCTGGTAGACGATCTCGGATGTCAGTCCGCCACGGTAGCGTATCTCGGCCAGCCGCACGCCTTCGGTGCGCGAGTCGAGTGTCTGGCGCACGATTTTGAGTTCGTTGTCGAGGGCTACGAGTTCAAAGTAGGCTTTGGCGACCTCTGAGATGATGGTTATGCGGACGGCGCGCTGGTTCTCGACGGAGGCGAGGAATTCGGCGACGCTCTTGTCCTTGGCCCAGCGGAGCTTGCCCCAGATGTCGAGTTCCCATGATGCGAGGCCGACGAGGTCGATTTGGTCGTCATAGGTCTCGCCACGGTGTCCGTAGTTCTGTGTTTCTTTCCTGACGTAGAATTGCCCGCCGATGGCCGGGAGCATATCGGATGTCCTGATGCGCTTGATTGCCGCGAGTTCCTTGACACGGGCGACGGCTATCTTGAGGTCTTTGTTGTAGTCGAGTGCCTTGTAAATCAGGTCTTGCAGCAAGGGGTCGGAGTAGAGTGTCTGCCACTCGACATCCTTGACCGATGCCGAGTCGGTGACGGCCGGGTCGATTGCCTCGGGCAGGTTGAGCTCGGGGCGGGTGTACTTTTTCCCTATCTTGCACGACGACATCAGGGGGATGAGCAGCAGGGTCAGTATGGCGGTCTTGATGATGGCTTTCCTCATGGCTTAGTCACTGTACTGTTGGTTTGGGCTGGCGGCGCAGTTTGCCTTTTGCCTTGTATATCATGATGAAGAAGAATGGCACGAGCACTATGCCGAAGATGACTGCGGCTATCATGCCGAAGAACACGCCCGTGCCGATGGCTTGGCGGCTTGCCGAGCCCGGGCCGCTGGCGAGCACCATGGGCAGCATCCCGAGGATGAATGCCAGTGATGTCATCAGGATGGGGCGGAAGCGCAGCCGTGCGGCGTGGAGGGTCGATTCGACAAGGTCTTTGCCTGCATCGACTTCGTCCTTGGCAAACTCGACGATGAGGATGGCGTTCTTGGCGGCAAGGCCGATGAGCATGACGAGGCCTATCTGGAAGTAGGTGTCGTTCTCCAGCCCGCAGAGCGATATGCCGAGGTATGCGCCGAGCGCGGCGACGGGCAACGAGAGCAGCACGGCGACAGGCACGCTCCAGCTCTCGTAGAGTGCGGCAAGGAACAGGAATACGAAGATGAAGACGAGGCTCAGAATCAATCCTGTCTGTCCTCCGGCTTGTTTCTCCTGGTAGGACAGTCCGCTCCACTCGATGCCGATGTTGTCGGGCAGGTGTTCGGCCACCAGACGCTCCATCTCCTCCATGGCTTGTCCTGAGCTGTAGCCTTCGCCCGCCTCGCCACGGATTATGGCGGTGTTAAACATATTGAACCGCTTGATGCTCCCGGGACCTGTCGTGTATTCGGTGGTGCCGAGCGACGTGAGCGGTATCATCGCGTTGTTGTTGCCACGGACGAAGAAGAGGTTGATGTTGTCCTTGTGTTCGCGGTAGACCGACTCGGCTTGGATGTAGACGCGGTATATGCGGTTAAACATATTGAAATCGTTGACGTAGACGGAGCCGGTGTAGGCTTTCATCGTCGAGAATACGTCTGACAGCGGCACGCCGGCAAGCTTCACCTTGTCGCGGTCAACGTCGAAGTAGAGTTGCGGTATCTCGGCTTGCAGGGCGGACGACAGCCCCGTGACGACCTTGCTCCTTGAGGCGTAGGCCATCAGGGTGTCGGCCGCCGCGACGAGGTTGTCGAATGTGGCATCACCCCTTGCCTCAAGTTGCATTTCAAATCCTCCTGACGTGCCAAGCCCGGGGATGACGGGCGGGGTGGAGAGGTAGACTTTGCACTCGGGGTATTCGTCCAATTCGTGTTTGATGTCCTGCATGATTTCGTCAATGGTCGTCTCGTCGCGCTCGTCCCATGGCTTGAGGATGACGGTGAGGTCCGTCCTTGCCTGGTTGGTGCCGATGCGCGGGCTGCTGCCGGTGACGCTTTGGACGTACTGGACATATTTATTTTTCATTATATATGCTACCGCCCTGTTCGTCACTTCGCGGGTCCTCTCAAGGGTAGCTCCCTCGGGGAGTTCCAGCTCGACCTTGAAGTAGCCTTGGTCTTCCGTCGGCAGGAAGCTGGTTGGGGTCAGGTTGTTTATGACGAATATCAGCACGACAACCATCATGAATCCTGTCATCACGCGTTTCGGATGCTTGATGGTCGATTTGATGATGGAGATGTATTTGTTGTTGCCGATGGCGAGCCATTTATTTATCTTGTCAAAGACTATGTTGCTCTTGGTGTTGGGTTTGAGGATGAGCGAGCACATCACGGGGCTGAGCGTCAGGGCTACGATGGTCGAAATCAGGACGGAGACAACAATCGTTATCGTGAACTGGCGGTAGAGCTGTCCCGTTATGCCTGGCAGGAAGCTGACCGGGACGAATACGGCAGCGAGGACGAGTGATGTGGCTATCAATGCACCGGCCAATCCGCTCATGGCTTTCTTGGTCGCTTCGTAAGCACCGAGTTTTTCCTCTTCCATTATTCTTTCCACATTCTCGACCACAACGATGGCGTCATCGACGACTATGCCAATGGCAAGCACGAGACCGAGCAGTGTCAGCGTGTTCAACGAAAAGCCGAATATCAGCATGAACCCGAATGTGCCAATCAATGAGATGGGCACGGCGACAATCGGGATTATAGTCGCACGCCAGTTCTGGAGTGACAGGAAGACGACCACGATGACCAGGAACAGGGCTTCGAACAGTGTTTTGTAGACTTCTTGTATCGACTCCGAGATGTAGGTGGTCATGTCGAAAGGAATCTCGTAGTGCAGCCCTTTTGGGAAGTTTTTGCTTATCTCGTCCATCTGGGCTTTCACACGCTCGGCTACTTCCATTGCGTTTGCTCCTGGCAGTGTATAGATGGCGAGCACTGCTGCGTGGCCTCCGTTGATGCCGCTCTCTGTGTTGTAGGATTGTGCCTCGAGTGAGACACGGGCGACATCCCTGAGCCTTATCAATGAGCCATCGGGGTTGGCACGCAGCACTATTTCCTCAAATTGATTGACTGACGAGAGGCGGCCTTGGGTTGTTATCGGGATTGTTATGTCAAGTCCGTCAACAGGCTGTTGCCCCAGGACACCTGCGGCGGACTCCCTGTTCTGGTCCATTAGCGCATTTTGGACATCCTTGACCGTTAGTCCGAAGTTTGCCAGCTTGTCTGGCTGCACCCATATCTGCATGGCGTAGTAGCGGCTGCCGATGTTTGACACGCGTCCAACGCCGGGGATACGCCTCAACAGGTCGAGCACGTTGATTGTGGTGAAGTTGCTGAGGTATATTTCGTCAAATTTCGGGTCTGTCGAGGTCAGGCATATCGTCATGAGTTGGCTTGCCGCTTGTTTCTCGACGGAAATACCATTCTGGATGACCTCCGCCGGAAGTCTCGATTCGGCCAGTTTGACACGGTTTTGTATTTCCACTGCCGCAAGGTCGGGGTCTGACGAAATGTCGAATGTGATAGTGGCCGAGAAGCCTCCTGAGTTGGAACTTGACGACTCCATGTAGAGCATTCCAGGTGTTCCGTTCAGTTCCTGTTCGATGGGGGTTGCGACCGCTTGCGAGACGGTTAGCGCACTTGCGCCGGGGTAGGATGCGCTTATCTTGACGACAGGCGGAGTGATTTGCGGGTATTGGTCAATCGGCAGCAATGTCAGCCCGATGATTCCTACAATCACGATCAGGATAGAGATGACTGCGGAAAAGACGGGGCGGTCGATGAAATACGTAATCTTCATTTTGTTACTCTTTGTTATTGGCTGACTCTGACTTTGATGCCGGGTGTAAGTTTGTGATATCCTTCGACGACAATGTTTTCTCCTGGCATCAATCCCCTTTCCACGACGGTGTTGTTGCCAAACTCGGGGCCGAGTTCTATGAATCGTTTTTCGACTGTCGAGTCATTCCGCATCACGTAGACATAGGCTCCACCTTTTTCTATAATCAATGATTTCTGTGGGACGACGGTTGCGTTTGTCCTTACGTCAAGCAGCAGTTTCACGTTGGTGAATTGTCCTGGCAGCAGCACTTGGTGCGGGTTGGGCATCTCCGCTCTTACCGAGAATGTCCCGGTGCGTGGATCCACTTGCGGCTCGGCGAAATCGACTATGCCTTTGAATGGGTATGTCGTGTTGTCAGGCAGTGTGATTGTCACGGTCGGTTGCCAAGTCCTTGTTGAGTCCTTTTGTCCCAGTGTCACGTTGCGTTCCTTGCTTTTGAGATAGTCCAAGGCGGTCATGCTGAAATCGACCAGCACCGTGTCGCTCTTGACGACGGTTGCCAAAAGTGATTTCCCTGAAGTGCCCACGAGCGTCCCTAAGTCCACGTATCTCTCACTTATGTTGCCGGAGATTGGTGATGTGACCATCGTGTAACCCAGCTCCTGCTCGGCTTGGTCAAGATCCGCCTGGCTCATGCCCACTGTCGCGACAGCCATTTCGTATGCAGCTATGGCATTGTCCAAGTCCAGTTGGCTTGCGGCATTCTGTTCATGCAGCGGGCGTATTCTCTCAAGGTCTCTTTCTGCTTTTCTTGCCTGCGCTTCGTCTTTTTTCAGTTGGGCTTTGGCCTTGTCTACTTTGGCCACATATTGGTCTTGGTCGATGATGAACAGCACCTGGTCTTTGTCAACGTGCGTCCCTTCTTCAAAAAGCATTTGCTCCAGGAATCCTTCCACCCTTGCACGCACCTCGACGAACTGTTGTGCGCGGATGCGTCCCACGTATTCGCCATAGATTTCCACGTTCTCTTGTTGTGTGGGCATTATGCTCACGACAGGCGTGTCCACGACTGCTTCTTCTTTGCCTCTGAAAATGAAGTATAAGGCTATGATTAAAGCAATCAATACGATGGCTGCTATCGCGTTCCTTTTCTTGATTTTGTATCCGATGGATGCGAGTGATTGTCTTTTCATCTTGATGTTTTTGGTGTTAAGTGCGGGTGCTCGTTTTGCGTTGGCAAAGGTATGCATTGCTGGTGGCAGTTGCTTTTGGCCTAATCCCAAAAATGCTTAATGCATATTCACCGAAGTGTGTGAGGTTGCAGTAAAACGCTATTTACTATTAAATAAAGTGAAAGGGGCGGAATCACCCTGTGATGTTTCCGCCCCTTTTGTCGTGTGATGTCACATCACGTATTGTGAGCTGATGCTTTTGTTCTCGATGACGCACTTGATGGCGTTAGCAAAGATGTTGGCGATGCTGAGTTGTTTCACTTTGGTGCAACCTTTGCTGTATGGGATGCTGTCGGTGAAGATCAATTCCTTCAACCTTGAGTTTTCCACTCTCTCCGTTGCCGGGTCGGACATCACACAGTGGCTGGCTATCGCCCTGACCGACCTCGCGCCTGCATCGAGCATGATTTCGGCAGCTTTGACTATCGTGCCCGCTGTGTCAACTATGTCGTCCACGAGGATCACATCTTTGTCCTTGACATCCCCGATGATTTGGATTGTCTCGACGACGTTGGCTTTGGCTCTTGTCTTGTTGCAGAGCACGAGGGGGCAATGCAGGTACTTTGAGTAGGTCGATGCCCTCTTTGAGCCGCCGACGTCCGGGGTTGCGATTACGAGGTTTTCGAGATTGAGCGACTCTATGTATGGTGCGAAGACCGCACTTGCATAGAGGTGGTCTACCGGCACGTCAAAGAATCCTTGTATCTGGTCGGCGTGCAAGTCCATTGTGATTATCCTGTCGATGCCTGCCACGCTCAGGAGGTCTGCCACAAGTTTCGCGCCGATGCTGACACGCGGCTTGTCCTTCCTGTCCTGTCTTGCCCAGCCGAAGTAGGGGACGACAGCGATAATGCTCTTCGCGCTTGCACGCTTCGCTGCATCTATCATGAGAAGCAGCTCCATGAGGTTGTCACTGTTGGGGAACGTCGATTGCACGAGGAATACGTACTTTCCTCTTATGGACTCCTCGAAACTGACTGCGAACTCACCGTCGGCGAAGTGCAGGATGTTCATGTTGCCCAACGGGCATCCGAGGCTGTTACAAATCTTTTCGGCCAGATATCTTGATTTCGTGCCGGAGAAAACTAAAAAAGGTTCTTGCTCGCTCATTTGATTATGTGTTGATGTAGAAAGGTTTATATGTCCAAATTGATCAATGTCTGGATTATCCTCATCGCAGTCCGTCCGTCCCACCTCTCGGGGATGCCGCAACTTTTCCATTTGCCGTCGATGATTCTCTTGGCCATGTCGGCGATGAGGTCAGGGTTCTCGCCTGCGAGTTCGTTTGTCCCGATTGTGACGGTCTCCCTGTGCTCCACAAAATTGTTCATCGTGATGCATGGCACGCCGATGAATGTCGCTTCTTCCGCTATGTTGCCCGAGTCGGTGATGATGCCTTTTGCTTTTTTCTCAAGATACCAGAATTCCAGGCATCTCATCGGCTGCGCAACGACGAGGTTGGGGCAGGCTTTGATGGTCTGCGGGTCGATGGCGTTGCGTGCGAAGTCGTGCAGCGGTGCGACGAGCCTGCAAGGCTTTATGGCGTTGCACGTCTTCGTTATGATGGCATTGAATCGGTCTTTGTCGTTGATGAGCATGGCCCGGTTGGCGGTCATGAGGACGTAGCCCGCCTCGTCGAGGCGCGCCTCTTTGAATATGGCTGGCTGCATCAGCCTGTCCCAGTTCTCGCGCACGGTGTCCATCAGTATGTTGCCCACCATGTAGGTGTTGCCGAGTGACGCGCCCGAGCGGTTGAGGTTGCTGTTCGCGCCGTATCCCGCCGTGAACAGCAGGTCTGACAACCCGTCGGTGACCATGCTGTTGACCTCCTTGGGCTTGGTCATGTCAAATGACCTTGTGCCGGCGATGAGGTGTGCGACCTTGACATCCATCTTCTTGGCGACGATTGCGCACGCCATCGTGGGCGTGAGGTCGTCGACCACAATCACGATGTCCGCCGGGTTTTGCCGCAGCTCCTTTTCAAAAGCTGTCATGATGGCTGCCGCCCTCTCGTTTTGGTTGGTGCAGCAGACGTTGAGGCAGATGTCGGGACGCTGGATTTGCAAGTCATCAAAAAGTTCGTCGCCCAAAACCTTGTCGTCATCCGACCCGGTGTAGATGAGCCGCTTTGTCAGGTTGTGCCCCTCGCCTTGGTAGTGCTCTATGGCATGGAGCAGCGGGGCTATCTTCATGAAGTTGGGTCTTGCCCCTGCGACGATGCTGATTCTCATGGCTTGTGCTGTTTATGGTGCAAAGGTACATATTTATTAATGAAATGAAAGTAAATCAGGCAATATTGGGCGTCCGCTGGCATCAGGTGCGGTGAAAAGTCTGTTTTTAGGTTGAAAATATATAATTGCAACTTAAATCTATGTATTTTAAGGTTAAGTTTATATGTTTTTAGCCTAAAAATAAACTTTTCATCCCGTGCCGGCGTTTTTTGTGGGGGCGTATTCATTTATGCAACCATCGTGCCTGGGCATTGCCGTGCGTGCCGTGACGATGGGTGCGCGTGTGCCGTGCGCTTGCCTTTGATGATAAATGCGTATCTTTGAGCCATAACTTTTCAGACATGGGACCTTTAGCGGAAAGATTGCGGCCACGCACGCTTGATGACTATGTGGGACAGGCGCATCTGGTGGGTGAAAATGGTGTGATAAGGAAGATGATTGCCTCGCGCAACCTGTCTTCTTTCATTTTGTGGGGACCTCCTGGCGTGGGCAAGACGACCCTCGCCAGCGTTATTTCCAATGAGTTGAAGAAGCCGTTCTACACTCTCAGTGCCGTCACTGCTGGTGTCAAGGAGGTGCGTGAGGTGATTGACCGCGCGGAAAAGGACCGTCTGTTCGCGGATGGCTCCGTAATCCTCTTCATCGACGAGATTCACCGCTTCAACAAGTCGCAGCAGGACTCTTTGCTCGGCGCGGTCGAGAAGGGGACAATCATCCTCATCGGCGCGACGACCGAGAATCCCTCGTTTGAGGTCATACGCCCGCTGCTGTCGCGTTGCCAGGTCTACACGCTTGAGCCGCTCGGTGATGCCGAGATGAACGTCATCATCGACCGCGCCTTGCGGACTGACTCGGTGCTGTCGCGCATGGACATCGACTTGCGTGAGAGGGATGCGCTGGTGCATTACGCCGGTGGTGACGCCCGCAGGCTACTCAACAGCCTTGAGCTCGTCGTCAATTCGCTTCCCGCCGAGGGTGGCGCGGTTGTCATAACCAACGAGAGGGTCATCAACGTCCTGCAACAATGCCCCGTGGCCTACGACAAGGATGGGGAGATGCACTATGACATCATCTCGGCATTCATCAAGTCCATCCGTGGCAGCGACCCTGACGCGGCGGTCTACTGGATGGCACGGATGATCGAGGGCGGCGAAGACCCCGTCTTCATCGCCCGCCGCCTCGTCATCTCGGCAGCCGAGGACATAGGTCTTGCCAACCCCAATGCGTTGCTCCTGGCCAACGCCGCTTTTGATGCGGTGTCGAAAATCGGATGGCCTGAAGCCCGCATCCCGTTGGCGGAGGCTGCCGTCTATCTCGCCTCGTCTCCCAAGAGCAACTCGGCATATCTCGCCATCGGCGAGGCACTCGCGCAGGTCAAGCGTACGGGCAACCTGCCAGTGCCAATGCATCTGCGCAACGCACCGACCAATCTCATGAAAGAGATGGGCTATGCCAAGGGCTACAACTACCCGCATGACTTCCCGGGCAATTTCGTGCGGCAGGACTATATGCCTGATGCCTTGCACGGCACGCGCCTTTGGTCGCCGCAGGCCAACCCGTCTGAAAGCAAAATGAAAGACAGGCTTGAACATTTATGGAACAGGAAATATGAAGAATGATAGAATGAAAATCTGCGTGCTCGACGGCTACACGGTCAATCCGGGCGACCTTGACTGGGGCGAGATAAGCTGCCAGGGCGAATTTCACCTCTATGACCGCACGTCGCCCGCCGAGGTGCTGGACAGGGCAAAGGGCATGGATGCCGTGTTGCTCAACAAAGTGGTGTTGCGCAAGGAACATCTTGAGGCTTTGCCGGAATTGAAATACGTAGGTGTCCTGGCGACGGGATACAACAATGTGGATGTCGCCGAGGCGACGCGGCGTGGTGTGGTCGTCACCAACATACCGGCTTACAGCACCGACTCGGTGGCGCAACTGGTTTTCGCGCACGTTTTGAACATTTACGCGCGGGTCTCCGACTATTCGTCATCGGTGCGGCGTGGCGATTGGGCGGGGTGTGCTGATTTCACTTACCAGCTTGCGCCCATCCACGAACTGTCTGGCAAGGTCATGGGCATAGTCGGACTCGGCCACATCGGCATGGCAGTGGCAAAGATAGCAAATGCCTTTGGCATGAAGGTGTGTGCCTATACGTCCAAGGATGAATTGCCTGATTGGATATGCCGTTGCACGCTCGACGAACTGTTCACCGTCGCCGACGTGTTGTCCCTGCATTGCCCGCTGACCGAGGGGACTGCCGGGATGGTGGATGCGAGACGTTTGGCGATGATGAAGCGTGACGCTGTGCTGATAAACACCGGTCGCGGCCCGTTGGTCAATGAAGCCGACCTCGCCGCCGCACTTGACAGCGGCAGCATCATGGCCGCAGGACTTGACGTGCTGTCCAGCGAACCGCCGTCGGCGGACAACCCGCTGCTGCATGCCAGGAATTGCTTCATCACTCCGCACGTGGCCTGGGCCACTGTCGAGGCCCGCACACGCCTCATGCGGATTGCAGCCCACAACCTTGCGCAGTTTGCGGCAGGTGTGGCGGTGGACAACCGTGTGGGGTAGGAGGCGTGTCAGATTATCCTCAGTTTCTCTTTCAATTTGGGGAAGTAGGTGCGCGAGACTGTCAGCTGTGCCCCGTCAAACGGGGCGGCGAGCTGGCATCGCAATGACTGGTTTTCGATGGAGCTGACAAACCTCATGTTGACGATGCAGTTCTGGCTCAGCTGCACGTAGTCGGCGGTGTCGATGGCGAGGATGTCTTTGGCCTTGAGGTTTTTCCTCAGGTTGTAGACCCGTTGGTCGGAGTAGAACATTTGCCATGTCCGCACCGCGCTGTCGTAGAGGAAGTACACCACTTCGTTGACGTTGATTATCTCGATGCCCGTCTCGGTTTGCATCCCTATCGTAGGGCTGGAGGAGTGGGGGATTTCCTGCTGCGTTTGCTTGGGTTGGGTTTCGTTGCGTTTTTGGATGCGCCCGATGATTTCGTCAAGTTCGTCAGGGAAATATGGTTTTCTCAGGAAGTCGAAAGCTGACAGCCGCAAGGCGTCAATCATATAATGTTCAAATGCTGAATAGAAGATGACCAGGATTTCATGGTCTGTCCTTTCCTTCATTTCTGCCACGAAGTCCAATCCGTTTTTGCCTGGCATCTCGATGTCTATGAACAGGACTGCGGGCTTGTGTCTGGCTATCAGCTCCCCGGCTTTGCTGATGTCGGTGGTCGTGGCGACGACGTTGATGCATTCGTGCCGTTGCAAGTCGCCTTGCAACACGGCAATGCTTGCTTTGCTGTCATCGACAATCATTGTGTCAAGTCTGGGGTTCATCACAACAGGTATTTGAAATCGTTGGGGATAAAGATAAGGATTTTTGTCCCTTGTCCGTCATCAGGAGTTGTTATTTCCATGGTGATGCGTTTGGCCTTGTTGCGGTTGAGCAGGCGGAGGATTTCGTTCATGGCGTTGAGGCCAACGCCTGCACCGTTCTCTTTCGGTTCGTCGCGCCGGGCATTGCCGATGCCGATGCCGTTGTCCTCGATGCTGATTGCCAGTCCGTCCGACTTCCTGACCGTGATGGTGAGCCGTGGGTTGTCGATGCCGTCATAGGCGTATTTCAGCGCATTCTCCACCGGGAGCTGGATGAACATCGACGGGATGATTTGCTCATCGGCATTGATTGACGGGTCGATGTCCCACGTTGTCTCGACATCTATCCCTTTGCTTATGGTGAAAAGTGTTATGAAGTCGTTGACGTATTCCATCTCCCTTGCCAGTCGCACCGTCACGCTGTCGGTGGCGGTCAGTCCGCTGCGGAGCAACCTGACCATGCTCCTGATGGGTGCTTGCAACTCGTCGTGCGACCTGAACGATGGCATGACGGCGTTGAGGACGTTGAAGATGAAGTGCGGCGTCACCCTGTTTTTGATGACCTTGAGTTTGTAGTCGTTGATGATGGCGGCGGTCTCCTTGCGGTGTTGTTCCGCCCTTTTCTTCCTCAGCAGTGTTATGTAGGAGAACAGCAGCACGGCGATGGCGAATGACAGTACTGACACCGTGGTCATGAATGTCAGTTTGTTTATCTCTTTCCTCGATTCTTCCAGCTTCTTGTTCTTGGCCATGATGGTCGTGTCGTTGCGATAGCGGAACGATGCCTCCGCTATGTTGTTGAGCGTCCTCACGTTGCGCAGCGAGTCGTCATAGCGGTTCACTTCCTTTATGTGCCGATAGGCGCGGCGGTAGTCCTTTTGCGCCTCGTAGTACTGGTAGAGCCGTTTGTTCAGCAAGTAGGCGTACTCGGGTGAAATCCCGTCATAGTCGTTGTGCAGCTGCCTGATGATTGCCCTGGCTCGGTCGGTGTCGCCCCGCAGCAGGGCGATGTAGCTCTGCACGCCTTTGATGTAGTAGATGCTTGACTTGCCCCCGGTGCGTGTGCCAATGTCGGCAGCCTCGTTGATGTACCGCTCCGCCGAGTCGATTTCGCCGAGGTAGATGTAGGTCTCGCCGATGTTGCACGCCGACGTGAGCCGCCCTATGCCGTCGTCGATGAGGTAGTAGGATTTGTAGAACCACCCCAACGCCCGCTTGTAGTCGTTGATGTAGAAATAGTAGTTGCCCCGCGCCGTGCAGAAGTAGAACCTCTCGTAGGTCGTGCTGCCGTCCAGCCACTTCTCGGCATCGGTGAAATAGCGGTCAGACATCGTGTAGTTGCCCAAGTCAAGGTAGAGCTTGCCCAGTCCCGAGTATATCGGCAGGTACAAGTCATCCAGCCCGAGCGAGTCGGTCAGCACCAGGGCGCGGCGGTAGCAGGTGCTCGCCTCGTTGAACTTGCCACGGGTGTAGTGGTTGTCCGCTATGTTGATGAGCGTGTTGACCTGTGCCTTGGTCATGCCGTTGCGCCCTTGCAGGTCGCAGGCTTGTTGCAGGGCGGCCGCTGCCTCGTCGTATTTGCCCAAGGCTGAGAGGTAGACTCCTTTGTTGTTGAGTGCCTCGGCCAGCAGCATGGTGGTATAGCCGTTGTCGGCACTGCCATCTGACCGGCGGCAATAGTCCAGGCTGCGGTCGTTGACCTCGATGGCACACCCGACATCCCCCTTGGCGAACAACGCCCGTGAGAGCAGGTTGTTGTAGCGGTAGTGCAGCAAGCTGTCGCCCGTGACCTTGCTGCTCGCCACTTTTATTATCGAGTCGGGCTTGTCGTATATCAGGTCATAGCACGCCATGAAGACGCTGTCCTCGGCACACCCGTCCCAATCGCCCGTCGGGGCGTGCCTGCCGCACGATGTCAGCAGGGCGAGGATGAAGCCGAGCATGGCGAGAATCTTTTCCATCACCGCTGGTGTGTCAACGTTTGTCCCTCACTGCGTAGATTCTCTCGATGATGTCCACCACCTTTAGCCCGTCCATGGCGTTGGTCGTGATGGGCGTGCCGCTGGTCAGGGTGTCGATGACGTTTTGTATTATATAATGGTGGTTTTGCGCCGAACCCTTGTATGCTCCATAATCGTTGGGCGGGTTGGAAGGGGCGAGCGTAGGCATCTCATAGTCCTTGATGTGGCAGTAGGTCACTTCGTTCATATACTGCCCGGCGACCTTGATTGACCCGTTTTCGGCGATTATCGTGATGCTGCTCTCCAGGTTTGTGTCCCACACCGCCGTTGAGTAGTTGAGGCAGCCCGTCCCCCCGTTGCAGAAGTCGAACATCACGCACCCCGAATCCTCGAAGTCCGTCAGCCCCTCGTGGTTGAAGTCCTGGAAGCTGCCCTTGATGTTCTTTATGTCGCCAAAGAGCCAGTACATGATGTCGATGAAATGTGAGAACTGCGTGAACAGCGTCCCCCCGTCCATGTCCGCCGTGCCGTGCCAGCCGCCCGGCTTGTAGTAGCGCGCATCCCTGTTCCACAGACAATTCAACTGCACCTTGTAGATGCGTCCCAGCACCCCGCTGCCGACCACCTCTTTCAACCACACCGACGGCGGCGAATAGCGGTTCTGCATCACGCAGAAGACCCTGCGGTTGCAATCGAGGCTCGTGCTGATGATGCGCTCGCCGTCCGCCCGCGTCAGAGCCATGGGCTTCTCGATGACGACGTGCTTGCCCGCCCTCAGGGCCTTGATGGCAAAGTCGGCGTGCAAGCCGTTTGGCACACAGATGTTCACCACGTCAACGTCAGGCTCGCCCGACAGCAGGTCGTCGATGGAGGCATAAAACCGCTCCTGCAACCCGTCCAGACCGAGCGTGTCCCTGTCCGCCGTGTCGCACACGGCCGCCAGTTCGGCCGCCGGGTTGCGGCGTATCATCTCCGCGTGGCGTTTGCCGATGTGCCCCTGGCCTATTACAGCAAATCTTATCATCGTCTCCTTTCAATAAAAATTCCGACGGCAAAAATAGCGATTAATCACCACCGCGCATCACCCCCTCCGATGATTTTGC
>CALNGU010000052.1 GCA_939800445.1 uncultured Bacteroidaceae bacterium | reverse complement strand
CGCGCCGACAGAGCAAGACCGCCGCGCCTGCATGGTTTGCCGCAATGCCGGCAAAAGAGGCAACCTCCTGAAAGCAAAGGTCAGGGACACGCTCTCACGGCGTGTCCCTGACCTCGCGTCGATTGATTTGCCAGCAGCCTCCAGCCAAACCGGCGGCGGCGACCGGCCTTATGCCTCCTGTCACCAGACGACAGGCTCGCCAAGGATGTTGCCATCGGCGGCATCCTCGGACGTGAATGTCCCGCCTTTGTACTGCACGCAGAGCATCACGAGAGGTTCAGCCCCGTTGTTGCGGACTGACCGCTTGCCGGCAGGGGCGACGCGGACGACACTCCCCTCCCCGACGTTGAACACTTGCCCGTCAACCTGGAATTCGCCAGTGCCACGGAGGAAGAAGTACAGTTCCTCATGGGTCTTGTGGGTGTGCAAAAATCCTGTTTCCGTCCCGGGCTGGAACATCTGGAAAGAGACTTCGGCACCCGTCGCGCCCAGTGCCGCGCCGACAAACACCTTCCCGGGAATCTTCACGCCAGGACCAAGTTCCACGACATAATCACACAATCCGCTCAGGCTGCCGACGCTCACGGCAGTTGCATTTGCGGATTCGATGGTCTTCTCAATCTGTTTCATAGTCTACCTATTATTTATTGTTCATTGATGGCCGCACCACAGACGCGCGGGCGGCGATGATTCGTTCTTGATGATGCGAAGTTAGATGGCGGAGCATTGCCCTGCAAGACGTTACCAATGCGTGCCATAGTTACCGCGATGTTACCATTGCTGAGGGACAAGTGATTGCAAAACGTTAAAAGATGATAAGCATCCGTGTGTCCCGCCGTCCCTTTCATCCCTAACAAAGCGAAATCCTGCCGCCACGCACCGAAGTCGTGACGGCAGGATCAGATGAGACAGGCAGCGGATGCCCCGCTTATGGCAACAGCAATGAACTGTCTCCGTAACTCAAGAAACGGAAACCGTGCGAAAGTGCGTAGTCGTAGATGCGCCTCCAGTCGCCACCGACGAAAGCCGAGACCAAAAGCAGCAAAGTGCTCTTGGGCTGATGGAAGTTTGTCACCATCGCCTTGACGTAGTGGTAGGTGTAGCCGGGCGCAATCATTATCCCCGTGCTGGCGTGCAACACATCCAACCCGTGACGGTCAAGGTAGTCGATGATGTTGCGCAACGCCCTCTCGGGGCTTATGGACGGTGTGTCGCCGTAGGGCTCCCATTGCCCGACATGGATATGCCCGTCGCCGGGGTCGCCTCCATGCTCCAGTTGTACGCCGATGTAGTAGAGGCTCTCGACCGTCCTCACCGATGTCGTGCCGACAGCCACCGCCGCCGCGCCGTGGGCAAGCAGGCGTTCAATCGTTGACTTCCTGACCGCGATGGTCTCGGTGTGCATGACATGGCCGCCGATGTCGTCGCTTTTGACCGGGCGGAACGTACCCGCGCCGACATGGAGTGTCAACTCTTCGCACTCGACACCCTTGGCAGACAACGCCTGCAAGACATCTTCGGTGAAGTGCAGCCCTGCCGTCGGGGCGGCCACCGACCCCTCTATTTTGGAATAGACCGTCTGGTACGTCCGTTTGTCACTCTCCTCCGCCTCGCGGTTCAGGTAGGGAGGGATGGGAAGTTCGCCCACCGCCTCCAGCACCTCCGAGAATGTCACGTCGCCATCCCAGGCGAAACGCACGAGCTGGCTCGTCCCCACCGTCCCAAGGTTTGTTGCCGTGAGCGTCAGCGTGCGGCCGTCGAGCGGGATGGTGCGGGTGAGCACGCCCTCTTTCCACTTCTTCAGGTTGCCGACCATGCAGAGCCACTGGCAACTGCCACGTGACTGGAAGTTGAGAAGATAGTCACCCGGGGCATACGGCTCAAGGCAAAACACCTCAATCAATGCCCCCGTCGCCTTGCGGAAGTGCAACCTCGCCTGGATGACCTTGGTGTTGTTGAACAGCATCAACGCCCCACCGTCGATGTAGCGCGGCAAGGACGAGAAAACATCCTCTGACACCTCGCCGTGGCGGTAGAGCAACAACTTGGACGAATCCCTGCGCTCGAGTGGGAACTTCGCTATCCTCGCGTCAGGAAGGTCATAGTCGAAGTCGCTTATCCTGATATGTCGTGTATCTTCCATCTCAATCATTGTGCGGCAAAATTAAGCAAAATCGCCCACACCCCCGCCCGCCACGCCAAAAAGCCTCATCGCCACGTCAACCGCCACGCAGTGCCGGGACGACGGCACAGGTCGAAAAACTGAAGAGGTCGGACGCAAACTCTATTTTAAGCCTAAAAATACATAATTGCAGCCTAAATCTATATAAACTTAACCTAAGTTTATATATTTTCAAGCTAAAAACAGACTTTGCATCCGACCCCGCCAACTTTGCGCACGGCAGATGGACGCGCAGCACGCCCGGCAAGGCAGGCGGCTGGAGGGGCTGGTGCAAGGAAAATTAACCGCCACGCGGCACTGCGTTTGTCACAAACGACATAACTTTGCATGACCCGCCGCACGCCACCGCAGCCCTGCGGCACACGGCGGGGAGCAACGAGCAAAGACAACGACACATAAACACAAACATCATGGACATAAAGATAGGCGACAAGGTGCGCTTCCTCAGCGAAGTAGGCGGGGGAGTGGTGACAGGATTCAGGGACAAAAGCACGGTGTTGGTCGAGGACGAGTCGGGATTTGACATCCCCATGCCCATCAACGAATGCATCGTGGTCGAGAGTGACAACTACGGCACGAAAAAGCGGGTCACAAAAGAGGCCGACAAGCCCGCCCCCGTCGTCGAGGATGCCAAGCCCGAGCCGCGCAAGCCCGTGGCCGAGACCCGCGAGGGCGAGAGACTGAACGTCTACCTCGCCTACGTCCCGGTCGATGCCAAGGCCATCAGCACCACGCCGTTTGAGACCTACCTGGTCAACGACAGCAACTACTACCTCTACTTCACCTATGCTACCGGTGACAACAACAACTGGTTGCCGCGTGCAAACGGTTTGGTGGAGCCCAACACAAAGCTCTTCCTCGAGGAATTCGAGAAGAGCAGCCTCAACGACCTGCAACGCGTGGCGGTGCAGCTCATCGCGTTCAAGACCAAGGCATTCGCAGGCAAGCCGGCAGTGAGCGTGACCCTGAGGCTCGACACGGTGAAGTTCTACAAACTCCACACATTCAAGGAGACCGATTTCTTTGAAGACCCGGCATTGCTCTACGACATCGTCAGGGACGACGTGCCTGCCCGCCAGTTGTTCGTCTCGGCCGAGGAGCTGCAAGAAGCCATGGTGCAGAAAGCCAAGGGCGACCGCCCCACCAGCGAACCGGCACGCAAGCAGCCACGGCACGACGGCCCGATGGAAGTGGACCTGCACATCCACGAGCTGTTGGACGACACCACGGGGATGGACAACGCCGCCATGCTCAAATACCAACTCGACCACTTCCGCAAAGTGATGGACGAGAACCTCAAGAACAAGGGAATGAAAATCGTCTTCATCCACGGCAAAGGCGACGGGGTGCTGCGACGCGCCATCCTCGATGAGCTGAAACGCTGCTACAAGTCTTGCCAAAGCCAGGACGCCTCCTTTAGGGAATACGGTTTCGGCGCGACGATGGTGACAATAAAGTGAGAGGCATGACCTATTGGTTCATATTCTCGGACAGGCAACTGTTGCTTGCCGCCGACGGTGACAAACTGGGCATCCCCCTCACCGACACGATGCCGCTGCCAGTGGCGGAGGGGACTATCGTGCACGACATCGGGACTATCGACGGGCATGACTGCAAGGCCTACTGCACCACGTGCGCCGACCTCGGCGGATTGGAGCGGTGCGACCTGCGGGCATCCTACTTCAAGATAGAGAAAAGGCTGTACGACAAAGCCGGGGCAGCACGTGAGCTCGTCCACTGGGACTTGACCAGCCGCTACTGCCCGGCGTGCGGCACGCCGACACGCAGGACGCAACGCATCGGCAAGGTGTGCCCCAAGTGCGGGCACGAACTGTTCCCCAGCATCTCGCCTGCAATCATCGTGCTCATCGAGCGCGGTGATGCCGTCCTCATGGTCCATGCCCGCAACTTCCGTGGCACGTTCAGGGGACTGATTGCCGGCTATGTCGAGCCAGGCGAGTCACTGGAAGACTGCCTCCGCCGCGAAGTGATGGAGGAGACGGGACTGACCATCAAGAACGTGAGATACTTCGGCAGCCAGCCGTGGCCCTACCCCAGCGTCATCATGGTGGGGTTCACCGCCGAATACGAGAGCGGGGAGCTGCGGTTGCAGGAGGAGGAACTGGACGCAGGGCGGTTCTTCACCATCGACACACTGCCCGAACTGCCGCAGAAGCTCAGCCTTGCGCGGCGGCTCATCGACTGGTGGATAGAGAAACAGGGCAAGACGGCGGGAAAAGCCTGAGCCACGCCGCCCGCCCCATGCGGTGTCACATCAACGGGGGCAGGAAAGCCCCCTCGATGTGGTCTATCTCCGCCCCACCGTCATTGCCGACAATCTCGACGATGTCAAACCGCGCGGGCTTGTCCACCTCATATTCCTTTATATATGCATCGGCGGCGCGGACAATGTTCCTTATCTTTTTGTCCGTGACAGCGTCCTTCGGGTCGGCAAAGTAGGTGTTTTGTCGCGTCTTGACCTCGACGAAGATTATCTCGTCGTCCGACTCCGCCACGATGTCTATCTCAAGTTTCCCGCACCGCCAGTTGTGGTTGCGGATGCGCAGTCCCTTGCCCACGAGCATCGAGGTCGCCATCGCCTCGCCCATCTTGCCGAGTTCGTTGTGACGTGCCATGGTGTCATGAGTTGCCCCAAGCTGCGCGGTCGAGGTTGCGGTAGCTTATCGCCTCGGCGATGTGGCTTGACTTGATTGACTGGCTGCCGTCCAGGTCGGCGATGGTGCGTGCCACGCGGAGGATGCGGTCATAAGCACGTGCCGAGAGGTTGAGACGCTGCATGGCGTTCTTCAGCAGGCGCAGACCGTCGGCATCGGGGACAGCATGGATGTTCATCAGGCGCAGGGTCATCTGGGCATTGCAGTAGATGCCTTTTTCACCCTTGAAACGCTCCTCCTGCACCCGTCGTGCGGCGACCACCCTCTCACGTATCGCCGCGCTGGGTTCGCCCTGGCGGGTGTCGGCCATCTTCTCAAACGGCACGGGGACTATCTCTACCTGGATGTCGATGCGGTCAAGCAGCGGACCGGATATGCGGTTCAAGTACTTTTGGACCTGCCCCGGCGTGCAGACGCACTGTTTTGTCGGGTGGTTGTAGTAACCGCAAGGGCAAGGATTCATGCTTGCCACGAGCATGAAGCTTGCCGGATAGTCCAACGAGCACTTGGCTCGTGCGATTGAGATATGGCGGTCTTCCAACGGTTGCCGCAACACTTCGAGGACGGCACGGTTGAATTCGGGCAGCTCGTCAAGGAACAGCACCCCGTTGTGTGCAAGGCTGATTTCGCCAGGGGCGGGGTACGTGCCGCCACCGACCATCGCCACCTGCGAGATGGTGTGATGCGGACTGCGGAACGGCCGTTGGGCGATGAGCGAAGTGCCCCGTGGCAGCTTGCCCGCCACCGAGTGTATCTTGGTCGTCTCCAGGCTTTCGCCCAGGGACAACGGCGGGAGGATGGACGGCAGACGCTTGGCCATCATCGACTTGCCGCTGCCCGGCGCGCCCACCATGATGACATTGTGCCCGCCGGCGGCGGCGACTTCGAGGGCACGTTTGACGCTCTCCTGCCCTTTCACCTCGGCAAAGTCGAGGTCGAATGAGGCCTGCCGCGCATAGAACTCCGCCCTCGTGTCAACGACAGTCGGCTCAAGCTCCGCTTCCCCGTTGAGGAAGGAGATGACTTCCCGTATGTTCCTGACCCCGAAGACCTGCAAATTGTTGACCACCGCCGCCTCCCGCGCATTCTGTTCTGGGACGATGAGCCCCTCGTAGCCCTCGCTCCGTGCCAGAATCGCTATGGGCAACGCCCCCTTGATAGGCAGGACAGAGCCGTCGAGGCTTATCTCCCCCATGAGCATGAAGCGGGGCAACCGCTCTGCACTCACCTCCTCGGCAGACGCAAGGATGCCTATGGCGAGCGGCAAGTCGTAGGCTGTCCCCTCCTTGCGCACGTCGGCGGGGGACATATTGATGATTATCTCCTTGGTTGGGAATTTATATCCGTTGACCGACAGAGCGGACTTGATGCGTTCATGGCTCTCCTTGACAGCCGAGTCTGGCAACCCGACGAGATGGAACAGGCAACCGCGCGAGCAGTTGACCTCGATGGTGACGGGCATGGCATCGATGCCCTGGACGGCGGCGGCGTAGACTTTGACAAGCATGGTGTTGTGTTATGAATGGTTACGGGCGGCCACCGCTCAACGGTCAAACCGTGCCGACAGCACGCTGTCAAGCTCTGCCGGCGTGAGGCTGCGGCCTATCACCTTATTGTTAAGCCCGAGCAGCACGTTGTCGGGCAGACTCGTTATGGCAAACTTCTCGACCAGGTCGGACACCCACGCCTTGCCGTCGCACACCTGCCGCCATCCCACGGCAGCGGCACGCGACGCCGAGTCGCACAGCGCGGCATCGGTGTCGAGCGAGACTCCGATGAAGTTGACCCCGACACTCTTGCCCGCCTCGCGCACCTTGGCATTGCGGAACTTGGCATACACGTCCTCCAGCTCCCCACGCAACGCCATAGACGGACGCGACCACGAAGCCCAGAACTCGATAAATAGATAGTTGCCCCTCGACTCGCTGATTGGCAGCCGCGTGCCGTCGGTGAACTCCAGGTTGTTCAAGTAGACGTAGCGGCCGGGAAACGCCGCCTTCTTCCTGTCCACCACCGCCCGCGCCCTGTGCAGCTCGGGCAAGTCGAGCAGGATGCCGCTCATGCCACCGAGCACAGAGTCAAGCATCACATAGTCGGGGCAGCGGCTCTCCCACAGGTACTTCTCGAAAACCACTGCCGACACATAGTCGTCATGGTGTGCCAGCACGTAGGCCGCGGCCTCGGCACACGCCACCGAATCGAGCAGCGCGGCACCGTCCGCCCCGGCACAATCCACCGAGTCGGCAAACGCACGCAGCCGTTCCGCCAACACCCTCTCGAAATCCATCAGCCGCCCGTTGGCCTCAACGTCGCCGCTGAGCATGACATACGCCGAATCGACGCGCCCCGACGCATCGACCGTCCGTCCCTTGTCGCCGAAAGCATAAAACGAAGCCGCCCCGCCGTTGACCGTCACCCGGTAGAGGGCAAACGTGTCAGGCTCGACCACAAAAGCGAAACGCCCGTCACGCTGCACCACACGGTAGGTTGTGTCCTTGTAGGACAGCACGTCGCGCACCTCCACCGTGTCATGCGTCAGCCCCCGCAGGTCGCCGCGCAGGGTGAAAGCCGTCGTCATCTCCCTATCCGCGCACGCGCCGAGCACCGACACGGCAGCACACACAGCCAGCAAACGCCAGAAAATCTTGGTCATGGAATCAATGTCAATAGTTTATGCGAAAATAGCAAAATAGCCACACCCCCGCAACACCCCTCCCCAAAAGCCCCGCACCGCACCCCGCAGCCACGACATCAAGCCCGAAGCCCGCCACATCAAGGCACAAAAGCCACAGCACGCCGAGAAATCTTACCCCACACGCCGAGAAAACTTCCTTGTCTCGGCGAGCAAAGTATATTCAGAAGTTTTGTTTTTACTTTACTCACCGAGACAAGGAAGTTTTCTCGGTGCATGGTGGAGGTTTATGTCTATCGTCACGGATTTTGTCCCCTGTCGTGATTGCCTGAAAACCGTGTGCCGGTTGTTGGGACGCTGCCTGCTGCGCCACTACACAATCCATGCATTCGTCATCCCACGCAACCTGCCGGCGAGACGCGGCAGGCTGCGTCTCTACATCATCCAAAGAACTGCACAGCGCACGACCGCCCGGCGGGGAGACGCATACCATGGCCTCCCCGCCACGTCACGGCATTCCCCCCACGAGGTCAGCCGCCACGGCTGCCGAGGTAGAGGAACACCATGCCCGCCAAGACGAGCGCGAGGTCGATGAGCTTGCCCCGTATGTTCTTCTCACGGAAGATGAGGACGCCGCCCATGAACGACACCACGACGCTGGCGCGCCGCACCATCGACACGACCGAGACCATCGCCCCGTCGCTGCTCAGGGCGTAGTAGTAGGCGAAGTCGGCCGCCGAGAGGAATACGGATATGAGCACGATCGACCACCGCCAGCGGAACGGCTCGCCCTGCCTGCGGCGCGGCCACCACAGCACGGCGACGATGACGGCCATGGCCGCCATCTGGTAGACGTTGAACCACGACTGGACGGTCATGGGGGCTATGTCGCGCATGAGGTACTTGTCGTAGAGGCCGCTCGCCGCCCCGAGCACGGCAGCAAGGACGAGCAGGGCTATCCACCGGTTGTGGCGGAAGTCGATGCCCTCCTTCTTGCCCGACATCCCGAGCAGGAAAAACGAGACCACGGCGAATGCCGTCCCCACCCATTGCAATGCGTTGAGCCGCTCGCCGAAGACAAGCATCGCCCCCACCAGCACCATGACGGGGCGGGTGGCGTTGATCGGGCCGGCTATGGTGAGCGGCAGGTGCTTGAGGGCAAAGTAGCCGCATATCCATGACGAGAGTGTCAGCATGGCCTTGAGGATGATGAGGCGGTGCACCTCCCACCCTGCGGCGGGGACGTAGAAGAGGTCGCCCACCATCTCCCGCCCCCCGCAGCGCGACAGCACTATGAACGGCAGGAAGATGAGCGTCGAAAACACCGTGTTGAGCAACAGCACCGGCAGCACGGCGTTGCCGCGCAGCGATGTCTTCTTGGCTATGTCATAGAGGCCGAGCAGGGCGGCCGAGACGAATGCGAGTGAAAGCCACATGGTCAAAGGAATATTTCGTCAGGATAGGTCACGTCGGTCAGGAACAGGGCGTTGCCCGGTGCCGATTGCCCTGCGGCACAGCGGTCACGCGCCTCGATGACGCGGCGGAACGATGGCACGTCCATCCGTCCGCGCCCCACCTCGACGAGCGTCCCCACCACGGCCCGCACCATGTTGCGCAGGAAGCGGTCGGCGGTGATGACAAAGCGCAGGTCGCCGTCATCGAAACATTCCCACCGTGCTTCGGTGATGTGGCAGTTGTTGGTCTTGACATCAGTGTGCAGGCGGCTGAAGCTGGTGAAGTCTTCGTAGTGCATCAGCGCGGCGGCAGCCTCGTTCATCGCCGCGACATCGAGCGGCGTGTGCAGCCGCCAGCGGTAGCGTGCCGTGAACGGGCATTTGCGCCGCGTGACATAATAGTTGTAGGTGCGCGAGGTAGCGTCGAAGCGGGCATGGGCATCGGGACGCACCGGTACAATGCGGCTGACGGCTATGTCGGGCGGCAGGAGGCGGTTGAGCTTGTCTGCCAGCACGCCGCAGTCGAAGCTGCCCGCCACGGCATCGAAGTGCGCCACCATCATCGCGGCATGGACTCCCGCGTCGGTGCGTCCAGCCCCCGTGACCTCTATTGTGGTGCGCAGGATGGTCGAGAGTGCCTCGGCGAGCCGCTGTTGCACGGAGATGCCGTTGGGCTGCACCTGCCATCCGTGGTAGGCCGTGCCATCATAGGACAGGTAGATGAAGTGCCGCGCCAGCACGGGTGCAACGTCTGGCGCGGCAGTTGGATTGTCAGTCATCATCATTCAGCTTCACAACCCGACGGGGGTACGCTGCCTGCGCCCCATGACTTATTGGCCTTGGAACCCATGACGAACACGAATTTGCCGCCGTCCTTTATGTCATCGTGCGTGAACCAAGGCTTGTCCCATGCCTCGCCGTTGAAGGTCGCGCTCTGTATGTACTTATTGTCGGGAGAATAGTTCTCAGTCACGATTTCGAGCGTCTTGCCACCCGACATCCGCATTGTCACGTGGCGGAACATCGGGCTGCCTATGTTGTACATCGGAAGTCCCGGCGTGACGGGATAGAAGCCCATGGCCGAGAATACCACGAAGGCCGACATACCTCCGCCGTCCTCGTCCCCGGGCAACCCCATCAGGTCGTCGCGGAACCATTGGTCGAGCAGGGTGCGTACCCGCTTCTGCGTCAGGTAGGGCTTGCCGGCGTAGTTATATAGATATGGTATATGCAAACTCGGCTCATTCGCCATCGAGAACATCCCGACGTTGCCCGTGTGGTCGGGCAGGAAGGAATAGAAACTCCACTTTGACATCCCCAGCGGCTCGTTGAACATCGAGTCGAGCGCGGCGACAAAGCTGTCCGCTCCCCCGTTGAGGGCGACAAGGTCGGCGATGTTGTGCTGCACGTCCCAACGGTATATCCATCCGTTGTTCTCATCATAATAGTCACGCGCACCGAGACCGCCGTCGTAGCGGTAGTCCACGTCGGGGATGAATTGCCCGTCCTTGTCCTTGGGATGGAAAAACTTCGTCGCCGGGTTGAAGACATTGCGGTAGTTGAGTGCGCACCCGGCATAGCGGGTAGCCTCATCGTCCTTGCCCAGGATTGTTGCCAGTTCGGACAAGCACCATTGGTCATAGGCCGTGCCAAGGGTGACGGCGATGGGTTGACGCTTCTCCCAGATGGAGACACCCTCGACCGTCTCCTTTTCGCCGGGACGGAGGGCGGGGATGTAGCCGTTCTTCTTGTAGAAATCATCCAGCCATCCGGCGGGGCGTGCCGACCATGGAATCAAAGTCTTCTCCTCTATGCCGCGCTTGCTGTATTCGTAGGCCTTTGACAGGTCGAAATCCGTCACTCCTTTGACCCACGCATCCAGGATGGTGGCAACGCCATGATTGCTGTTCATGCGGTGCGTGTCACCGGAAACTTCGGGGAACGTGGGCATCCAGCACGTACTGGACTGCTCGGCCATCAGGAGGAAGGAGTTGATGATGTCGGTCTCGACACTGGCATCAATCAGCACCCGCAACGGATGATGCGCACGGTAGGAGTCCCAAATCCAGTCATCGACATAGAATGGTTCGCCCCCGTCGTCATGCACCTCGCCGTCGTAGGCCGAGAAGTAGCGGCCATCCTCGCTGATGCATATAGGCCTCTCATAGCAACGGTAGAGCGATGTGTAGAACACCCTCATGGCTTCCTCGTCGTCGCCCTCGACCTCTATCTTGCCAAGTGCGTCGTTCCAGACCTTTTTGCCAGCCTCGGCGACCTGCTTCACAGTGAGGCCGGGGATTTCGCGCTCAAGGTTTTTGCCCGCCTGCTCGGAGCTGATGAACGAGATGCCGTAGCGCACGGTCAGCGTCTCCACGTCCTCCGGGAAACGCATCGCCACCGCCACCGTGTCACCCCCGATCATGCTGGCATCGGCGACAAGCGAACCGTCGGAGTCAATCATGCATACGTCGGCCGGCTCGGCATCAGCCTGCATCGAGACGTAGACTTTGGTGCGGTCGTTCAACGACTGCCAGCCCGTGACTTTGCCTCCATCTGCCCGCAACTCGCCACGCTTGGTGGCAAACACCAGCCAGCGGTCGCCCGGACGGTTGAAATCAAACTGATAGACGGCCGACTGGTGCGACGGCGCAAACTCGACATCGACCTCCTCGTCATCAAGATATACGGAATAATAGTAGGGACGCACATCCTCGTTGTCATAGCTCAAAGCGGGGATTGCCTCCAACCCCTCGGCCTCGCCCATCTGAGGCGAAAGCGCGAAAGCCCAAGTCTCGCGATGGTTGGTCACCGTCACAGGCAGCCCAAACAGGCGGTCTCCTGTCGCATCCGTCCGACAGGGATAGACGCGAAGCATACTGTTGGGCAACTGCACTGTCGGGAAAGCGGGCATCAGCAAATGGCTTATCGCCCCCATTGACGGATTGACGTGATCGACCGGGGTAAGCCCCGCGTCACCGTCCTTGCCTCCGCACGAGACACAAGCCGCAATGGCGGCAGCCAAAACGGCGGATGAGATTATCTTGCTATTCATATTATATGTATTTATGTCTTTATCTTCCTTCATGCAGCGTCCGCCCATCACCGCGCGGTGATGTGGAAACATCCCTGCCGGACCTCATGCTTGACGTAGCATAGCCCGGCATCGCGCATATCTTTAAGCACCTCGGACAAGACGAGCTTCAGTTTCAACTCGCGCACCTCCTCGTCCTCCGCCCCCTCGCATGGTTTGAGAAAACGATTGTAACTGATGTCAAACGTCGTGCCATAGAAGTGCGCCGAGTTCATCGACGCGTTGACGTTGCGTTTGCGCAACCGTTTGACATCGTTCTTCGTACGCAAGACAGATGTCACTATGAGCTTATGCCTGTCAAGCCCCTTGGACTGGAGCGAATCCTGGAAATTCATCGCGATGGCCATCAGCAATGCGCTCGCCCGGGGGACGAGATAGGGGACCGAGTGCGTGAGCCGGTCAACGCCATAATAGTCGTTGTCGCCGACAAACAGCAAGTCGCGCGATGTGCGCCCCACCTCGTCACGCGATGCCACGGGAGTGATGCCTATGCGCCTTGCCACCGACAGGTGGGTGTCGTTGAGGTCGTTGAATTCCTTGCGGTAGCTGACCACGCCACGTATGCGGTTGAATGTCCTTTCGCCCTCCTCCACGTCGATTTTCGGCTCACCGCAGCCCGACAGGAGCACGAGCAGCGACAAAAACGGTAAAATGGCGAAAGAATATGACAGTTTCATAATGTCCGTATTATTAATGTCTTACGGGAAACAAAAGTATGAAAAACTTCCTTAGCAACGACAATAATGCAATGACATATCAAAAAAACATCAGATATTCTTTGTCATTTAATCCAAAAGGCATACCTTTGCAACGCTTTTGGAAAAGCACCATGCATCCTTAGCTCAGTTGGTAGAGCAACTGACTCTTAATCAGTGGGTCCAGGGTTCGAGTCCCTGAGGGTGTACAAAACAGACCCCGCAGCGGGGTGATTGGACGAAACAATTGAGATGACGGGCAGCCACGAGGTTGCCCGTCGTTGTTTTATCCTGCCACTTCAGGCATTCCCTACACATTGGCGGCATGGGGTGAGGAAAAGCATCCGACCCTGAGTGCAAGAGCATCGTATGCCGCCGCCAGCACCATTGCATGATACGGCCATCAGCACCGTATGCTTTCCGCACCGCCACCAGGCGGTTGCAGAGCAGCAGCCGGCGGCGGGCAAAGTGCGGCGCGGTGTCGGCTTTGTCCCTATTTTATGCTACATTTGCGGCAAAGTGCCAAGACGATGATTTCAATCCTTATCCCCACCTACAACGACGACTGCACCGCGCTGGTCGATGAACTGCGGCGGCAGATGCAAGCCGTGGAGATGGAGTGCGAAGTGATCGTCGCCGACGACTGTTCGCCCGATGCCGGCATCAGGGCGGCGAACCGTGCCGCCTGCTCCGCGCCTGGCTGCCGTTACGTCCAGTCGGACGTGAACCTCGGTCCTGCCCGGCTGCGCAACCGTCTGGCCCAGGAGGCGGGGGGTGACTACCTGCTGTTCCTCGACTCGGACGCCATGCCCTGCGGCGCGTCATTCCTGGCCGGCTATGCCGCCGAGCTGCTGCCGGGAGGAGTGGTGTGCGGGGGATTTGCCTACAAGCCATTGGACGAATTCGAGGTGTGCCCCATCCGCTACAAATATGGCATCCGTGTCGAGTCCGAACCGCTGGAACGGAGGGCACGCCAGCCGTATGCCAGCTTCAAGGGTGTCAACTTCTGCGCCCACAGGAGCGTTTTCGACAAGGTGCGGTTTGACGAGACGATACACTTCGGCTACGAGGATGCCTACTTCGGTCTCATGCTCAAGGAGGCCGCCATCCCCGTGCGCCACATCGACAACCCCGTCTGGCACCTCAGCAGGGACGGCAGCGAGGCCTACCTCGACAAGGTGCGCCGCGCGGTGTGCGCAGTCTCACAGCACATAGGGCTGATGCGGTCGCAGGTGCGTCTGCTGCGCTACTACACCGCCATCCGCCGCCTGCACCTCGACGGGCTGGCGGCGCGGCTCTTCGCCATGTCGCGGCGGCGCGTGGAGGCCAACCTGACGGGTGACGACCCGTCGCTGCGACTGTTCGCATTCTACAAGCTCGGCTACCTCTGCTCCATCATGCGTGGCAGGGGGCAGGGCGGTGCGAGGTGACACCATATTTTAAATAGGAAAGAAAAGAAACGACGATAATGAAAGAATTTGTAATCTCCGAGGCGCAAGCCGAGACCGCAATCCTCGTAGGCCTCATCACACGCGACCAGGACGAAATGAAGACTAATGAGTACCTCGACGAACTGGAGTTCCTCGCCCACACGGCAGGGGCGGTGGTCGTCAAGCGTTTCGTCCAACGCCTCGACGCGCCGCTCTCGACCACCTACGTCGGCAAAGGCAAGTTGCAGGAGCTGAGGGCGTATATCGAAGCCGAAGCCGAGGAGGAAAGGGAAGTCGGCATGGCAATCTTCGACGACGAGCTCTCCGCCAAGCAGATAAGGAACATCGAGGCAGAGCTCAAGATAAAGATACTCGACCGCACGTCGCTCATCCTCGACATCTTCGCCATGCGCGCCCAGACGGCCAACG
>CALNGU010000051.1 GCA_939800445.1 uncultured Bacteroidaceae bacterium | reverse complement strand
CTGCCCGTATGGTGTAGAGACGCATAATATGCGTCTCCACGACAGGCGGCACATCAGCGGGAATGCGTGGGACGTTGAGGAGACGCATATTATGCGTCTCTACTGCTGATGCTTCCGCTTTTCCCGCTATCTGCCCGTATGGTGTAGAGACGCATAATATGCGTCTCCACGACAGGCGGCACATCTGCGGTGAATGCGTGGGATGCGGAAGTGACGCACGTTATGCGTTCCTGCGGGCAACGCCCCCCCTCTCAATCGTGCTTGACAGGGGACAAATCCCGCGACAATAGACATAAACTTCCCTCTCTCGCCGAGAAAAGTTCCTTTACTCGGCGTGTCAAGTAAAAACAAAACTTTTGAATGTACTTGATACGCCGAGACAGGGAACTTTTCTCGGCGTGTCATGGGTTTCATGCGCCGGGCCGTGCGTTTTTCTCCCTGTTGCCATCCGCCGATGGCTGCGGGCTGGCGGTCAGGTTGCCTGCCGTTGCCGCCAGCTGCTCCAGGAGTGCCTGCCGTGAAGTTTGAAACATTTTTGTAACATAAGTGAAATTTGCTTATAATATGATAAGGATAATTTTGCGGCGGAAAGTGTAGAATATCACAACACAATTATATCGTATGGAGACAATCTATCTGGGTTTCGTCATTTTCCTCTTCATGCTGGCCATTTTTGATTTGATGGTCGGGGTGAGCAATGACGCTGTGAACTTCTTGAATTCGGCGGTGGGGGCCAAGGCGGCTTCGTTCCGCACGATCATCATCGTGGCTGCCGTGGGTGTTTTCCTCGGGGCATCGATGAGCAATGGCATGATGGACATTGCGCGACATGGCATCGTGTTGCCGGAGCACTATTATTTCGACGAGATAATGTGCATCTTCCTCGCCGTGATGATCACTGATGTCATCTTGCTCGATGTATTCAACTCGCTCGGTCTGCCGACATCGACGACGGTGTCGATGGTGTTTGAGCTGTTGGGCTCGGCCTTTGCGATGTCGATGGTCAAGATTGCGCATGACACGACGGGTGATCTGTCGCTGCTCAATCTGCTCAACACGGACAAGGCTCTGTCGGTGATCATTGCGATATTCGTCTCGGTGGCGATAGCGTTTGTTTTCGGTACGTTGATACAGTTCCTTGCCCGCCTTTTCTTCTCGTTCAACTACAAGAAGGGGCTGACGTGGAAGATTGGCATATTCGGCGGCCTGGCTGCGACGGCCATCGTCTACTTCATGCTCATCAAGGGTGTCAAGGACTTGACTTTCATGACTCCCGAGAACAAGCAGTGGGTAGCTGACAACACGCTGCTCATCGTGGGCGGTTGCTTCGTGGGCTTCACCATCATCATGCAGCTGTTGCACGCGTTGAAGGTGAATGTCTTCAAGGTGATAGTGCTCCTCGGCACGTTTGCCCTCGCCATGGCGTTTGCGGGCAACGACCTGGTGAACTTCATCGGTGTGCCTTTGGCCGGGTATGACAGCTATGTGCACTACATGGCTGCCGGTGGTGGCGACCCGTCGTCGTTCTCGGTGGCGTTCCTCAACTCGTCTGCCAAGACGCCTACCATATTCCTGATAGCGGCTGGTGCGATAATGGTCTATTCGCTGGCGACCTCCAAGAAAGCGCGCAACGTCATCAAGACTTCCGTCGATTTGTCCAAACAGGACGGGGGCGACGAGATGTTCGGCTCGTCACGTGTGGCACGCAGCCTGGTGAGGAACACTGTCAATGCGTTCAACGCTGTGATGAAGGTCACTCCTCAGAGCGTCAAGAACTGGGCCAACAAGCGTCTGAACAGTGACGAGGTAATCCTTGAGAACGGGGCGGCATTCGACCTCGTGCGTGCTTCGGTCGGGTTGGTGCTGGCCGGGTTGCTCATCGCGTTGGGAACGTCGATGAAGCTGCCGTTGTCAACGACCTACGTGACGTTCATGGTAGCCATGGGTACTTCGCTCGCCGACAAGGCTTGGGGGCGTGAGACTGCCGTGTTCCGCATCACGGGTGTCATCTCGGTCATCGGCGGATGGTTCATCACGGCTGGTGCGGCGTTCATCGCTGCTGCGCTTGTCGTGCTTGCCCTCTACTACGGTGGTGTCGTCGTGTGTGTCATCATGGTGGCTTTGGTGATATTCATGCTCATCCGCAGCGGCAAGATGCTCAAGAAGAAAAACGAGAAGACGGCCGATGACGACCTCTTTGACCAAATCGTCACTGCAAAGAGCAAGGAGGATGTCTGGCCTCTGCTCCAGAAGCACGTGCAGATGACCGAGGAGAGCAATCTCCAGTTCGTCGCCGACACTTACACCAAGATAACCAACGGCTTCATCAAAGAAGACCTCAGGAGCTTGCGCCACTCCACACTGTTAATCAAGGAGGCGAAGAAGATGCTCAAGAGGTCGCGCCGCAAGGAACTCATCGGCCTGCGCCGCGCTGCCGATGACGTTGCGATTGAGAAGAACACGTGGCTGCATCTTGGCATAAACAGTTGCCAGCAGCTCAACTACTGCTTGCGCCGCCTCTGCGAGCCATGCGAGGAGCACGTTGACAACAACTTCGAGCGTCTGCCGCAGGAGTGTGTCAAGGAGTTCGTGCCATTGCGCGACAACGTGGTCTACATGGTCGATCGTGCCAAGGAGATAATCAGCACCCACGACTATGCAAGCATCAATGACTTCCGTGTCGAGTGCAGCAAGCTGAAGGAGGCATTCTCAGAATTGAGGGAAAAGCAACTGTCAAGGTTGCGGAGCGATGACACCAACATTGCCGTGTCCTACGTCTACCTTAATATGATACAGGAGTCCGAGGAGATGATTTCGCAATTGAGGCATATGCTCCGTGCTGTCGATAAATTCAACAACCGCGACTGACGGTCTGGCGGCTTGATGCAATCCCCCACCGCAATCCTGGTCACGCAACCGGGAGTGGGGTGGGGGATTCTCGCAAATGGGGCATCCGTGGTGTTGCCTCAGATTATACCTATTATTATGTATATTTGCAAAACACCAAACCTATAGACTTATGAACGAATACAGGATACTCGTCGTGGACGATGAGGAAGATTTATGTGAAATCCTCAAGTTCAACCTTGAAAACGAGAATTACATCGTGGATGTAGCCTATTCGGCCGAGGAGGCGTTGGCAATGGATTTGAGCGTCTACAACCTGATTCTGCTCGATGTGATGATGGGGGAGATTTCCGGTTTCAAGATGGCCAACATCATGAAGAAGAACAAGGAGACGGCATCGATTCCGATAATCTTCGTCACTGCCAAGGACACCGAGAACGATGTCTGCACGGGGCTGAACATCGGGGCTGACGACTACATCTCAAAGCCTTATTCCATCAGGGAAGTCATCTTGCGCATCAAGGCTGTGCTGCGTCGTGCAAGCACTCCGTCGGCAGCCGTTGCCAGTGGAAAACTCGTATTCGAGACACTGGTCATGGATTTGGACAGCAAGAAAGTAGAGATAGATGGCGAAGTCATCCCTCTCACCAAAAAGGAGTTTGAAATCCTGTTCACATTGTTGAAAGGCAAAGGCAAAGTCTTCTCCCGTGAGGACATCCTCGCCCGTGTCTGGAAAGATGAGGTCTATGTCCTCGACCGCACGGTGGATGTCAACATCACAAGGCTGAGGAAGAAGATTGGCCGTTATGGCAAGCACATCACGACGAGGATGGGCTACGGCTATTGTTTCGATGACAAAGTGAATTGACTTCACGGCGCAGGATGAAGAATCTGTCTTTCAGTTCGCGGCTTTTCCTGACGGTGCTGCTGTTGTTCCTGGCATTCGTCTCGTGCTTCATTTTCTTCCAGTACAACCGTGAGAAGATGTACAAGACGGAGTTGCTCAACACCAAGCTCCAGAACTTGAATCTCGCACTCTATGAGCTGACCAAGTACTACGGGATGTCAGACAGCCTCCTCGTGGAGTTCATCGGCCGCACCGAGACGGTCGAGGGCATTGCCAAGCCACGTTTCACCCTCATCAAGGAGGACGGGCTTGTAATCTATGACAGCGAGAACAAGCGACTGATGGACAATCATAGCTCACGTCCCGAGATAAGGCAGGCGATGCGTGACGGCTCGGCTTATGTCGTGGCCAGACGCTCTGACACGATGCAGCGGGACTACTTCTATTCCGCCACGTATTTCAAGGAAGGGGGGCTTGTCATCCGTTCTTCTTTGCCCTATGATGTTAGCCTGAGCAAGATGCTGGCGGTGGACATCGAGTATCTGCTTGTGACGTTGGCCGTCTCGTTTGTCCTGCTCATCATCCTCTACAAATACACGAAGAACATAGGCAAGGTGTTCCACCAGTTGAACCACTTCTTTACCCGAGCCAAGAGCGGTGAGGACATCTCGACGCTCGATGTCAAATTCCCCGACAACGGGCTTGGCGACCTGGCGCGCCACATCGTGCAGCTCTATGCGGAGATTCGTGACAGCGAGGAGGACAAATCCCGCCTCAAACGTCAGCTGACCCAGAACATCTCACATGAGCTGAAAACGCCGGTGAGCAGTATCAAGGGCTTCATCGAGACCATCCTTGACAATCCCGATATGCCCGAGGAGACGCGCAACCAATTCCTCTCGCGATGCAACGACCAGGCCAGCCGACTGACAAGCCTGCTCCACGACATCATGACGTTGACCCGCATGGACGAGGCGGACAACAGGCATTATGACAAAAACCGCATCAACATCCTCACGTTGCTCGACACCATCGAGGCCGAGACCAATCTTCAGTTGAAGGATAAGCATATGCAGTTCCTCAAGTTGGTCAGCCCTCAGGTCATCGTCGAGGCCAATTATTCATTGGTCTACTCCATCTTCCGCAACCTGACTGACAATGCCATAGCTTATGCCGGGATGGGGACGACCATCACCATCAGGCACATAGGCGAGGACGATGCCATGCACACTTTCCAATTCTCAGACAACGGAGTCGGAGTTGACCCGCGCCATCTGCCGCATCTCTTCGAGCGGTTCTATCGTGTCGATAAGGGGCGGTCGCGCAAGCTCGGCGGCACGGGACTGGGACTCGCCATTGTCAAAAATGCCGTCCTGTTCCACGGCGGCAGCATCCAGGTGCGGGCGGCAGAGAGCGGCGGGCTTGAGTTCGTCTTCACCTTGCCCAAGCAGCGCACGGTCTGACCTTGGTCGTGCACCATACCTCCCGACAGCGCAGGTGGCGTGGCACTTAAAGTCTTATCATTCTTTGTTTTTATGGTCAGATGGCATATATTTGCCAATAGACAACCAATACAGACAATCATGTATAAGATACAAGCCAACGCGTCGGGCAGCAAGCACATCGACATCACCGATGCCCATCTCGCGACAATCCGTGACTATTCCCTTTTCCAGTTCCTCGCCGACAGCCATGGCATAGTCGATGAGGCCGTCCTTGACCGCTTGAGGCTCAACGTCAGGTCGCTCATCGTCTCAGAGAACGTCAATGCCAAGCCCTTGCTGGATCTGTGCATAGACGTGATTTACAACAAAGAAATGAAAGCCTACGGGCTGCGCAACCTCCTCGCTCTCTACGGCGAATGGCTGGAGACGCACCCCGCACAGGCTGTGGAGGGTGAGTGATGGATTGGGTGCTGTTCGTTCTCGCCTTTTTGTGTATAGTCTTAGGACTGGCTGGGTCGGTACTTCCCGCGCTGCCAGGTCCGCCGTTGGCCTATGTCGGGATGCTCCTCATCCATTTCACAGACAAAGTGGACTTCTCTGTCACCGAGCTTGTCGTGTGGGGAGTACTGATAGCGGTCGTGCAAGTGCTAGACTTCATCATCCCGGCGATGGGGACAAAGCGGTTCGGCGGCAGCAAGTACGGCGTGTGGGGGTGCAACATCGGAGTGGTCGTCGGTATGTTTGCCGGCCCGCTTGGTATAGTGCTCGGCCCCTTTGCCGGGGCGGTCATCGGTGAGATGCTCAAGACGCACGACTTCAGCACCTCGTTGCGGGCGGGCTTCGGTGCGTTCCTCGGATTCATCACGGGCACTCTCGTCAAGGTCGTCCTGGTGCTCTACTTCCTCGTAGTGGCGATCATCTCCCTCTTTTAATCTTGCACTCCGTCCGTGGTGTCAGGGGCGGAGTGCAATTAATTTCGATAGTCATGAAAAACACACCTCTCATCCTCATCCTTGCCATCGTCGCATCAGTGTCGTGCACCCAGTCTGGGGTTGACCTGCGTCCGTCGGATGACGGCATCGCGCCTGCCGATACGCCGGCGGTGGAGTTGCCCGCAATCGACTCGGTCATGCCGTCGGACATCGTGCTGACCAAGCAAATCGCGTTTGAGGACTACACACTGGACGATGTCTACCCGTGGCGCGACACCGTGCGCAGTTTCAAGTGGGAGGTGATAAAGACCCGTCTCGCCGCCGTCGAGAACGCCCAGCTCACCGACAAGCGGTGGGGCGTGTTGCAGAACTACAAGAACCGCAACCGCACAGCCCCCCTCGTCAGGACATGGACGCGCAACAACTATGGCAACATCACCGACTCGCTGGGGGTGGAACGCTACCAGTCCGTCCCCCTCTATGCCCCCGGCGACACGTTGCAGCCGTCGCTCTACGGGCGTGACGGCACGCTGGTCGAGGTTCTCTCTGACGACAGCACCAGCGTGGTGGTCAACGACGTGTTCCGGGGCGGGACGTGGACAGTGCCGCGCCGCTATGTCGCCATGCTGGCCGACACTGTGGCGTTCCACCACGTCATAGTCGTCGATCGCCGTGACCAGAACATTGCCACGCTCACCCGCACCGCCCGTGCCTCGTGGTCGGTGCTGAGCATGAATCCCGCCACGACCGGGATGCGCAACCCGCCCTATGCCAAGGCCACACCCTTGGGCTACTTCGTCCTGCAACAGAAGAAGGAGCGGATGATATACCTCGCCGACGGCTCGTCGGCCTACGGAGGCTTCGCCCCCTACGCCAGCCGCTTCACCAACGGGGCTTACATCCACGGCGTGCCGGTCAACGCCCCAGGCACCGAAATTATAGAGTGGAGCTGGTCGCTCGGCACGACGCCGCGCTCCCATATGTGTGTCCGCAACGCCACGTCGCACGCCCGTTTCATCTACGACACCATGCCACTGCTCGCCACCCTCGTCGTGGTCATCGAGTGAGGGCGGACGTGCGCCGGCCGATAGCCGTGTGCTCGTGCGACGAAGTGCTGGCATCCTGCACCCCATGTCGGGGGATAAAATCAATGGCGATAGGGGTAAACTTCCACCACGCGCCGGGAAAACTTCCTTTGCTCGGTGCATAAAGTATATTCAAAAGTTTTGTTTGTATATTCAGAACTTTTGTTTATATAAACAAAACTTTTGTTTTAATATTCAGAAGTTTTGTTTTTACTTTATGCACCGAGGAAACCAACTTTAGGCCAGACTTGGTGGAAGTTTATGTCTGACTTCGTTGGTTTTATGCCTTGGTGTTGTCACTGCGAGGCCACGTCGTGCACATCGACGAGCTTGTTGACGATGGCGTAGATGGTGAGGCCGGCGGACGAGTGGATTTGGAGTTTCTTTGAGATGTTGCGCCTGTGCGTGACGACGGTGTGGATTGAGATGCAGAGCTTGTCGGCGATCTCCTTGTTGGTCATCCCCTTGACGATGCAGACGACAATCTCCTTCTCGCGCTGGCTGAGTGTGTCCTGCCCCGCCTGCCCGTCGTCTTTGCCGCCGTCGATCAGGGCGACGAGCTTGGCGATGATGGTGTCCATGTCCTCGGTGATGGATATTTCCGCGTCATAGTCCCTGAGCAGGTCGGGCGCGATGACTGTGTAGAGGAGGGCGACAAACTTGGTGCCGGGGCATTCGGCCTTGTGCCTTGCCACGTCAAACCAGCCCTCGAAGATGGGATTGACCACCACCACGTCGGGCGTGTGCAGCGTGAGGTAGTTGGCCAAGCCCTCCGCCGAGTCGATTTCGACGGTGTGGATGTCGTTGGCGGGGATGTGTTTTATCACGTGCGCCACACCGCTCCGCACGATTGCGGAGGTGTCGACGACAGCTATGTGCGTGTAATTGTCAGCCTTCATCTTTAATCTTCTTTTCCAGTCCCGCTATGGCTGGGATGAAGAGGTAGTCCTCGATCTTGGTGTGCAGGGCCAGGTCGGCCTCGCAGTTGTAGATGTCGTAGAGGACGTCGTTCATCAGCTCGGCGTCGTGGCATTGCGGGTAGTATTTGATTATGATGTTCTTCAGTTCGGTCAGCTTGAGCTCGGCACGGTCGTGGTGCTTGGCGAACACGCCGATGCGGAATTTCTTGTCATCCATCCCATCCCCCGTGAGCAGCGATGCGACGTAGGTGAAGACGTGCTTGTCCTCATAGTCCATATGCTCGTAGACTTCGCGGACATACTCGTCATAGAATTTGATGACGGCCGCCGACAACGCCGCGTCGTGCGAGCCGGCAAGGGCGCGGACGAGCTTTTCGCGGATGGCTGGCAGCTTGAACCCGAGGAAGTAGTCGTGCGCTCTGCGCAGGTAGTCCATCAACGCCTTCACCGAGATGCCGCCGTCCAGCTCGATGCTGTCCCTCTCCTCGGCGATGAAGTTGACCACTGTCAGAAACGTCGGGCAGTCGATGCCGTTGCGGGCGCACACCTCGCCGATGGTGGCGTCGCCGAACCCGAGCGGCAGCCCGAAGCGGCTCATCACCGTGAGCAGTGAGTAGTTGTCGCCGATCAGCGCGCTCATCTTGTCGTTGGCAGAGTATCTGTGCTGGTTCTTCATAAATCAATCTTAAATCATGCAAAGTTAGTAATGTGTGAAATGTTAAAACAATCGCAATAAGTAGGTATTTTGACATCGGCAAATTTAAGAAACCATGCCTGTTAAATATTAAATGGAGGCAAAAAACATATCTTTGCAACCACTGCCGCCACTGGCAGCCACATCAAACAGCACGCAATGGACAACGAAGATTTGACAAGATTGAGGAAGCTCTACAAGGCGGACATCGACGAGGCCTGCCGTGTGATGCGTGACGGGGGGATCATACTCTATCCCACCGACACCATTTGGGGCATCGGTTGCGACGCGACCAACGAGGAGGCGGTCCGCCGGGTCTATGCCATCAAGCAACGTGAGGACAGCAAGGCTCTCATCGTCCTCGTGGACAGCCCCGCCAAGGTCAACGCCCATGTCGGCGGGATGCCTGACGTGGCGTGGGACTTGATTGAGATGGCGACAGACCCGCTGACCATCATCTATGACCAGGGACGGGGACTTGCCCCCAACCTGCTGGCCGAGGACGGCAGCGTGGGCATCAGGGTGACGGGTGAGGCGTTCTCGCGCGACCTTTGCTTCCGATTCAAGCGTCCCGTTGTCTCGACATCGGCAAACATCAGCGGGCATCCTTCGCCTGGCAATTTTGGCGAGATAGAGGAGGAGCTGAAGTCGAAAGTGGACTACATCGTCAAATACAGGCAGGACGACCGCAGCAAATCCCGGCCGTCCAACATCATCAAACTCGGCGCGGGAGGCGAAGTGAAGATAATCAGATGACGCGCCGAATGAAATCTGACGGGACGAGGCAGCGCATAAAGTATGTAGTATCAGACTTTGTCGCTGCCAACGTGGCTTGGCTGCTTGTCAACCTCGCGCGTTACCATGTTTTGGGACGTTTCATCTTCGACACGCTTGAGTCTTTCCTGACCAGCGCCAACGTGGTGATGGGTCAGGTGCTTGTCCCGCTGTTCTGGCTCATCATATATTATTATAGCGGCTATTACAACCAGACGGCCATCAAGTCTCGTCTGGTGGAACTGAAATCGACAATCGCGTCCGTCTTCTACGGCTCTGTGATAATCTTCTTCGTTGTCGTCATCAACGATTTGCCCAAGCACTACGTCAGCTACTACAAGCTTGCGGCTGTCCTGTTGCTTGTCCAGTTCACTTTGACCTATCTGCCCCGTGCGACCATCACCGCCATCCAGGCCGGCAAGTTGCATGACCGCCGCAAGGGCTATGCTACAATCATCCTCGGGTGCGGCAGCAATGCCAGGAAGACGCAGGAGGGACTGGACACGATGGCGATTTCAATGGGATACGACATCCGTGGGTTCATCGACATGGGCGACTGCGCACCATCGGTGGAGCAGGAACGCATATTGGGACGGTCGCAGGACATAGGGCGAATCATCAGCACGCTCGGCATAGACAGGATTATCATTGCACCGGAGAGGCTGGAGGCTGCGGACATCTCGGCCTATCTGAACCATATCTACAAGTACAACCTGCCGACCAGCCTTGCGGCGGACAACGAGTACATAATGACGCACAACATCAAATTGAGCACCATATACGCCTATCCGCTCGTTGACATCAACAAGGACAATATGCCGGAAGGGCAGAAGAATGTCAAACAGACGCTTGACTTCATCGTTTCGGCGGTGACGTTGGTGTTGCTGTCGCCGTTGTTCCTGTTCCTCGCAGTGAAGGTCAAGATGGATTCACGCGGTCCAGTCTTCTACAAGCAGGAGAGGTTGGGGAAAAACGGCAGGCCGTTCACGATGTTTAAGTTCAGGACAATGTACACCGACTCAGAACAAGACGGCCCGCGCCTCACGACCAACGGCGACGGGCGCATAACCCCGTTTGGCAAGACGATGCGCAAGTACAGGCTGGACGAGCTGCCCCAGTTCTGGAATGTCCTTAAGGGGGATATGTCGATAGTCGGCCCCCGCCCCGAGAGACGCTACTTCGCCGAGCAAATCCTGGCGACCGCCCCCTATTACTACCAGATATACACGGTCAAACCAGGGATTACATCTTGGGGAATGGTAAAGTTCGGCTATGCCAACGACCTGAAGCAGATGATCGACCGGTTGCAGTTCGACATCATATATCTCGACAACCGCAGCCTTTTGGTCGATATGAAAATCTTGATATATACAGTAAAAACAATCATAACCGGCAAAGGAATCTGACCGATGTTCAAAGAAAAGTTCCAGACCGCCTACCATGACTTGCTGCGATGGAGGGAGAAGCACGTCAGCGAGCGGAGCTTCATCCTGATATTGAGCTTCCTCGTGGGCATCTTCACCGCATTTGCGGGGTTGTTGCTCAAGTGGTTGATACATCTCATACAGTGGCTTTTGACCAACCAATTCGCAAGTGATGGGGCTAATGCTCTTTATTTGCTATACCCAGTGATAGGTATATTCCTCAGCGGCCTCTTTGTCCGCAAGATTGTCAGGGACGACATCAGCCATGGTGTCACCAAGATTCTGTATGCCATATCCATGCGCAAGAGCCGCATCAAGCCGCACAACACGTGGTCGTCCATTGCGGCGAGCAGCATCACAATAGGCTTCGGCGGTTCTGTCGGTGCTGAAGCCCCCATTGTTCTCACCGGGTCGGCGATAGGGTCAAACCTTGGCAGCTTCTTCAAGATGGAACACAAGACGCTCATGCTCCTTGTGGGATGCGGGGCGGCAGGGGCGATAGCCGGCATATTCAAAGCACCCATCGCCGGGCTGGTCTTCACGTTGGAGGTGCTGATGATAGACCTCACGATGGCATCGTTGCTCCCCCTGATGATTTCATGCGTGACGGCGGCGGCAGTCACCTATATGTTTACAGGCTTCGAGGCGATGTTCAACTTCCACCAGGACTACCAATTCGAGCTTGCCCGAGTGCCCTTCGTCATCCTGCTCGGCATAGTCTGCGGGCTTGTGTCGCTCTATTTCACCCGTGCGATGAATTTCTGCGAAAACATCTTCCGACGCTACAAGAGCCCGTATGTGAAGCTGCTCATAGGCGGCGCGACGCTCAGCATATTGATATTCCTCTTCCCGCCGCTCTATGGCGAGGGCTACGACACCATCAACCTGCTGCTCGACGGCAAGGGTTATGCCGACTGGAGCATGACGATGAACAATTCGTTGTTCTACGGGCATCCCGAGACGTTCACCCTCTACTTGGTCTTGATATTGCTGATGAAGGTTTTTGCCTCCAGCGCGACGAATGGCGGCGGGGGATGCGGCGGGATATTCGCGCCCAGCCTCTTCCTCGGATGCTTGACGGGCTTTGTCTTTTCCAATGTCATCAATCATTTCGGGTGGTCAACCTTCTTGCCCGAGAAGAATTTCGCCTTGTTTGGCATGGCGGGGCTGATGTCAGGCATCATGCACGCACCGCTCACTGGCATATTCCTCATAGCGGAACTGACGGGAGGCTACGAGATGTTCTTCCCCTTGATGGTGGTTTCGGTCAGTGCCTACCTGACGATAATGCTCTTTGAGCCGCACAGCATCTATGCCATGCGCCTTGCAAAAAAAGGTGAATTGCTGACCCACAACAAGGACCAGTCGGTGTTGCGCTTGCTGTCCACTGCCTCGGTCATAGAAACTGACTTTGACGAGGTGCGCCCCGACATGGATTTGGGTGATGTCGTCAGGATCATCTCCAAGTCGCGCCGCAACCTCTTTCCCGTGGTCAACGACAAGGGTGAGCTTGAGGGCATCGTTCTGCTCGATGACATCAGGAACATAATGTTCCGCCCCGAGTTGTATCACCGTTTCCGTGTAAGCAAATTCATGACTTCCCCTCCTGCCAGGCTACACACCGATCAGACAATGGAGGAGGTGATGAAAGTGTTTGACGACACAAAGGCGTGGAATCTGCCTGTCATCGACGAGGACGGCAAGTACAAAGGCTTTGTGTCGAAGTCCAAAATATTCAATTCCTACCGCGACATCCTCGTCAAATTCTCATCAGAATAAACAATAATATATGGATAAGAAAGACTTGAAAATAGTGTTCATGGGCACCCCCGACTTTGCGGCTACAAGCCTCCGCGCCCTTGTCGAAGGGGGCTACAACGTCGTGGGCGTGGTGACGATGCCAGACAAGCCTGCCGGCAGGGGGCATAAGTTGCAGGCATCCCCCGTCAAACAATACGCCCTGGAGCAAGGCCTCACGCTCATGCAGCCCGAGAAGCTGAAAGACCCCGGCTTCATCTCCGCACTCCGCGCCCTTGATGCCGACTTGCAGATAGTCGTGGCGTTCCGTATGTTGCCCGAGGTCGTCTGGTCGATGCCGCCGCGAGGCACGTTCAACCTGCACGCGTCACTGTTGCCGCAGTACCGTGGGGCAGCACCTATCAACTGGGCAATCATCAACGGCGAGACGAAAACGGGCATCACGACCTTTTTCCTCAAGCACGAAATCGACACGGGGGAAATCATCGACCAGGTGAAAACGCCAATCCTCGACAGCGACAACTTCGAGACCGTCTATGACCGCCTTGCCGCGCTCGGTGCACAGCTCGTGACCAAGACGGTCGATGCCATCATCGACGGCAGCGTCAGGTCGGTGCCGCAGGACGACATTGCCGCCGGGACGGAGTTGCGTCCCGCGCCAAAAATCTTCAAAGAGACCTGCCGCATCGACTGGACCATGCCTGCCAAGCGAATCCATGACTTCGTGCGCGGCCTCTCGCCGCTGCCTGCCGCATGGACCGAGTTGCACGAGGAGGGCAAAGACCCCGTCGTGGTCAAGGTGGCGCAGACGGCATTCGAGCCGGCGGCACACGGCTTGCCGTGCGGCACGGTAGTGACCGACAACAAGCGTCACCTCAAGGTCGCCGCCGCCGACGGCTATGTCGAACTGCTCACCATGCAGTTCCCCGGCAAGAAACGCATGAAGGCGGAGGAAGTCTTGTGCGGCCACAAATTTGACACCACGACACGCTTTGCCTGACATCATCCCCATGACCTGGCAACAATGCCAGTGAAGTCCTCAGAAAAGGTCTGACCATTCCACCGACAGGGTCAGACCTTTTTGCTTGTAGCATACGGTGATTTCGCTCCCGGCATACGATGCTTCCGCCGCCGTCATCCGATGCCAGTGCCACTTGCCGCCGTGCTTTGATGAACTGAAAACGGATGTTATTTGTCGGAATGTCAGGAAGTTTCGCCTGAATGTTATATCTTTGCGCCGAATTTTATACGATATAGATGAAGACATTTGAAGAATTAGGCGTCTCCGCCGACCTGCTCAGAGCCATTTCGGAACTGGGCTACGAATCGCCGATGCCGGTGCAAGAAGCTGTCATCCCCTATCTTTTGAACGACGAGTCCAGCGATGTCGTCGCCCTCGCACAGACGGGAACGGGAAAGACAGCCTCATTCGGCCTCCCGCTCATACAGAAAATCGACCTGAGCCTCCGCAAGCCGCAAGCCTTGATACTCAGCCCGACGCGCGAGTTGTGCTTGCAAATTGCCAACGACCTGAAAGACTATTCCAAATACATCCCCGAGTTGAGCGTCCTGCCAATGTACGGCGGCACGTCGATAGAGAACCAAATCCGCAACTTCAAGCGCGGCGTGCACATCATCGTCGCCACTCCTGGCCGTCTCATCGACTTGATGGACCGCAAGGTGGTCAGCCTTGACACCGTCAAGAAGGTGGTCATGGACGAGGCCGACGAGATGCTCGACATGGGATTCACCGACAGCATCAACGCCATCCTTGAGCGTGTGCCCGAGGATCGTACGACACTGATGTTCTCGGCAACGATGTCGCCGGCCATAGCCAAGATTGCCAAAAACTACCTCCACGATGCCCGCGAGA
>CALNGU010000050.1 GCA_939800445.1 uncultured Bacteroidaceae bacterium | reverse complement strand
TTGAATATTAAAACAAAAGTTCTGTTTATATAAACAAAACTTTTGAATGAACTTTTCCCTTAGGGATTTGGAATTTCATGCCTGGCGAGGTGCAACTTTGTGCCTGCCCTCCGCGCCCTTGTCCCTCGCCCAGGCGGCAGGATGGCGGCGGGGTGTCCGCGCTGGTGTGCACGGGCACGACCTCACCCCGCCAGCTCGTCGCCGGCGGGGGTGTGCGCTATACCTATATTATATATACGCGCCACGGCGGCAAAAAACACGGCACGGGCGATGGCGGCACGAAAGTTTTCCTTAAGTTTGTGAGGACTTAAATCAGCAAACCATCATGCAACAACTTGACACCATCAAGTCGCTCATCGCCGACGGGCGCATCGACGAGGCCGTCGCCATGTGCGAGGCCGAGGCAAGCAGGGAGACCGACGCTGGGCGGCTCGAGATGATATACTACACCCTTGGCAACGCCCACCGCAAGCGCGAGGACTGGCAGCGGGCTCTGAACGCCTACCAGCGGGCAATCGACATCAACCCCTCGGGGCCGGCCGCCACGGCGAGGAAAATGATAATCGAAATACTCAACTACTATTACAAAGACCAGTTCAACCAGTAAAAGTGTAAGCACCCGGGCGTGATTTCACATAAAATAAGCCTCGCCAGCTTACGTTTGTTCAGAACAAAACATATATTTGCATATACCAAATCAAAATCATAAAGCGTAACAATATGGGAAAAGTAAAAGGAGTAGTGGTCGTTGACACCGAGCGTTGCAAGGGTTGCAACCTGTGTGTCGTAGCTTGCCCCCTGCACGTCCTGGCACTGGCCAAGGAGGTCAACCTCAAGGGGTACAACTATGCCCAGCAAGTCTTGGAGGACACTTGCAACGGATGCACGTCGTGCGCGACGGTGTGTCCCGACGGTTGCCTGACAGTCTACAGGGCAAAGGTGGAGTGATGCCGCAAGGCAATCGTGACTGGAGTGTATCAAATGTCAAAAACATATAATTTATGGCTCAAGAAGTATTATTAATGAAAGGAAATGAAGCGATAGCGCGTGCCGCAATCCTCTGCGGCGCGGACGCTTACTTCGGATATCCCATAACTCCGCAATCGGAAGTGCTGGAGACGCTCGCCGAGCTCAAGCCGTGGGAAACGACCGGGATGGTCGTGCTGCAGGCTGAGAGCGAGGTGGCGGCCATCAACATGGTCTACGGCGGCGCGGCCACCGGCAAGATGGTCTGGACATCATCGTCAAGCCCTGGCGTGAGCCTCAAGCAGGAGGGCATCTCCTACATCGCGGGGGCTGAACTCCCTTGCCTCATCGTCAATGTCATGCGCGGCGGCCCGGGACTCGGGACCATCCAGCCCAGCCAGGCGGACTATTTCCAGACGACCAAGGGCGGCGGCCACGGCGACTACAGGCTCATAGCACTCGCCCCTGCATCGGTCCAGGAGATGGCCGACTTTGTGGAACTCGGTTTCAAACTGGCGTTCAAGTACCGCAATCCCGCCATCATCCTCTCTGACGGTGTCATCGGGCAAATGATGGAAAAGGTCGTTTTGCCCGAACAGAAACCCCGCCGCACCGATGCCGAGGTCATCGAGCAATGCCCATGGGCGGCCAACGGCAAGGCGGAAGGACGCAAACCCAACATCATCACTTCGCTTGAGATGGACCCGCAGAAGATGGAAGTCCGCAACCTCCACCTCCAGGCCAAGTACAGGGAGATAGAGGAGAACGAAGTCCGTTACGAGGAGATACAGTGTGACGACGCCGAATACCTCATCGTCGCATTCGGTTCATGCGCCCGCATCGGCCAGAAGGCCATACAGATGGCACGCGCCGAGGGCATCAAGGTCGGTCTGTTGCGCCCCATCACCTTGTGGCCGTTCCCGACCAAAGCCATCCAGGGCTATGCCAACAAGGTCAAAGGGATGCTCTCCCTCGAGCTCAACGCGGGACAGATGATCGAGGACATCCGTTTGGCGGTCAACGGGACAATCCCCGTCGAGCATTTCGGCAGGCTGGGCGGCATCGTCCCGGGTCCTGACGAGGTGGTCAACGCGCTCAAGGAAAAACTCATCAAACACTGACGGAGGATGAATGTCAAAAGGATTAGGGACGTGCTGAACGCCTTGTTCATGCTCGGGACACTGGCCACGGTCATCGTCTACTTCGCAGTTGACGACTGGTTGGTGTTCGTCTATGTGGGCATGGCGACGATGGCCATCAAATTCATAGAGTTCACAATCCGTTTCACCATCAGAACAAAATAACTTAAGGCAATATGGACAAATCAGATATCATCAAGCCCGAAAACCTCGTTTATAAGAAGCCAAAACTTATGAACGACAACCCCATGCACTACTGCCCGGGATGCAGCCACGGCGTAGTCCACAAGCTCATCGCAGAAGTGATAGAAGAAATGGGTATGGAACACAAGTCCGTCGGCGTTTCCCCCGTCGGCTGCGCGGTGTTCATCTACAACTACCTCGACATTGACTGGGAAGAGGCAGCCCATGGCCGCGCACCTGCCGTGGCGACAGCTATAAAGAGGCTGTGGCCAGACAGACTGGTCTTCTCTTATCAGGGCGACGGTGACTTGGCTGCCATCGGTACGGCCGAGACAATCCATGCGCTCAACCGTGGCGAAAACATCACCATCATCTTCATCAACAACGCCATCTACGGCATGACGGGCGGACAGATGGCACCGACGACACTCGTCGGCATGAAGACAGCCACCTGCCCCTACGGCCGCGACCCGAAGATTCAAGGCTACCCGCTCAAGATAACCGAGCTCGCAGCCCAGCTTGAGGGCACAGCCTACGTCACACGCCAGTCGGTGCAGACGCCGGCCGCCATCCGCAAGGCAAAGAAGGCCATCCGCAAAGCATTCGAAAACTCCATGCAGGGCAAAGGCTCAAACCTCGTCGAGATAGTCTCCACGTGCAACTCGGGTTGGAAGATGTCGCCGGAGAAAGCCAACAAATGGATGGAGGACAATATGTTCCCGTTCTATCCACTCGGAGACTTGAAAGACAAAGAGTAACGACAACCATCTAAAAAGCAACAAAATGACACACGAGATAATAATCGCAGGCTTCGGAGGCCAAGGCGTGCTGTCCATGGGCAAAATCCTCGCCTACGCGGGCCTCATGGAAAACAAGGAAGTCACCTGGATGCCCGCCTACGGACCGGAGCAGAGAGGCGGGACTGCCAACGTCACAGTCATCGTCAGCGACGAGAGGATTTCGTCGCCAATCCTCAGCTCCTATGACGTGGCGATAGTCCTCAACCAGCCTTCCCTCGAAAAATTCGAGCCGAAGGTCAAGGAGGGCGGGATAATCATCTACGACAGCAACGGCATCATCAAGCCCCCCACGCGCAAGGACATCAAAGTCTACAGGATCGACGCGGTAGAGGCGGCCAACGAGATGAACAACACAAAGGTCTTCAACATGATTGTCCTCGGCGGCCTGTTGAAACTCGAACCCATCGTCACCCTCGAAGGCGTGGTCAAGGCTCTGAAGAAATCACTGCCGGAACGCCACCACAAACTCATCCCTATGAATGAGGAAGCCATCAAGAAAGGAATGCAGATCATCGAGGAAGTGAAGTAGCAACAACCTTGGCAAGGACTATTCCGCAGCGGCGGCGTGGGCGCACGGCCCGCGCCGCCATTGTTTTGCACTCAAGTCAGGGCATCGCGCCAAAGTCATCCTTTGTTAGTGGCAATAACAAAGTTTGTTAGTGTGTATAACAAGGCTTGTTAATGGCACTAACAAAGGATGACTTTGCCAACTAGGTGCGGTGTCCCGCACGACGGCCTGCGGGGTGGTTGGTGGAGGGGCTGTTGATAAGTTTGACTTGGCATAGTGGCGGGCTAAGACTTAAAAGGACTATCTTTGCCCACGCTCCCGCGCAGCACGCCGATGTGTGCCGTTGCGGGGGCGAATGTTAAAAATGATAATGATGGAAACATCCCAGCAACGACAGGGCGGCATCACGGTCAGGATGCTCGACCTGAAGAAGCAGCACTCACGCATCAGGGAGGAACTTGACGCGGCAATAGCCGGTGTCATGGATTCCTGCCGGTTCATCAACGGCCCGCAAGTCGGGGAATTTGCCGCATCGCTGGCTGCCTACACCGGGGCGCGCTACGCCGTCCCCGTCGGCAACGGGACTGACGCGCTGCAAATCGCCTTGATGGCTCTCGGACTGAACCCCGGCGACGAGGTGATCGTCCCGGCTTTCACCTACATAGCTTCTGCCGAGGTCATCGCGCTCCTCGGGCTGACACCGGTGATGGTTGATGTCGATTACGATTCGTTCAACACCACGGCCGACAACATCCAGCGTGCCATCACTCGGGCGACGCGGGCAATCATCCCAGTCCATCTGTTTGGGCAGTCATGTCCGATGGAGGGCATCCTCGACTTGGCACGCGAGCACCGCTTGCACGTCATCGAGGACAATGCGCAGTCAATCGGGGCACGCTACACATTCAGTGACGGGACGGTGAGGCAGACGGGGACGATGGGCACATTCGGGTGCATCTCGTTCTTCCCCACCAAGAATCTCGGCTGCATGGGCGACGGCGGCATCATTATCTCCGATGACCAGACCAAGGCACAGCGGGCGCAACTCATCGCGGCGCACGGGCAATCGACCAAATACTTCCATGACATAGTGGGCTGCAACTCGCGGCTCGACACGTTGCAGGCGGCCGTGCTGTCGGTCAAGCTGCGCTATCTTGACGAATGCACCGCCCGTCGGCAGCGCGCGGCAGAGGTCTATGACGAAGGACTGAGGGGCGTGAAGGGCATCACCACGCCGAGGCGCATGAAGTACTCGACGCACGTCTTCCACCAGTATACGTTGAAAGTTGCTGGCGGACAGCGTGACGGCCTGCGTCAGTTCCTTGCTGACAACGGTGTGCAGTCGATGGTCTACTATCCGCGTCCATTGCAACGGCAGCAGGCATTCAGGGGCATAGCCCGTTATGGCGACAATCTTGAGGTCTCCGAGCAGCTATGCGGCGAGGTGCTTTCCATCCCCATGCACCCGGAGTTGACTGTGGACGAGCAGAACTATGTAATTGAAAAGATAAAGGAATATGCGGCCGAGCACCTCTGACCCATTCATCCACCCAACGGCAGTCATTGACCCGGACTGCACGATAGGTGGCGGCACGCACATCTGGCACTTCTCGCACATCATGGGCGGTGCGACGGTGGGCGAAGGGTGCAACATCGGTCAGAACGTGGTCATATCGCCCGGTGTCACCATCGGACGCGGGGTCAAGATACAAAACAACGTGTCGGTCTACACTGGCGTTACTATTTGTGATGACGCTTTTCTCGGGCCGTCGTGCGTCTTCACCAATGTCATCAATCCGCGCAGTTTCATCAGCCGCAAGGACGAGTTCCGCCCCACCCGTGTGGGACGCGGGGCGAGCATAGGTGCCAACGCCACGATAGTTTGTGGCAATGACATAGGCGACTACTCGATGATTGGTGCAGGCGCGGTCGTGACCCATGACGTGCCGTCCTATTCCCTTTGGGTAGGCAATCCCGCCCGGCAGGTGGGGTGGGTGAGCCGTGCCGGCCACAGGCTGGATTTCGTTGACGGCCGGGCGGTGTGCCCCGAGACTGGCGAGGCGTACAGGCTGGTGGACGGACGGGTGGAAGCCGTAGAGTGACCTCCCGCCGCCTCACTCCAATCGGAATGGAGCCATCATTGTCACCTTTTCCCCGTTAATCTCTATATTGGTGAAGAAGCGGTATTCGCCTGCCCTCCCTCCGTTGACTAGCGGATGCAAGTGGGCGACGAAGCGGTGTTGCTTGCCAGGCGGCACGACATAGGCTATGGCATTGAAGAATGAAGCCGACGGCAGCACCCGCCACTCCCCCTCGCGCCAATAAGCGACGGTGTAGCTCTCGCCGCACTCCACCGTGTCCCGCCCCTCATTGTGCAAGACGAATGCGGCGGTCTTGGCATTGCGGGCGACAGATGTCTTTTCTGCCCTGATGCTGACCCCGAGCGTGTCACTCACCCCCGTGCGGCGGCAAACCTCCATCCCGTCAGTCCCGGTGAACGTCAGTGCCGGCGAATCCAACGCTTTCTCGCGGAACTCCCTCTGCTTCTCCGGGGTGTTGAGCCGCAGCGTGACCTCCAGACCATCGACCGTTGCGCCCCATCCCGAGACATTTGCCCGCACAATGGGGTCAACGCTGTCCCAGATGACGTTGAGCGAATCGACCAAAGCGTGCAGTTGCTTCTGCGACAAACGTCCCCCGCCGACCTGCTCGATGCGGAATGCGCCGCTGCCGGCCGCCGCCTCCAGTTCGCGGCGGGCTCTGACGGTGTCGCCGCGCACTTGCAGTACCAGTGTCGCGCTGTCGAACCACATCCCCTCAAGGTAGTCAGGGCAGCGGCCGTTGCCTATGAAGCCGCCCACGACACCCGGCTTGTCACCGTACGCCCGGTTAAGCCCCTCGATGACCGCCATCCCCGCCGACTGGTCGATGGGTGGTGCATCTGTGGGCAAGGCCTGCAATGTGTCGGGCGGCAATGTGTGGACATCCTTGCCGCTTTGTGCGTTGCCGCACGCCGCAAGTGCGATTGCGCACGGCAGGATGAGCTTGGTCAGTGTCATTTTCATATTACCTGATGTTTAATGCGTTTGCTCCAATCGTTTCCACATCCTGAAGTTTGTCATCCACAGCCGGCGTGCCCGCGCCTTCTGCTCCGCCTCGACCACGTAGCCGCGCCGCTCGAAGAACGGGCGTGCCGTGATGCTCGCTTCGGTGCGGATGAGGCTTATGCCCGATTGCACCGCGTGCCGCTCCACCTCGCCAAGCAGGGCGGTGGCGACACCTTGCCCCTGCCAGTCGCGGTGTGTGAAGAGCGAGTGCAGGTAGCCGTCGCCGCGCAGCGAGGCATATCCCGCCACCTCACCCGCTCCATCGACCGCCACGACGAAGTGCAGCGTGTCGATGAACCCGTGCCACCGCTCCTCGTCGTCGCCGCACGCCGCCCAGTCGGCCACTTCGTCGGGCGTGTAGTCGGCGGCGTTGACCGTCAGCACCGTCGTGCGGAAGAGCCGTTGCACCGCCTCGACGTCGTCGTGTGTCGCGCGGCGGATGGTGAATGCGCCGCCGTCGTTTGCCGTCATGTCCATAAGTCGTCTTTTTTGTTGTCAAATATAGCCCGTCTGCTGCTAACTTTGCCCCCGGCAACAAAAAACTGACAACATCATGCATGATTTGATACGTCCCGTCCGCCCCGATGACGCGGCCGCCATCGCCGCCATATACAACCCCTACGTCACTGGCAGCAATGCCACATTCGAGACCGAGAGCGTCACCGCCGCCGAGATGCGTCGCCGCGTGGAGGACATCGCCGCCCATTGCCCCTACCTGGTGCATGAGACGGGCGGCGAGGTGGATGCTTATTGCTATGCCCACCCCTGGAAGCAGCGCGCAGCCTACTCCGCCACGTGGGAGACCACCGTCTATGTCGCACCCGACCGCCACGGGCAGGGCATCGCCACGCGCCTGATGGCGGAACTCATCGTGCGGTGCCGCGACCTGGGATGCCATGCCCTCGTGGCCTGCATAACGGGCGGCAACGCCGCGAGCATCGCCCTGCACGAGCGGCTCGGCTTCGTGCAAGTGTCGCGGTTCAGGGAAGTCGGGCGCAAGGGCGGCGAGTGGCTCGACGTGGTTGACTACGAGCTGCTGCTCTGACCCGCCGACCCCGGGCGGTGAGGTCTGGGGACAAATCCAGTGACGATAGACATAAACTTGCATTGCCCGCCGAGTAAAGTTCCCTTGCTCGGCGAGTAAAGTATATTCAGAAGTTTTGTTTATATAAACAGAAGTTTTGAATATTAAAACAAAACTTTTGAATATTAAAAACGAAAGTTTTGTTTTTACTTTACTCACCGAGACAAGCAACTTTACTCCTGACTTGGTGGAAGTTTATGTCTGTCGTCATCGACTTTTCCCCCAGATGTCATGCCACGGACGATGCGGGGGACGGCGGTGCGGGGCATAAGAAAAGGGACGCACCGGCGGCACGTCCCTTGCCTTGTCTTGCCGCGTCGTGGCGGTGGCGGTCAGGCATCGGCGGGCTTCATCACGATGCCGATGTTCTTGCGCCCGTCCATCTTGATGACGAGCGGCGATGCGAAGCGCACGGCACGCACGCCCTCGCTCTCGTAGTAGGCGGGCTGCCTGTCGAGCCACTCGGCGGCGAAGATGCCGTCACCCATGAACGGGTTGATGGTGAAGTAGCCTACGCCGAATGACGTTAGGTTTTGGAAGAAGTGAGTCCCCTGACTCGGCTCGACGCGGTAGCCGCTCAGGCCCGACTCGACTATCACTTTCGCCGCCGAGATGTTGGGCCACTTGACGGGGATGCCGAGCCACGGGTCGCTTGATCCCCAGCGGCCGGGGCTGACAAGCACATAGGATGTGCCTTGGTCGAGGTGCTGGCGGTTGAGGCGGTCTATCTCCTCGGCCAGGCGCGGGTTGTTGGCGGCGTTGAAGTTCGTCGGCTTGACGTAGATGATGTCATGCACCTCTTCGCACACGCCGTGGCCGAGCGAGTTGCACGACTTGAGCAGCAGCGCGTCGTCGGCGATGGCGGCCAGATCCTCGTCGAGCATCTGGCTGCAATCCACTATGGGACGGATCTGGAGTACGTAGAGTGTGCCGCTGCGGTCCTTGTTGATGTTGCCGGCAAACTCGATCTCGACTTGCCGCTGCATACTCTCCCGCCCGCACCGCAGCAAGTCGCGGAGCATCTGGGCGAGTGGAAAGACGCCGTGCTTGAGGACATTGGCAAAGGTTATCAGTTTTCTGCCGCCGGGGTACAGCCCGTCGCTGATGCGCCCTTGCATGTAGTCGTAGGTCGATGCGATGTAGTTGAGCGCACCGTCGCGCTCCGCCTCCTTGGTGTCGAGGCTCAGGAGGTTGAAGCCGTCGTTGACCGAAAATTCGCCTCCCATGTTGTTGAGGTCGATGGCGAGGAACTTGCTTTGCGTCTCCTTGAGTGCCAGCTCGACCTCACTGGTCTGCAGCACCTTGTCGGGATGGCTGGGCGAGAAGCGCAGGGTCTTGCCTCCATCGACGATGTATTTGCCCAGCCCGAGGGCGAGGTTGACGACCCCCTCCTCGGCGCGTTCGTCGCCGATGGGGTAGTAGTTGAGCGACCTTGCCACGCCCGAAAACGTGGGATAGTAGCGGTTGCCATACTGCCGGCCGGCGACCTCTTGGATGACGATTGCCATCTTCTCCTCGTCGATGACGTTTGACGTGGCCTGCATATACGCCTTGCTGTCGCGGAAGTAGACTGACGCGTACACGGCTTTGATTGCCTTGATGAGCATGGAGAGCATCGCCGCCTTGTCGTCCAGATAGGGGACCATGTAGGTCGAGTATATCCCGGCGAATGGCTGGTAGTGCGAGTCCTCCAGCAGGCTTGACGAGCGTATGGCCAGCGGTGATTTCACTACATCAAAGAGTGCCATGAAGTCTGTCTTCAGCCTCTCGGGCAGTTTGGCGAGGAGGAATGCCCGCAGGATTGCCTCGTCGCTGATGTCAGACAGGGCGGTGCGGTAGAGGTCATTGGTCTCCATGAATTCGTCAAAGATATCTGTGCACAGGACAACCGTCTTCGGGATTTCTATCTTCGCTTTCTCGTTGTCGTTCAAGCCTTGGTGCTGCTTTATCATGTTGTCGATGAACGCCAAGCCTCTGCCCTTGCCGCCGAGAGACCCCTCCCCGATGCGTGCGAAGTTGGAATAGCGGTCGAAGCGGTCGCGGTGGAAGACGGCCACGATGCCCTGGTTCTTCATCTTGCGGTACTTGAGGATGGACTCGTATATGATCTTGCGGCAGTCGTCCACCTTTGTGAAGTCGGGTATCTTTATATTCTTCAGGAATTCCGCCATGGGGAACATCGCCCTGGAGTAGAGCCAGCGCGAGATGTGGTTGCGCGTCATGTGGTAGTAGAGCGATTCGCTCGGCACGGCGAATATGATGTTTTGCAGGTCCTTGAGGTTTCTCACCCGCGCTATCGCCTCCTTTGTCTCGGGGTTGCGGAAGATGAATTCGCCGAAACCGAAGTGCTCTGACACCACTTTCTGCAAGTCCTGCACCATCTTTTTCGACCCCTTGTCGATGAAAGCGGCGTGCAGGTGCTTGGCATAGACGGCATTGTCCACCTCGGATGATTGGATGATGATGGGGACATACTCGTCCCTCTCCCTGATGTGCTGCGCCAAGCGGATGCCGGCGAGCGGGTTTTCCTTGCCTTTGTAGGGGTAGCGCACGTCCGTGATTACACCGAGGATGTGGTCGCGGTAGGTCTCGTAGAGGCCAGCCGCCTCCTCGTAGCTGCGTGCCAGCACTATCTTTGGCCGTCCCCTCATGCGCAACGTCTTCTGGTGTTCGTTGAGTGCCTCGGTGGCAAAGTCCCTGGAGTGCGTGAGGACGAGTTTGTAGAGGTTGGGGAGCACTGATGAGTAGAAGCGGATGGAATCCTCGACGAGCAGTATCATTTGCACGCCCACTTCATTAACGTCGTGCTCCATGTTCATCTTGTCCTCAATGAGCTTGATGATCGAGAGCAGCAGGTCGGTGTCCCCCAGCCAGCAGAAGACATACTCGAAGTCGCTCAAGTCTTCATGCTCCATGCGCTGCGCCACGCCGTGCGAGAACGGTGTCAGCACCACGAGCGGGATGGACGGGTGCTGGCGTTTTATGTGGCGGGCTATGGTGAAAGTGTCGCTGTTGTCCGTCCCCGGCATACAAATCACGAGGTCAAACTGCACTTGCGACATGATGTTCCACGCCTCTTCCTCGTTTGAGACTTGCGTGAAGCGGGGTGGGTAGCGCAGGCTCAGCGAGGCGTATTCGTTGAATATCTTCTCGTCGATGCGCCCGTCATCTTCCAGCATGAACGCGTCGTAGGGGTTGGCTATCAGCAGCACGTTGAATATCCGCCGCGTCATCAGGTTGGCGAATGACGTGTCTTTGAAGTAGAGTTCGCTCAGTTTGATTTTGCTTAGCATCGTGTCTTGGTCGTTTGTGCCGGCAGGTCGTGCCGCAATGTTTTCCCAAAGTTAGCCAATTCTGCTGTTTCGCCGTCATGCGTCGCGTCCAAATCTTTACAAGACCCCTGTGGCGGGACGAAAATGCGGCGGGGTGGTGAGTAAAGTCTGTTTTTAGGTTGAAACTATATATTTTTAGGTTGAAAATATGTAATTGCAACCTAAATCTTTATATTTTCAGGTTAAAAATAAAGTTTCCGTCCCGTGCTGCCAGTTTTTCGTGCAGTGATGGCGGGCGGATCGTCACGTCGCGGTCGTTTATGGATGGAGGCTCTGGATGTTTGCACGGTTTGCCATCGGCGGTTTGTTGCATCGGTGTTGCAAAAATGTTTCATTTCGGTTGCTTTCTCATTTTGTGGCGGCAATCGGTGGGCTGCGTGTCACTCTAATGCCTATCTTTGTGGGAGTTGCAGGTTCTCACCCTCTGGGACGGCGCGTCCGTTTCCCGTCGCCGTGATGCCGTGCGCGAGTAATGGAATATTAAACGGTATACAAAATATGGCTTCACGAAACAACGATTACTACATCGAGAGGGACATCAGCTGGATGTACTTCAACCGCAGGATATTGCAAGAGGCGATGCGCGAGGACGTGCCTTTGCTGGAGCGGATGAGCTTCCTCGGCATCTATTCAAACAACCTCGACGAGTTTTTCCGGGTGCGTGTCGCCACGCAGAACCGCATCGCCGAGTGCACGGGCAAGTCCACGATGCGCGAGTCGGAGCGTGCCAAGAAGCTGTTGAAGCAGCTCGTCAAGCTCAACTCGGAGTATGCCAAGGACTTTGAGCGTGCCGTCCACCAGGTGACAAAGGAGCTGGAGGCCGAGAACATCTGCATCATCAGCAGCGACGACGTGACGCCCGAGCAGCTGGCGTTCATCCATGACTACTACAAGACCAAGCTCAACGGGTTCATTTCCCCAGTGCTGTTCTCGTCGGTCAAGTCCCTCGACAGGGAGACGGACGAGGACATCTACATGGCTGTCAAGATGCTCAAGGTGGGGACTGCCTCCAACCACGACTATGCGTTCTTTGAATTGCCAGTCGGCGTTTGCGGCCGTTTCCTGCAAGTCCCCGACGGCGGGGTGAGGAAGTGCCTCATGTACCTCGACGACGTGGTGCGCTGTTGCCTCCCACTCGTGTTCGAGGGGCTGGGCTACACGGACTTCCACGGCTATACGTTCAAATTCACGCGTGATGCGGAGATGGAAATCGACAACGACCTCCGTGCCGGCACGCTCCAGAAGATATCGCGTGGCGTGAAAAGCCGCAAGAGGGGCGAGCCGTTGCGCGTCATCTATGATGCCGAGATGCCTAAGGATCTGCTGAAGCGTGTGTTGAGCAAACTCGATTTGGACAAGCTCGACACGGTGTTGGAGAGTGGCCGTTACCAGAACCATAAGGACTTGATGCAGTTGCCAGACTGTGGCAGGAAGGACTTGAAGTACCCCGCATGGCCGTCCATCACGCGCCGCAGCCTTGACGGTCCTGAGAGCCTGTTGCAAAGGATACAGCACAGCGACCGTTTCATCCATGTCCCCTACCACAACTTCGACTCATTCGTCCGCGTGCTCCAGGAGGCGGCGGTCAGCAAGAACGTCCGTGGCATCAAGATTTCCCTTTATCGCCTCGCCAAGGACTCAAAGGTGGTGCGTGCCTTGATGGGTGCTGCACGCAACGGGAAGAAAGTCACCGTCGTCATCGAGCTGCTTGCCCGCTTTGACGAAGCGTCGAACATCAATTGGTCAAAGAGGATGCAGGAAGCCGGCATCAAGGTCATCTTCGGTGTCGAGGGACTCAAAGTCCACTCGAAAATAGTGCATATCGAGATGCGCAACGGCCCCGACATCGCTTGCATCGGGACTGGCAACTTCCATGAGGGGAATGCGCGTGTCTACACCGACTTCCTCCTGATGACGGCAAAGAGGAGCATTGTCAAGGATGTCAATTCCGTCTTCCAGTTCATCGAATACCCCTACACCCAGGTCAAGTTCAAGGAGCTGCTTGTCTCGCCCAACGAGATGAAGACAAAGTTTGTCGCCTTGATAAACAACGAAATCAAAAACAAGAAAGCCGGCAAGCCAGCCTATATAAAAGTGAAGATAAACCATGTGACCGACCCCGTCATCATCAAGAAGCTCTATGAAGCCTCGGCTGCCGGCGTATACATCGACCTGCTCGTCCGTGGCAATTGCTCGCTGATGCCCGGCATCCCTGGCGTGAGCAGCAACATCCGCATCAGCGGCATCATAGACCGCTATCTGGAGCACTCGCGCATCTACATCTTCGCGGCGGGTGGCGAGGAGCGGATGTTCATCGGCTCGGCCGACTGGATGCCGCGCAACCTTGACAACCGCGTGGAGGTGGTCGCCCCGGTCTATGACCCCGCGTTGAAGAACGAGCTGCGTCGCATCGTCGATTATGGCTTGAACGACACGTCACAGGGGCGCATCGTCGATGGCACCGGCTCGAATCGTTTCAAACCGCATGAGGGGGAGGCGTTCCGCTCGCAGGAGGCTCTCTACAACGACTACCTTGCCGAGAACGAATCGGAAACTGAGAAATGAGCTTTTAAATCGGAGGATAAAGATGAAAACCAAGAAAGAAAAAGCCAAAAACAAGACCTATGCCGCCATCGACGTGGGTTCAAACGCCGCGCGACTGCTCGTCAAGCAGATGAAACCCGGTGATGGCGGGACTGTCAAGTCGGTGAAGCTGATGATGCTGCGTGTCCCCTTGCGGCTCGGTTTCGACGTATTCGGCAGCGGGAAGATTTCACCCAAAAAGGAGCGGGACATGATACGGTTGATGAAAGCCTACCGCCACCTGATGAAAATCTTCGGGGTTGACACCTACCGTGCCTGCGCCACGTCGGCGATGAGAGACACCAAGAACGGCCCGGACATCCTGCGCAGCATCGACAAGGCCACGGGCATCAAGCTGGAGATAATCGACGGCCAGGAGGAGGCACAGATGGTCTACAACAACCACATCGAGTGCATGGGCGACCGTGACGGCAACTATGTCTACGTTGATGTCGGCGGTGGCAGCACTGAGGTCAACTTCTTGTCGGGTGGGCAGCTGGTGTTCAGCCATTCATATAATATAGGTACTGTCCGCACACTCTGCGGCGTGGTCCGTCCCGAGGAGTGGGACACGTTGCGCAGTGACATGGAGCGGCTCGACAAGGCCTATTCAAACATCGCCATCATAGGCAGCGGCGGCAACATCAACAAACTTTACCGCCTCGCGCCCGAGAAGAACAAGAAGGATTTGTCAATCAAGGTCGCCACCCTCCGCGCACTCTACGACGAGTTGCAACCGCTGTCGGTGGCCGAGAGGATGGAGCGTTTCAACCTCAAGAGCGACCGCGCCGATGTCATCGTGCCGGCTGCCGAGATATTCCTCACCATCTCGACGCTGCTGCACGTCGAGGACATCTACGTGCCGGTGATAGGTCTTGCCGACGGCATCATAGACGCGCTATATGCCAAGGATTGTGGCGGCGGCGAGCCTGCTGCCGTCGAGGCTGGTGATGACGGTGATGAC
>CALNGU010000049.1 GCA_939800445.1 uncultured Bacteroidaceae bacterium | reverse complement strand
GCAGGACATTGTCTTCGGTGGCAAATACCGCAAGGGCAGGTCACTGATGCCCTCGTTGGAGTGGCGCAAGCGTGACTTGCTGGTGCGGGGACTGGACGCTGTCGTGACGGTCAACTACAACCGCAACGCCACGTTCAACGTCGATACGGCCTCCTACGAATGGAACTGGCACGGCGACCGCCGCCCGCTGCGCACGCCGGGCGAGCAGTCGTTGCAGCACACCCGCATGGACAACGACAATTGGAACGGTACTCTGACCGTCAACTACCGCATCCGCCGCGCCCATGTGCTGACGTTCAATCACGTGTTCAACGCCTTTGAGCGCAACAGCATCTCGCTGCTGACCGATGTGTCCAATGAGAATGCCATCCCCATGCGTACCCGCAAGGGCATCACGGGATTGTCCTACCGCCTCATGCCATCCGAGCGGTGGAATGTCACGATCTTTGGCAAGCACTATGCGCAGTATGTCTCCGGGCCACTCGCCACCGATGCCAATGCGACAGACTTCGTGCGCACCGAGCGCCGTGTCTCTGCGTGGGGATACGGTGCTGCCGGGACATGGTTTGCTCTGCCGGGGTTGCAGGTCAAGGTGTCATACGAGCGGGCTTACAGGCTGCCGACCATCACCGAGATGTTTGGCGACGGTGATTTGGAACAAGACAACATCACCATACGACCCGAGCGTAGCCACAACGTCAATGCCGGCGTGAGCTACGGACGCTCATGGGGACGGCACGACGTGTATGCCGAGGCAGGTTTCGTCTATCGTGGCACGAGTGACTACATAGAGCGCGAATTGCAGGGACTCAGCGGCGGCAAGACCGGGGCGGGCTATGTCAATCATGGCCGCGTGACGACACGCGGGTGCAATGCCGCGGCCCGCTACACCTTTGGCCGATGGGTGGCGGTAGGGGGCAACTTCACCTACATGGACATCCGCGACCGTCAGCGTCAGGCCGTTGCAGGCTCGGCACAGCAGAGCGCGACTTATGGGGAGCGTATGCCCAACCTGCCATACCTCTTCGCCAATGCCGATGTCGCATTTACCTGGCATGACCTCGGGGGCAAGGGCAATGTGCTGACGGTGGGTTATGACAATGCCTACACCCACAGCTTCTCGCGCTATGCCCCCAACCTTGGGCGGGATAAGGACAAGTATATGATCCCCCGCCAGTTTTCGCACAATGTCAACGTGAGTTATGGCATACGGGGCGGGCGTTACAACTTCTCCATCGAATGCCGCAACATCACGGATGAGAGGTTGTATGACAACTTCAAGTTGCAGCGGCCCGGGCGTGCCTTCTACGGCAAGGTGCGCATAGCCTTCGGCGGATGACCCCGGGGGGCTGTGCGAAAGTCGTCCCTTGTTAGTGGCTATAACAAGCCTTGTTAATGCGACTAACAATGCTTGTTATTGCGACTAACAACGCATGACATCGGCGCGGCTCGCCGAGCTGCCTCCACGGGGCGGCGGGCAGTGGCGGCGATGATGATGGAAATTGATTACTAACCGATAAAACGACAAGACAAGAGATGAGAAAGCAACAATTATTCCCGGCCATCGCCTTTGCAGTGGCGATGGGACTGGTGTCGGCATCGTGTTCCGACGAAGAGACGGCTGGCGGCGGAGCTGTGACGGTCGAGGGTGACTATGTGGTGGCGGCTACGGTCAACGACGCGAGCTACCTGCTGACGGCCACGACGCTCGGATCTGGCAGCACGAGTGCGCAGGACAACGGCACGACCACGCCGACCGGCACGCAGTGGGTGTTCTGGGGGACGGACTACCTCTACCGCCTGGTTTACAACCAGGGCAACGCGGGTGTGACATCGTCCTACGTCCGCGACGCGAGCGGCAATGTGGTGGAGCGCAGCCGCACGTATGAGGTCAAGCGGTTCACCTCCTACGGCATATATGACGACTACATCATCACGTCGTCGGCTGGTGACGGGCCGGCAGAGATGGCAATCGAGGGGGGATACCTGCCCAAGGCGTTCCTCTTCTCATTCCTCGACGTGAAGAATGAGACCAAGCGTGACAACGGCGCGACGGTGCTCTCCGAGAATTTCTTGGGGAATGGCGAGTATGTCACCCTTGCCGGCCTGCTGCAGGTGGGTGACAAAATCTACAGCTCGGCCGTCCCGATGGGGTTGAGCCAGTACGGCAATTACAGCAACGACGGCGGGTGGATACGCCCGGGCTACGAGGACCTGGTCAAGACGGAGGACGGCGGCAGCAACTCCAGCTCGTACAAGAAGGGTGAGTTGCAGTGGACGCAGTACCCCGACTCGTGCTACATCGCCATTTTCGACGATGCCACGTTCACGACCAAGAAGGTGCTGAGGACTGACAAGATAAGCTATGCCAGCGGGCGTTTCAAGTCGCAGTACTACCAGACCATCTGGCCGGGCGAAGACGGCAAGGTCTATGTCTTCTCGCCCAGCTACGCCAAGACGATGAAAGACCCTCGCCAGCGCACCTCGTTGCCTGCCGGGGTGGTACGCATCGACACGGCGACGGAGACGTTTGACGACTACTACTGCAACCTTGAGGAATTGAGCGGCGGCAAGTCATTCCTGCGCTGCTGGAACGTGGGCGGCGACAACTTCCTGTTGTTGATGTACGACCGCCCGCTGACCGAGACGGGCTTCACGGCCAACCAGCTGGCCATCTTCAACGCGGGACAGCAGCGTCTCGCCTATGTCAGCGGCATCCCGGCTCCCGAGCAGGTGAGCGGGTTCGGCAACACGCCGTATGTTGAGGACGGCAAAGTCTGTGTGGCAATCACTGCCACAGACGACCAGCCGGCAATCTATGTCATCGACGTGGCGACTGCCGTAGCCGCCAAGGGATTGAGCGTGCAGTGCGATGCCATCAGCGGCGTGGGACGGTTGACGAAACTCAATTGACGGCCATTGCCTGGTGGACGCAGTGACGTGATTCGGAGTGCGGGGAGGGGCAGGAAAGGCTTGCCCGCCTCCGCACTTTTTTATAAATGATTGGAATATGAAATTGAACAGGAAGTTTTTTCTCAACCTGCACCTGTGGCTGTCGCTGCCATTCGGGCTGGTGGTGGCGGTGACGTGTTTCACTGGCGCGATGCTGGTGTTTGAGGACGAGTTGACGAGGGCAGTGCGCCCCGAGGTCTATGAAGTCACCCCTGCCGGGCAGCCCCTTGACGTGGGCGCACTGGCTGCCGGTGTCGCAGCCACGTTGCCAGACGGTGTCAAGGTGACTGGCGTGACCGTCGGCAGCAGTCCCGATGAGGCTTGGCGCGTCAACCTGTCACGCCCGAAGCATGGAGGGGTGATGGTCAACCAATATACTGGCGAAGTGCTGGGCGATGCCGGGCGGCTGCCGTTCTTCTCCGTGATGTTCCGCCTGCACCGCTGGCTGATGGACAGCCGTGACGGCGGGGAAGGTATCTTCTGGGGCAAAGTCATCGTCGGGGCATCGACACTCGCCTTTGTGGTGGTGCTGGTCACAGGTGTCATCGTGTGGTGGCCGCGCACCGTCCGTGCGTTGCGGCGCAGTCTGCAAATCCCCCTCCGCCACGGGGCGTGGAGGCTGTGGCGCGGTGTGCACGTAGCCGGGGGAATGTATGCCCTCGTGCTGCTTTTCGCGATGGCGGTGACGGGGCTGACGTGGTCGTTCCCGTGGTGGCGGACGGGCTTCTACGCCCTCTTCGGGGTCGAGACCCAGCAGGTCGGCGGCAGACCGCGCGGCGGAGGCAACGGTGGGTATGGTGGAGCGGACGGCGCGGCATACGCCTCATGGCAGAAAGCCCTTGACACAGTGTCCGCCGTTGCTGGCGACTACTCGCGGATGACTGTCTCTGACGGCCGCATAACGGTCTCGCGTGCCAGGTGGGGCAATGTGCGCGGCAGTGACACCTACACCTTTGACACGGCGACGGGGGAGGTGACGGGTCGTACGCTCTATGCCGACCAGCCCGACAGCGGCAAGATGAGGGGGTGGATCTATTCCGTCCACACAGGGCACTGGGGCGGCATGGTGGGACGCGTGCTGTCGTTCCTCGTCGCGTTGCTCGGCACGGCGTTGCCGCTGACGGGCTATTACCTTTGGATCAAGAGGCTTGCCAGGCGGTGATTGGACGGTCATGGCACATTGATATATGGCGGCGGGTGGTGGACTCGCCGCCTTTTGTTTGGCATAATTGCGATTTTCATGCGATGGTTGGCGGCGGGGTGAGAGGAACAATGTTATATTTGTAAGCAACTTTTCGAAAACACCTATACATTATAATATCTAATTGCCCAAATAAAAGTCGTGAGATATGACAACCGTGGATTGCAATGCTAAGCTGACAGTGCTCGGAGTCACCTTTGCCAATGTCAGGGACATAATCAACCATGCCGTCAAAGGTCTGCCGAAAGATGGCGTGTATGTTGGTGAAGATTCTGAAGGCTATCCGTGTTTTGATTACGAGGACTATGCTACGGAGAAACGCCGTTATTGGAATTTTGTCTTTGCCCTGAGCCGTGAGGAGGTCGAGGACAAGCTGAAGAGGCTGAAGGCTATGTCGCCAATCAGGATGAATTATAAGAAATTGGACAAAGCTATGTCCCCAATGGCCTATTGGCAAGGGGACACTCACCACAAAGTCCATCTGATAGATTGACAAGGACGGTTTGTCAGACCGACGAAGATGCACAATCTGTAATGTTATGAATGATATGGTAAAAAAGCGTGTCTATGTAGACATGGACAATGTGCTGGTAGACTTCCAGTCGGGTCTGGACTTGCAGTCGGAGGACACCTTGCGGGAGTATGAAGGTAGGGTGGATGAAATCCCTGGGTTGTTTGCCGACATGAAACCCATCGATGGTGCGATCGAGGCAATGCATGAGTTGCAGCACTACTTTGATCTCTACATCCTCTCCACTGCCCCGTGGCGCAATCCGTCGGCGTGGTCGGACAAGGTGAGGTGGGTCACTCGCTACCTGGATGACGTGTTCCACAAGCGCATGGTCATAACGCATTGCAAGAATCTTTGCAAGGGCGATTATCTCATCGACGACCGTGGCAAAAACGGCACTGCCGAGTTTGAGGGCGAATGGATAGAGTTTGGCAGCCCGAGGTTTCCCGACTGGAATGCCGTGGTTGCCTATCTGAAAGGGAAAGACTAATTAATAACCCTCCAACAAGAGACATTGACACATGGAAAAGAAAATGCCAAAGGAGGTGATAAGCTTCCTCGAGAGGTCTCTCAACTGGATTCTGCCGGGATGCCAACTGTTTTACCGCGACACTGATTCCGACATCGATGTCCGCAAATCCTATCCAGTGGGGGCAATCATCAGAGCCGGGACATTCGTGGACGTCACGGTCAAGGTGCAACGTCCGGTGACGAAAGTCCGTTATCTCATCGCTTCGGCTCATTGTGCCAAACTCTATGAGGCAGTCCCTGATGAGGACATGGCGCGATGGCGGCTCTGTACGCTGCATTTCAACTCTTATTTCAAGGTCATGGACGTATATGAACGGGGTGGGGTGACACAGATCTTCCTCTTGCACATCCCCTACCAGGCCATACCTTTCTTTCAGGCAGAGCATTCGTTTAACTTCATCCAGGGTGCATCCCAGATAGATTTTGTGGAAGTAGCCTGCAAGAGCCTTGACACAAAGTTGGCAATGGATGTTTTCGCCGACACCACCGAGCCGGAATTGCTTGCCCGCATGGCTGCACCAGTCGGTGTTGATGACGAAGGCAATCCCCTGTCATTAGATTTTGTCCCGACCCCTGACTTTGCCAAAGACCTGAGTGATGCCGTGCGCAGGTTGGGCGACGATCTTTATCCGATCAATTATCCTGAGGGGTACAGCGATTGAGCGCGTAGGGCAAGTCCACGACGGCAATCAGGGCGCAGGGTATTCCATGGTCATTGCTTGCCGATAAAAAAACATTGTATGCAACAGGCGGTTGCATACAATGTTTTTGTGCTTAGCATACGATGTTTTTGCCACTATCATACCAATGTTTTCGGTGGCGGCATCCTATGCTGTGGGGGAGGGGTCAGACGGTCACGAGGCCTTTTCCTATGGCGCGGATGATGAGATCGACCATGTTGCGCGCGCCAAATTTATCCAGCAGGTGCTGCCGGTGGGTATTGACCGTGTTGGTCGAGACGAATAGTTCCTTGGCAATCTCCTTGGTTGTCATGCCACGCGCTATGCAGCCGAGGACCACTGCTTCGCGTGGCGACAGCATGATGGGCTGTTGCTTGGTCTTGGCGTGCTCGTTGTCCGGGCATTCGTTGCAGCGGCTGTCGGGGCATTGGGGAAGCGTGTCGATGCACCTCTTGAGCAGCGTGCAGACCTGCTCACGGGTGAAGTCCATGAAGATGGTGTTGGCGGCATCAATGCCTGCCACTGGGCGGGCGGGTGATGACGATGTGTGGTTGTATTTGAGCAGGACGGCCGCCGACGGGCATCGCGACGACAGTTCGCCGACCATCGGGGCGAGATGCGCACCGGCGGTGTCGGCATCGACGACCGCAATGTCCCATGGCTCGGATGTGAGCATCCCCATCGCCGCTTCACCTGACGTGGCATGGCGCACCACGCCTATTTCCGGGAAGTTTTTCATAATCAGATAAAGCAATCCTAAAGCTGCAATCTCATGGCGATCGATGATGAGAAGCTTGATGCCGTCCATTGTTTTCCGTTAAAAATCATTGCCAAAGTTATTATTAATAGGCTGATACGCCTTAATAAGGTTTAAAAATCACTATTTATAGTGATGTGTATCGGTCGGGCAAGCATTTACTTTGCAACGTTAACCGGGGGATTTACCCCCCCCCCATAGTAAAAATATTAATAAATAAAAGTGTGATGAAGAAAATTTTATTGGTTCTGATGGGGGCTTTCCTCTTCAGTGGTATGAGCGTGATTGCGCAAGATGTGGTAGAAGGTGATGCCAAGGCTGAGGCTCTGCAAAAGCAAGAGGACAAGAAACAATCAAAAGGTGACAAGAAAGCCAACAAGAAAAAGTCCAAGGCTGAGAAAGCAGCAGCCAAGCGCGACAAGAAAGCTACACGGCAAGCCAAGGCTGAAGCCGAGTACTACGAGTTCCTTGCAAACTACAAACCGATAGAAAAGACCGGTTACGAGCAGGTGGATGAATTCATCGACCAATGCAACACCCTCTTCGCATCATTGGCAACCACCGAGCAAGAGATTGGGTATATAGAAGTGGTGACACATCAGGAATATGACGACTTCACCGAGGACACCATAACTGTTGTTGATGCTGTGCGCAGCAAAATAACCGGCGAGGAAGTGGAACGCTCGGATGCGGCGAAGGCCTACACCAAGGCAAGCCTCACGCTGACAGCAGCAACGGCCACCACCGCGACTTTGGCACTGCAATCGGCCAACGTGGTGATGTCTTCGATCAGCGATCCTATGCAGGCAATCGCTCTGACCGCACGCATCAAGCCTATCGCCAAGCAACTCAAGGTGACAGGCCAGGTGTTGCCTGTCATCGTCAAGCGTGTGAACGAGAACAGGGATGCACTCAACTTCAAGCGTAACAACCTCGCTGACGAGGCTGCTCCCGTTGAAGAAACTACCGACAGCGTAACAATTGTGGCCGAGTGACCTGGCCAAGACACATTGCAAAGAATATGATGAAGACAAGGGAACTGACAATCGCATTGATGCTCCTCATTGCTGCCATGGTGTCAACAGATGCCATGGCACAGGGGGGCAATGCAATGGTGCTCAGGATAGACACCGTGCGCGTGACTGACCAGAAGTTGCTCGGTGTGCGAGAGAGACAACTGGCGCAAGGACGCACCAAGATGGCCGACGCGATAGCATCATTTGAGGCTGTGACACGTGAGGCGTTAAAGGCGGCGGCCGGTGCTTCCAAGCGTTTCGACGTGAGCGACATGGATGCAGCCCGCAGGATGGAGAAGGAGTTGCAGAGCGAGATGGCTATGGAACTCTCGTCCGCCGAGCGTGACAAACTGCGCAACGAGATGGCGCACAAGGCGCTCGTGGTGGACTGGATGCTCCAATGCGACATCACTAACTGCCAATTCACCCGCAAGGGCAATTATGGGTGGACTTGCATCCTGCACATCACCCCAATAGTCCGCGACCGCCGCTCGGAGACGATGCGCATCATCGCTTCACGGCCGTTTGTCAGCGACATCAAGAAGATGGTGATCCGTCCGACGCACGAGGATGCGTTCAATGAAGCCCTATCGACGATGAAGGAAGATTTGGAGGAGTGGTTCACAGAGACGTTTCCCGTCTATGCACGCATCACCCATCTTGACACTTCCAATGATGCTGTCATCGACTGCGGCACTATGCACAACGTCGCGCGTGGAGACGTTTTCCAAGTGACACACGTTGACAGACGCATTGATGACGATGGCCGCACCACCGACACCGAGACTGTGGTCGGCACACTCAAGGTGAAGGATGCCCTCGTTGACCAGAGTACCTGCTCGATCACCAGTGGCAAGGACGAGATCATCGACCTCAATGCCAATGGTGCCCTGTTGCAGTGCAAGATGATAATGAAATGAGACATCATTAAGGATACAAGGAAAAAGTATGAGAAGAAACCTATCGCTATTTTTCATTTTGTTCTGCGCCTCATGCCTCGCGGCTGTGGCGCAGAAAGTTAAGCCGGTAGACTACGGAGGCTCTATCAATCTGATTGAAGTCGTCGATGTCCGCAACACCATCGTCAAGGTGCGGGTCATGGGATATGGCAAGAAAGAAGCCCAGGCGCAGCAGGATGCCGAGGTCAGGGCGGCACGCATGGCTCTTTATGCGGGGGTGGGGGACATTCGTCCCATATTCCCGTCAGAGGGACAGGCTGAGGCGCGGCACGGGGCGTTCCTTGATGAGTTCTTTGAGAGTGGACGCTACAAGGACTATCTCGGCAGTGTCACCCCAGTAGGCGGCTTGACCAAGCAGAAAGGATTGAAGGTCAAGAAAATGCCATTTGACATCACTGTCCGTATCGGCGCATTGGAGCGTTATCTGCGCACCTCAGGCGTGAAGAAATTGGGGTATTGATTTAATAAAGAAAGGAGGAGAATCCATGAGAAAAATCCTGTCATCGGTTATCTGCTTCGCCGTCATGGCTATGCTTGCGGCTGGGGCAATGGCGCAGGGCTATGAGACACGCGGCTCGGGTCATCAGGCCAAGTTGCCAAATATAATGGTCGTGCCATACATCAACGAGCAGATGGACACGTCGCCATCCGACTTGAGGACGTTCATTGACAACAACCCTATGCTCCAACTCGCGCTGAGCAAGGTCAAGGAAAGTTTCTCGCTGAATGGCTATCCCACAGTCGATTTCATCGGTTTGCTCCGCAGCCAGAGGAACAGCTCGATGGCTCAGGCCTACCGTGGAGCGGCGAGCAATCCGATAATAAAGATGATGCAGTCGTCCAAGGCTGACATTTTCGTCTACATCACCCCGCGCATAATCAAGAATGGCGCGACGTCGCAGGCGATAGTCATGCTTGACGCGCAGGATGCCTACACCCGCGAGTCGTTTGCCAACGCCAACTTCTCCAGCGATCAATTCGAGACGAGCGATTCAGTCCGCTTGGTCAACATGGCTTTGGACAACATCTCGCGCAATTTCTTCGGGCAAATCGAGGAACGTTTCGCTGACCTCGTGGCTTCAGGACGCACCATTGTGGCGCGGATGTACGTCAAGGAGGGTTGCGAGATGTCCTTTTATGATGGTTTCGGTGCGACGGGCGACGACCTTGGGACGCTGCTCAACTACTATTTCGCCGAGAATGCCTACCATGGGACAGGCGAGGTGACGGCGATTGAGGACTACTACATGGATATGTCATTCAAGATTCCCGTCTACGAGGAGCAGACTGGCCGCCCAGTGCCCATGACCTATGCCATGTCGATGTTACGCAAATTCCTGAGGGGAGTGCTGCCCTCCGACTACAAGATAGGCAAAACTGACACAAACGGTGCGCAGATAGACATTTACATCGAAGACAACGTTGAGTTATGAAACACTTTGCAATGATCCTAATGCTGTGCCTTGCCGCGTTGGTGGCAATGGCGCAGGGCGACATACAGTTCACTGTCCTGCCGCCATCCCAGGAAGACCTTCCCGCGTCCGTGGCCGACGCGCTCGAACTCAAGGTGAAGCAGATAGTCACACGCAACAAAGCAGCCTCGTCCAACCCGCACAATGTCTTTGGCATCGAGGCCGAGGTGACGATTGACGACACCTACACGTCTGCTGGATTGCTTGATGAGGTGAGTTTCGCCAAAGGCACTCTGACGCTCATCATGGTCAATACGGTGGACGGCAGCCTCTACCACAGCGAGGAGTTCGAGGTCATGGGCGATGCGTCAGGTGACGAGGTCAAGGCGTTGAAGGATATGCTCACGGGCATCAAGACCAAAGACCCGTTGTTCACCCGCTTCATCCGCGTGGGACGTGAACGCATCGAAGACTACTATGCGAAGAATTGCCCTTACATCCTCTCCAAAGCCCAAAACCTGATAGACACCGGGCGTGAAGAGGAGGCAATGAGCTACCTCTCGGCCATATCCGAGACCTTGCCGTGCTTCGAGCAGGCGGCGGAATTGATGAAGCAATTGCATGGCTACATCCTTGACGAGACACCTGACACTGTGGTCATGGAGCGCACGGTAATCGTTGAAAAACCCGTGCCAGTCCCCGTCCCGGTCGAACCGACACCGAGCCCGGTTCCAACCCCTGCCCCAGTGCCTACACCAGTCCCTGCCCCGATGCCAGAACCCGAGCCTGACAACGCCCCGATAGACTGTGACATCACCATCTCGATACCCGACTTTGACTGCAAAGTCCTGGCGTGCCAGGGCAATGAGACGCAAAAGCGCATCGCCATCACCGTTGAGATGGTCAACAAGAACCCCGACCGCAACATCTATGAGTGGTCAAGCCTGCGCTCGGTCATCGACAACAAGGGGCGTGAGATGAAGTCATTCGGCCATGATGGCGACCAGTCCATCAAGATGCCCCCTTATGTCAAGGTGCAAAGGACGTTTTACGTGAAGAATGTCTACGAGCGCATCCCGTCGTTCAGCTATGTCGAGTTTACGACTAATGCTATCGTGACCATCAGAAATTTGAAAGTCAATTGGTAATCCATCTTATAAATGACCAGGCCATGAACAGACTGTTTATATCAGCATTTCTCCTCTTGCTTATGCCGCTCACCCTCGCCGCGCAGATGAAGGTGGTCGAGGAGAGCGCGAAACGCACCCCGGAGTGGGTGAATGCCGCCGTGGAGGATTATCTCATCGTGTCGGTCAGCGGCAAGACCATGGAAGAGGCGCGGCAAAAGGCACTCAACGAAGTGACCGAGCAAATCATCCGTGCCGTGGCAAACAACGTCTCTGTCACCCAGATGAACACGATGAGCGAGGAGAATGTGAATGGCAAGATTGAGTCCAAGGACGTGTACACCTATCTCTCCAAGTCCCAGTCAGCCAACCTCCCGTTCCTCAAAGGCATATCCATGAGCAAGGCAGAGGAAATCTACTGGGAAAAACTCCGTGACAAGAAGACTAAGGAAGAGAGGATTGACTACTGGGTCAAGTACCCTTTCCCGTCCTACGAACTGGAGGACTTGATCGCTGAGTTTGAAAAGCTCGATGCAGGCAAAGTCCGTCAGTACGAGGCATTGAAAGCCGAGTTGCCGCAAGTCTCGTCGGTCGAGCAAATCGGCCGCAACATCGATGCCCTTGAGTCCTTGGCCGACTATTTCTTTGATGACGTGCGGCGTGGCGAGGCCGAGAGCCTGAAGCAGAGCTATGAGGCACTCTATGGAGCGTTGACCGTGACGGGCGAATTGCTGTCCGACGGCGAGTACCGTTGCTACATCCTCCTTGAGGGGCGGCCGGTATCCATTTCCGCCAAGCCGAAAGTCACTTCCAATTGCGCGTCCGCTCTTGACGTGACCCCTGATGACGGGGCGTTCATCGTCACCTATGACTCCAGTGACTGCCTCGATGATGAAGAGAACTATGTGGACATTGTCTTCCGTGTCGCAGGCAAGAAACTGAGCAAGAGGCACTATTTCTCAACGACTGGCGAGTCGTCATTCTCTGTCATGCCCGAGGGCAGGCTCTACCTCGCTGCCGACTCGGTCGATGGGCGCACCATCCACAACGTGACCCTCCGCATGACGGTCAACAACATCGGCGGCACTCCGTTCGGGCTCAAATCCGTGGAACTGACCTTGCCCGACATTCCCACGCCTCTGGTCTTCGACGACATCGACAAGGTCTATGAAGCCAAGGGCACTATACAGATAAAAATGGTGGCTGAGGGCAGCTTCGATGTCCCCGAGGTGCGCAGCAGCTCATTCACTTTCGCGCAAGGGGCGATGGTGCTTGTCAATCCCGAGACCGGTGCCATGGAGCGTGTGAGGATATATCTCCCCTACGAGACCAACTGGGACAAGAGGTGATGCCATTATGCCTGAATTGAAACAATGTCTAACAAACCAAAATTAAAAACAGTAACATCATGAAACGACTTGCAACCATCATCGCGCTCGTCTGCATGGCATTCGCTTTCACTGCCACTGTGGCCGAGGCGCAATCAAAGCAATTGAAGAAAGACTCCAAGAAAGAAGTCAAGGCTCTTGAAAAGGAAGGATGGACAGTCCTCACCGGCTCAGGCACGCTGGAGTATGTCAATCTCAAGTACCGCGCCTACATTGAGGAAAACCCCGACGTGGTTGCCATCTATGGTCTTGCCGAGGGGGCTAATGTCAAGATAGGCCGCAACAACGCCGTGCTCAATGGCATAGCCGACTATGCCACCCGCGCTTCTGCGCAGGTCGTCGGCAAAATCAGGGGGCTTGCCTCTGCCGACAACAACCAGAGCCGTGTGAGGGAGATCGATAAATTTGCCGAGGCCTACCAGACTGCCGTCAACCAGAAAATCTACGGCATCGTCAAGCAGCACTTCGTGCTTGTCCGTGACGAGGGTGGCCGCAAGATGTTCAGGGCTTATATGTCGTTCAACGAAAAGGATGCCAAGCGTGCCCGTGAGGAAGCGTTCATGGAAGCCAACGAGCGTGCGAGCCTTGAGGAACTGACAGGCACTGTCGAGGATTTCATCGGCGAGCCGGTCTATTAGTCACATCCCTGAATCCCAAGGCTTATGCGCACGACAGTGGGAGCATTGGCCTTCATCCTTGCGACGATGCTGTCATCGGCTGTGCAGGCACAGGTCGATGACGGCTTCGATGCTTTCTGGGACGAGGCCAATGCCGATTTCGATACTTTTCTGGAGGAGGAAGATAAGGCTTTCTCCGACTTCCTGCGTGACCCGTGGAAAGAGTTTGAGAGCGAAAAGCCCGACGAACTCCCCCCACGTCCCGAGCCTCCCGTGCCTGAACACTATGATGCCAAGGCGCATCCCGCCGACGAGCAGCCCGCGACAATCGTCATTGGCGAGATATTCAAGCTCAACCGCGTCTCGGACGGGGGCAATCCTGTGATAAAAGTCGCCGATGTCGATGAGATGGATTTCGGCACTGCGCCTCGCCGCAAGCAAGGCGGCTCAAAGACCGTGGTGCGCGACACGGTGGTGATAGCATTCGACACCTCGCCGCGCCAGATGCCTGCCCGGCCGGCAGGCGATGTGCGGCATGAGCAACCTCAGCCACCGGCACAAGACCAAGGGCGGCAACCCGCCGATGAAGCCCCCGTGCAGGAACAAGAGCCTGTGCCTGACGAGCCATCCACACCGCAACCCGTCACGTTGCCCCCTGTGCCACCCGCCCAGTCGGCATTGTCACCGGACATACCCTCGGCTCTTCTCGCCTCGGGCAGCGGCAAGGTGCGGGTCAGCTTCGGCGGTTGTGACCTGTGGCTGACCGACGTGACCGGAGGGACATTCAGGATGGCGGGGACGAATGAGAGTGCCGTCGCCGATGCCTACGATGCCCTTGCCGGCACCCCCTACCGCACACTGCTCGGCGAGTGCGACAAGGTGCGCCGGGCGATGCGCCTCAACGGCTGGGGCTACAACCGTCTCATCGAGGCGGTCGCTGCCAGTCTGGCGACGGGGGCTGATGAGCGGACGATGCTCCGTTTCTTCCTCCTCAAAGAGTCGGGCAGTGACGTGCGGATATGCCGCAAGGCCTCCACGGGACGGCTCATGCTCATGGTGGCAACCGACTGCGGGCTGTTCGGCTACCCTTATGCCGAGATAGGCGGGCGACGCTACTACAACGTCACCGACCGTGACGTGTCGCCGTTCTACACCTGCGAGACCGTGCCGGGCGCAGCACGTCCCGTCGCCATGGGGCTGTCGGCCGCGCCGCTCTTTGCCGGTGGAGGCATCACGTCTGTCCACACGTCCAAGCGGTCGCCGCTCACGGCCAGCGTCACCGTGCCTGAGGGACTTGCCGCCTTTTACAAAGACTACCCGCAGTGCGACTACGCCGTCTACCTCGGCGCGACCGTCGCCCCTGGGGTCAGGCAGGCGTTGCTCGCGTCGCTGCGTCCCTACGTCGAGGGCAAGGGGCAGGCCGAGGCGGCCAACCTGCTCATCGGCTTCGTGCAGACGGCCTTCGACTACAAGACCGACGGTGACCAATTTGGCATCGAGAAGCCGTTCTTCGTCGAGGAGATGTTCTGCTACCCATATTCCGACTGTGAGGACCGCGCCATACTCTATTCGTTCCTCGTGCGCGAACTCCTCGGGCTGGATGTCGTGCTGCTCAACTATCCCGAGCACATGGCCACCGCCGTGGCGTTTGACGAGATGGTCAGTGGCGACAACCTCAGCATAGGCGGCCGGCGGTTCACCGTCTGCGACCCCACCTACATAGGCGCGCCCATAGGCAAGGCCATGCCGCAGTTCCGTGGTGTCAAGGCCGATGTGATTGTGGTCGATTGACCTTTTCCATTATGGCATAACAGTGGGCGGGGCGGCATTTTTCCGTCCCGCCTTGTTTATGTCATCGGCGATGGCTGGTGCAACGTCATGGAGCAAGACACACAACCGGTTAATGTCCGTACCAGGAATGTAGAGACGCATAATATGCGTCTCCCCCACATCCCATGCATCCGTCACAGATTCCCCGCCTAACGTGGAGACGCATATTATGCGTATCTACACCATACGGCTTGATAACGGGAAATTGTTGTGCCGTGGTTATAAAAAAACGGCGGGCATCCGATGAGA
>CALNGU010000048.1 GCA_939800445.1 uncultured Bacteroidaceae bacterium | reverse complement strand
CCGCCATATCCACACCGGGTTTCGGGAGAGGTTAGTAACAGGACATAAAATTCGAACTATGTATCAGACACCCAGAAAGCGGGTTGGCACGCGAATTAACATCCGTTTACACCTGCACGGCATCATAGCCCACTGGCAATGGCATACAATGATTCCGTCATTTGCATACAATGATTCCGCCGTTTGCATACAATGCAATGGGACGTAGCATACAATGTTTTTGCCAAAAGCATACAATGCTTTTCGCGACTGCGCACAGTGTCACCGCCACCTCGTCCAGATGCCGCTCACACCAACTTGAAACGCATCCTGAAGATGCCGTCGGCATAGCTCCACGTAGTCACCTTGAAATGCCCTATCTCACTCGTGTTTGCGACGTGCCGCCCCAGGCACAGGCACTCGTCATAGTCACCGACGCGGACGACACGCACCGTGTCTGACACCCCCTCGGGCAACCTGCGCAGGTCAAAGCGTGCAGCCGCCTCGGTGATGGGCAGGTAGCCGGTCGTCACGTCGAGGTGTCTGTCGATGACGGCGTTGACCGCATCCTCAAGTTGCTTCACCTGATCGTCGGTCAATGGCGCGGGCAGGGCAAAGTCGAGTTTGCTCTTCTTGCGCTCGATGTGCGCCGACACTGCCCGTCCGCAATGGTGCAGGCGGCACATGGTCTGGTTGACGATGTGCTCGCAGGTGTGCATCGGGGGATATTCCTCCTTGTTGTGCTCGTTGAGCTGTGGGTGTTGTTGCATGGATGATCAAATGTTTTTCGATTGTTATTCCTTTATATGTCGTGAGACGAAGTTCCTCACGCGCCAGACGTATTGGTCACGGTTGTCGCGATACGACACGGCGTGCGCCGCGCCTGGGACGACCCAGATCTCTTTGGGCTGTGGTTTGGCCTCAAACAGCTCGTAGACCATCCACGTAGGCACGAAGTCATCAGCAGCACCATGGATGAAAAGCATCGGCAGGCGGCACTTCTTGACCTGCTCGACAGCCGAAGCCTCGCGGAACGTCCACCCGTGCTCCACCCCGCACAGCCAGTCGGCGACATGGAGCAAGGGGAAAGCCGGCAGACCGAACCGCCCACGCAACTCATGCTCAAACTCATCCCACACGCTCGTGTAGCCGCAATCCTCGACAAAGCACCGCACAAACGGCCGTTGCTCCTCACCCGACACCATCATCGTCGTGGCTGCCCCCATCGAGATGCCATGCACGACCATCTGCGTGCCGCCGAAAATGGAGTCGGCCACGTCCATCCAGCGCATCACGTCCAGACGGTCGAGCCACCCCATGCGGAAACAGTCGCCGTCACTCAGCCCGCTGTAATGCAGGTCAGGCAACAGCACGTTGTAGCGCAACTCGTGGTTGTAGAGATGGGCCAGCATGAACATACGGATGGCATTGTCAGTGTAGCCGTGGACGATGACCGCCGTCGCCCGTGTCGCCTCGGGCGCAGCCACGTAGTAGGCATGGAGACGCGCCCCATCATTGACAATAAACGTGTCACGCAACGCCCCGGCCGTCTCAAGGCTGTCCACCCATGGGCGGAGGAAAGGATACTCCTCGTACATATAGTCAAACGAACCCTGCAAATCCTTGCCCCTGTTGTCCGGCTGGAGCGAATAGACAAGCATGAAATGTGCCGTCACGATGACCGTCACGGCAAGGGTGGCAAGGATGGCAAGCGACCAGAAGACTGTTTTCTTCTTCATTTGCTTCATTTATTATATGATGTGCGCTGCCTGGCAAACGATGGTGGCAGCCCTGACGGCAAATATAAACCAAAATGCCATCCCAAATTGCTTTTTCAGCTATCTTCGCAAGCCAAAACGACAAACGATGAAACGCTACCGCTACCTGCTCTTCGACCTTGACGGCACACTGACCGACTCGGCACCAGGCATATTGCGCTCGGCAGCTTACGCCTTGCAACATTTCGGCATACGGGTTGACGACCTCGACACGCTCTATCCATTCGTCGGGCCGCCGCTGGAGGATTCGTTCATGGAGTTCTATCATTTCAGTGAGGAGGACGCTCTCCGCGCAGTTGACATCTACCACGAGAGGTACGAGCGCAAGGGGGTCTATGAGAATGCCCCGTTTGACGGCGTGCATGAGTGCCTCGACACGTTGCGCGGCATGGGATTCCGCCTCGCGCTGGCCACGTCAAAGCCGCAGGACATGACCGATGTCGTCATCGACCACTTCGGACTGAGGCGGCACTTTGACTTCATCGGGGCACGCGCCAATGACGGTGGTCTGCGCACCAAGGCCGATGTCATCGTCCACACGCTCAAAGGTCTCGGGGTGGACGACCGTGGGATGGCTGTGATGATTGGCGACAGGAAATACGACATCATCGGGGCAAAGGAAGCCGGCATAGACTCAATCGGCATCCTGCTCGGTTATGGCAGCCGCGAGGAACTCACTGCCGCCGGCGCAGGAAGCATCGTCGATGGCTACGACTCACTGGTCAGGCTGCTCGGTCAACCGGCATGACCGTTCCATATCTCCCATGACAGGTCAGCCTGCCTGTGGAGCATTTCCAATCCGTTCTTGACCTGCGCACCGGCTTTGATGCCTGCTGTGAGGAATTTTGTCTGTTCCGGATTGTAGATAAGGTCATAGAGGAGATGCTCGGCAGTCAGTGCCGCATAGGGCAGCTTGGGACGCGCATTGGCCTTAGGCCACATCCCGACAGGCGTGCAGTTGACGATGATTTTGAAACGGCTCATCATCCGCTCGTCCACCTCGCTGTAGAGCACTCCCTCGGCACAATCCTTGCGTGAGACGAAGACGCACTCGATGCCCATCTCGGTCAAGGCATAGGCGACAGCATGGGCTGCCCCGCCAGTCCCGAGGACCAGTGCCGAGACGTGCTGGGGCTGCATCAGCGGGATGATGCTCGCACGGAATGCCAGGTAGTCGGTGTTGTAGCCTTTCAGAAACTTATAGCCATCGACATCCTCAACCTTCACCACATTGACAGCACCGATTATGTCGGCATGGATGTCTATGTCATCCAGTTGCTCGATCACGTTGATTTTATGCGGGACAGTCACATTGAAGCCATCAAGCCCCTCATCCTCCACCAGCCGCCTCAGGTCGGAAAGCGACTTGAGAGGGTAGTTGTCGTAGACGGCATCTATGCCCCCGAGCATGAACTTCCCATTGAAGTATGTGTATGAATAGGAATGTTCCAACGGATAACCTATCAAACCGAATTTCCTCATAAGCCGTAATTGCTAAAACGTTTGTTTCACTTCACCGCCGTGTAGAACGTGCAAGCACCGAATGTCAGGCGGCGGAACTTGACATCCCTGAAGCCCGCCTTGGCGATGATGCTCCTCATCGCCTCACCTTGCGGGAACGAGCGTATCGACGTGGGAAGATAGACATAGGCACGTCCGTCGGCCGACATCACACGGCCGAGTGCCGGGATGATGACCGAGGCATAAAAGTTGTACATCCACCGCAGCACGTGCCGCTCGGGCACGGTCAGTTCGAGGATGGCCAGTTGCCCCCCGGGGCGCAACACGCGGTGCATCTCTGACAAGCCCTTGTCCAAGTCCTCGAAATTCCTCACCCCGAAAGCCACAGTCACCGCGTCAAAAGTGCCGTCGGCAAAGGAGAAAGCCTGCGAGTCCTCCCTCTGGAACACGATGCGGTCGCCCAGTCCCAGCCGCTCGACCTTGCGCCGTCCCACCTCCATCATGCCCTCGGAGATGTCGGTCGCCACGATGCGGTCGGGATTCAAGCCCCTGAACGCCTCAATGGCGAAGTCCCCCGTGCCGGTGGCAACGTCAAGGACGGTGCGGGGAGCGAACCTCCTGAGATGGCGGATGGCGAGCCGCCGCCACCCGCGGTCAGTGCCGAATGACATGGTGTGGTTCATCCGGTCGTATTGCGGCGCAATCCTGTCAAACATCTCCTCGACCTGCCGCGACTTGCTGCGGTCGTCGTCGTAAGGCTTCACCTTGTCCTGCGGGTATGTGGTCATCGTGATTTTCCTTTGCTTGCAATGATGTGGGCAAAGATATAGCAATTTTCACTACTTTTGCGAACAACCCAGAACAACCGGGCAATAACCTGATGTATATGACGTAACAAGACAACTGACATAACATAAACTGAAGCATTAGCTATTATTTCGCGTTCAAGAAAAAGCCTGAGAAACTGATTCCTGATATTCGGAATGATGCTTCGCGGAAAGCCTGACTTTCCCCACCTACAACCGATAGCCAATGTCTGCACCACAAGGTGCCGACTTCTTTTGGTTGTAGGACGGGTTTGTTTCTCAGGCTTCCCGTGAACGCGAGAAAGGTGGTCAGCACCTTTTCTTATATACATACTCATCCCGACATAGTGATTGATAGTCCGATGCTCCCAAACTATCAATCACCATGGCAGGAAACAAAAGCCTCAACGCGGCGAGCAAAGCCAAGCAAGACGAATTCTACACGCAGCTGTCGGACATTGAGAACGAGCTGCGCCACTATCGCGACCACTTCCGGGGACGGACGGTGCTATGCAATTGTGACGACCCGAGCATCTCCAACTTCTTCCACTACTTCGCCTACAACTTCGAGCACCTCGGGCTGCGGCGGCTCATCACCACGTGCTACAAAAGCCAAGACATCGACCTCTTCAGCCGTGGTGACAGCGGACGGGCGGTCTACCTCATCTATGACGGCGACCGCAACGGCAACCGAGAGCCTGATCCCGAAGAGATTGGAGTGCATACCCTCGACGGTGACGGCGACTTCCGCAGCACGGAGTGCATCGAGCTGCTCAGACAAGCAGACATCGTGGTGACTAACCCGCCGTTTTCGCTCTTCCGTGAATACGTGGCGCAACTGATGGAGTATGAAAAGAAATTCCTAATCATCGGCAATCAGAACGCAATCACCTACAAGGAAATCTTTCCACTCCTGATGCAGAACCGCATATGGCTCGGCTACAAGTCAGGCGACATGGCATTCCGTGTCCCGGCGGACAGCGAGCCACGCGCCACACGCTACTGGCAGGACGAGACGGGGCAGAAGTGGCGCAGCATGGGCAACATCTGCTGGTTCACCAACCTCGACCACCAGAAGAGGCACGAGGAGTTTATACTCTACAAGACATACTCCGCCGAAGCCTACCCGCACTACGACAACTACGACGCAATCAATGTTGACCGCGTGACGGACATACCCGTTGACTTCGACGGGGCGATGGGAGTGCCTATCACATTCCTCGACAAATACAATCCCGAGCAATTCCATTTGATTGGTGCAACCGAGAGCGAGGGCAAAGGGTTCTCCAATGGGCTTTGGAAAGCAGAAAGCAAAGTTGCACAGCCACTCGTCAAGGGTGAAAAAAGATACAAAAGAATTTTCATCAAGAAAGCAAAACATTGACACCATGGACATCCACCTCCACAAAATCACCGTCGGACAGCTGGCCGAAGGCTACGAGGACAACGCCGAGGGCGGCGTGCGCGGCTACGGCGGGCGGCTCGACATCAGGCCGGCCTACCAGCGAGAGTTCATCTACAACGCACGGCAGCGCGACGCGGTCATAGACACGGTGACGCACGGCTTCCCGCTCAACGTCATGTACTGGGCTGTGCGCGACGACGGCAGCTACGAAGTCATCGACGGACAGCAGCGCAGCATCTCGCTGTGCCAGTACGTCACGGGCGTATTCTCGCACGACGGCCGCTACTTCCACAACCTCCAACGCGACGAGCAGGCGGTCATCCTCGGCTACCCGCTCATGGTCTACGTCTGCCGGGGCAGCGACAGCGAGCGGTTGCAATGGTTCAAGACCATCAACATAGCGGGCGAGCGACTCACGGAGCAGGAACTGCGCAACGCCGTCTACGCCGGCCCGTGGCTGAGCGATGCCAAGCGTTACTTCAGCAAGAGCAGGTGCGCCGCCCGGGGCATCTCCGACGGATACGTCAGCGGCTCGCCCATCAGGCAAGAGCTGCTTGAGACAGCCCTGCGGTGGGCGGCCGACGCAGACGGCACGGGGAGCATCGAGGAATACATGGCACGCCACCAGCACGACCACAACGCGCTGGCACTGTGGCAGTACTTCCAGAGCGTCATCACGTGGGTGCAAGGCACATTCGTGACCAAGCGCGAGAAATTCATGCGGTCGGTCGATTGGGGCAGCCTCTACAACCGCCACCACGCCGAGGTGCACGACACCGCGCGGCTCGAGGCCGAGACCGCCCGTCTCATCATGGACGACGACGTGACGCGCAAGGCAGGCATCTACCCCTACCTCCTCACTGGCGACGAGCGACACCTGTCCATCCGCACGTTCACCCCCGCCATGCGCCAGGCGGCCTACGAGCGTCAGGGCGGCATCTGCCCGATGTGCGGGGGACACTTCGCCCTCGACGGGATGCAGGCCGACCACATCACCCCATGGAGCAAAGGTGGGCGCACCACCGCCGACAACTGCCAGATGCTGTGCGCCGACTGCAACCGCCGCAAGTCGGACACGTGACGTGCCGCCGCACCAAACCCACGGCGCGGCGGCACGGGACATAAAGCAAGTGACGACAGACATCAAATCCGCAGCACGCCGAGAAAAGTTCATTGTCTCAGTGCATCAAGTATAAACAAAAGTTTTGTTTTAATATTCAGAACTTTTGTTTTTATATTCAAAACTTCTGTTTATATATTCAGAAGTTTTGTTTTTATTTGAAGCACCGAGGTAGGGAAGTTTTCTCGGCGAGCCATGCGATTAAAGCCTATTGCCACCGATTTGAATGCCGTGCCCAGACGTAGAGACGCAGCAGGCAGCGTCTCTACACTACGTCCTGCCAACCCACCGCGTCACGGCATACACCACAAACAAAAAGGGCGGCTGCCTCGGCAACCGCCCCTTTGGGATTATTATACCATTATATATATACGCCTTATCTCGACTTGAGCCATGCCTCGACGTTGCGGCCGATGCGCCAGCCGGGCTTTACGCCAGTCTCTTTGACGAACTTCTCGCCGACGATGTGCTCGTAGAGCTCGATGTAGCGGGCTGAGACGCTCTCGACGTATTCGTCAGTCATCTCGGGGACGGTCTGCCCGGGCTTGCCCATGAAGTCGTGGTCGATGAGCCATTGGCGGACGAATTCCTTGGAGAGCTGGCGTTGCGGTTCGCCTTTCTCGAAACGTTCCTCGAAGCCGTCGGCGTAGAAGTAGCGGGATGAGTCGGGGGTGTGTATCTCGTCGATGAGGTATATCTTGCCGTCGCGCTTGCCAAATTCGTACTTGGTGTCAACGAGTATCAGCCCCTTGGAGGCGGCTATCTCGCTGCCGCGTTGGAAGAGGGCGCGTGTGTAGGCCTCGACTTGCTCGTAGTCTTCGCGTGACATGAGCCCCTGGGCGATGATTTCCTCCTTGGAGATGTTTTCGTCATGCCCTGCCTCCGCCTTGGTGGTGGGGGTGATGATGGGGGTGTCGAATCGTTGGTTCTCCCTCATGCCGTCGGGCAGCTGCACGCCGCAGAGCGAGCGCGAGCCGGCTTTGTATTCGCGCCATGCACTGCCTGTGAGGTAGCCACGGATGATCATCTCGACACGGAATCCCTCGCACTTGAGACCCACAGTGACCATGGGGTCGGGTGTCGCCAGCTTCCAATTGGGCACGATGTCGGCGGTGGCGTCGAGGAACTTGGCGGCAATCTGGTTGAGGACTTGCCCCTTGAACGGTATTCCCTTGGGCAGCACCACGTCGAATGCTGAAATCCTGTCGGTGGCAACCATCACCAGCAGGTCGTCGTCGATGTTGTAGACGTCGCGGACTTTCCCGTGGTAGACACTCTTCTGCCCGGGGAAGTTGTAGTCGGTCATTACTAATGCTTCGTTCATCTCTTTATGCTTTAAATTGATTGGTTTTCTTCTTCACGTGCCTTGGCCGCTTCCTGGTCGGCGCGGTCGTATGCCTCGACGATGCGTTGCACGAGCTTGTGGCGCACGATGTCCTTCTTGCCCAGCTCGATGAAGCCGATGCCTTTGACACCACGCAGGATGCGCAGTGCCTGGACAAGCCCAGACTTGCGTGCCACGGGCAGGTCTATCTGTGTGAGGTCGCCAGTGATGATCATCTTGGCGTTCATCCCCATGCGGGTGAGGAACATCTTGATTTGCTCGGTGGTGGTGTTTTGCGCCTCGTCAAGGATGATGATGGCATCGTTGAGGGTGCGGCCACGCATGAAAGCGAGGGGGGCTATCTGTATGACGTTGTAGTCCATGTACTCTTTCAGCTTGGCTGCCGGGAGCATATCCTGGAGCGCGTCGTAGAGGGGCTGGAGATAGGGGTCAATCTTGTCCTTCATGTCGCCGGGGAGAAAGCCCAGTTTCTCGCCAGCCTCGACTGCCGGGCGGCTGAGGATGATTTTCTTGACCTCCTTGTTCTTGAGGGCGCGGACAGCAAGGGCGATGGACAGGTAGGTCTTGCCCGACCCCGCCGGCCCGACGGCAAACACCATGTCGTTGGCGTTGAACTGCTCGACGAGGGCTTCCTGGTTCTTGCTGCGGGGGGTGATTGGCTTGCCGGTTATGCTGTAGACTATCGCTTTCGAGTCGGCGTTGTGGACGTAGGGGTTTGAGCCGTTGACGATGTTGAGCACGTCCTCTTCGAGCAATTGGTTGTAGGTGGCACAGTGGCGTTGCAAGGCCATGATGTTTTCCTCCGCTCCACAGATGTCCTCCTCGTCGCCCAATACTTTGATTACATTGCCTCTCGCAATCATTCTCAACTTAGGGTAAAGGGCTTTGAGGATTTGCAGGTTGGAATTGTTCGCCCCGTAAAAGACGACGGGATCGACATCTTCCAAGATGATTGTCTTTTCTATCATATATAAATACCCAGCCTCGTGTGCTAAACTGCCGCAAAAGTAATCATTCGATGCCAAATAGTAAGGGCTGCAACTCACTAATTTGCAAGCCGCAGCCCTTGTGACGGTGTGACAGATGCCTACGTCAGTTGTTGACGACTACCCGCTCAATCAGGTCTTCGGTGTAGGCATAGGAGAAATATGAGAAAGATGGCATCTGCCTGGTGATGATGAAATTGGCCTTTGTTCCCTTGACTATGCGTCCGTACTCACCTGCCAAATCCATGGCGCAAGCGGCGTTGACAGTGACGGCATTGAGAGCCTCGACAGGCGTGAGCCTCATCTTGATGGATGCCAGCGAAAGCACAAACTTCATGCTCGCCGATGGCGACGAACCGGGATTGCAGTCTGACGCAAGGGCGACCGCCAAACCCTCATCAATCATCCGCCGCACCGGGGCATAGGGCATCCCGAGGAAGAATGACGCACCGGGCAATGCCGTTGCCATCGTGCTGCTGCCGCGCAAGCAGGCTATCTCGTCATCACCTATGCGCTCAAGATGATCGACGGACAACGCGCCATGCTCCACCCCGACCTGCACGCCGCCGCTGACGGCAAGTTCGTTAGCGTGGATTTTCGGCTTCAGACCATACTTCAAACCAGCTTCGAGGATACGCGCGGTCTGGGCGACTGTGAAGAACCCTTCGTCGCAGAATACATCAATGAAATCCGCCAAGCCCTCGGCTGTTACACGGGGAATCATCTCGTCCACAATCAAATCCACATAACCGTCATGGTCTTCGCGGTAGGCTTGAGGAAAGGCATGGGCGGCAAGGAAGTTGCTCTTGATGGCTATCGGGGAGCATTCCTTCATGCGGCGGATGACGCGGAGCATCTTCAACTCATCCTCGGTGGAGAGGCCATAACCGCTCTTGATTTCTATCGCGGCCGTACCGAAAGCGACGCACTGCTCAAGGCGACGCATCGACTGGTCAAACAATTCGTCCTCGGATGTCGAGTGCAGTCGCGCCGCAGTGTTGAGGATGCCTCCGCCACGCTTTGCTATCTCGGCATAGGACAAGCCACGGATTTTGTCCTCGTACTCCTGCTCGCGGCTGCCGGAATAAACGATATGGGTGTGTGCATCGACAAATGCCGGTATGACATAACGACCCGTAAGGTCATGGACAGCCACATCCGCGCCACAGCCATCCGCATAACGAGCCTTGAAGTCATCCATAGTGCCGAAATCGGTCACACGCCCGTCCTCAACTGCAAGGTAGGCATCGTCCAGTCGGTCGATTGTGTCCATCTCCTTGCCCTTGAGAACAGTCACGGGGGTGGAATGCACCCCCATGAGAGACTTTATGTTTATATAAATGTCACACATCGCTTAGAGATATTTAGCCGCATCATTTTCTCTCAAGAACTTCTCAGACTTTGCCATGTCAGTGTACATCACACGGTCAACATCGACGAATGCGACTTGCTTGCGATAATCGTCAAACAGTCTTTCAATCTTTGTGGAACTCTTCAACGGGCGGCGGAATTCCAACGCCTGTGCGGCATTCATCAACTCGACACCAAGCACACGGTAGACATTGTCAACGACACGCGCACACTTCGTTGCGGCGTTTGCACCCATGCTGACGTGGTCCTCCTGCCCGAGCGACGACTCTATCGAATCGACAGATGCCGGGGTAGAGAGCTGTTTGTTCTGGCTCACGATGGATGCCACGGCATATTGCGGTATCATGAATCCGCTGTTCAGTCCGGGTTTGGCAACCAAAAACGCTGGCAGTCCGCGTTTGCCCGAAATCAACTGATAGGTCCTTTGCCCCGAAATGCTTGCCAATTCGGAAAGCGATATGGCAAGGAAGTCATTTGCAAGTGCGAGCGGTTCGCCATGGAAATTGCCTGCCGAGATGACCATGTCCTCATCAGGAACGACAATGGGATTGTCGGTCGCACTGTTCACCTCAGTAGTGACGACACGTTCCACGTAGTCAAGCGCATCCTTGACAGCGCCATGAACCTGCGGAACACAACGGAAAGAATACGGGTCTTGCACGTGCTCCTTGCGACGAGCTATCATCTCAGAGCCTTCGAGAAGCGTGTATATGCGTTTTGCCGTCTCGACCTGCCCCTTGTGAGGACGCATGATGTGTGCGGAAGCGTAGAACGGGCTTATCAATCCGTCGTAGGCTTCCAGGCTCATTGTCGCTATCACGTCAGACCAGACAGACAACCGTTTGGCGCGTGCCAAGCTCCACACCGAATAGGCGGACATGAACTGAGTGCCGTTAAGTAAAGCCAATCCTTCCTTGGATGCCAGAGTTATCGGCTCCCAGCCCATCCGTTTGTTGAGTTCCTCTCCTGACATCCGTTCACCGTTCATGCGCACCTCGCCAAGACCGAGGAGGGGGAGACACATATTGGCCAACGGTGCAAGGTCGCCCGATGCGCCGAGAGACCCTTGTTGATATACAATGGGAGTGATGTCTTCATTGAACATCGCGACAAGACGCTCGACCGTCGGGAGCTGCACACCTGAGTAACCGTAGCACAACGACTGCACCTTGAGCAACAGCATATACTTGACAATCTCAGCCGGCACTTCATCACCCATTCCGCAAGAATGTGACATGACAAGGTTGCGTTGCAGGGTAGACAGTGAATCCTTGTCTATCGACACACTGCACAATGAGCCGAAACCTGTCGTGATGCCATAAATCGGCTCGCTCGTCCGCTCAATCTTGTCATCGAGGAACGACCTGCATCTCAACACGCGTTGACGTGCATCGTCGCTGAGTTCTATCTTTATCCCGTTTTCAACTATCCGCGCCAAATCTTCAACCGTGATGTGCTGGGCGGATATATAATGCTTTTCCATAGTAACAGTTTTATTATTTGAATTAAAAGGCATGGCAGTCATGTGACCACCATGCCGTTGCTTTTATAATTTAATTGAATCCATCAATGAGTCGTCCACAAAGTTGGGCATAGTCACCCTCAAGTCGGGAGTTTTGTCCATCTCACGCCTGATTGCGTCAACAGCCCCTTTGTTTCTTGCCCAGCTGCGGCGGGCGATGCCATTGTCCACATCCCAGCTGAGCATCATACGGATGTTCTGCTCTGCCTGTTCACTGCCGTCGATGACCATCCCGAAACCGCCGTTAATGACTTCACCCCAACCACAGCCGCCACCGTTGTGGAGCGAAACCCACGTCGCGCCACGGAAAGAATCACCAATCACATTCTGCACCGCCATGTCTGCTGTGAACTTTGAGCCGTCATAGATGTTGGATGTCTCACGGTAGGGAGAATCAGTCCCGGAGACATCATGATGGTCACGACCAAGCACCACGGGGGCGGAAATCCGTCCTTCACGGATAGCCTTGTTAAACGCCAATGCTATCTTGATGCGTCCTTCGCAATCGGCATAAAGGATGCGTGCCTGCGAACCCACTACCAAGTGGTTGCGTCCAGCCTCATGAATCCAGTGGATGTTGTCTGCCAACTGGCTCTTTATGTCGTCTGTCGCATGATTGGATATATCGACAAGGACTTCTTCTGCCAGCCTGTCCGTCTCCGCCAAATCATCAGGATTGCAAGATGTGCAGACCCAACGGAAAGGACCAAAACCGTAATCGAAGAACATTGGTCCCATTATGTCCTGCACGTACGAAGGATAACGGAATGTCCCGTCCCCCTTCATCACATCAGCCCCAGCCCTCGATGCCTCAAGCAAGAAAGCGTTGCCATAGTCAAAGAAGTACATTCCACGTGCAGCCAGCTTGTTGATGGCAGCCACCTGGCGACGAAGCGAAGCCTCGACAGCCTCCTTGAACCTGACTGGGTCGGATGCCATCATCTGCTTGGACTCCTCAAAAGTGTAGCCGACCGGATAGTAGCCGCCCGACCACGGGTTGTGAAGCGATGTCTGGTCAGAGCCGAGGTCAACATTGATGCCCTCATCGACCAAGCGTTCCCAAAGGTCAACGACATTTCCTTGATATGCCAACGAAACGACCTCCTTGCCATCGACCGCCTTGCGTATCCTTGGGATGAGCTCGTCAAGTGACTCATAGACCTCATCCACCCAGCCTTGCGAGTAGCGTGTCTGGACAGCCTTGGGATTGATTTCAGCCACGACACCGACAACACCAGCTATCACTGCCGCCTTGGGCTGTGCTCCTGACATCCCGCCGAGACCTGAAGAAACAAAAAGTTTTCCTCTGGTCGTCCCATGCCCGCCTTGTTTGTCTATCTTGCGTGCAGCGTTGAGGACGGTGATGGTCGTCCCGTGGACTATGCCCTGAGGACCTATGTACATATAAGAACCTGCCGTCATCTGCCCGTACTGCGACACACCAAGGGCATTGAAGCGTTCCCAGTCATCGGGTTTGGAATAGTTGGGGATGACCATGCCGTTTGTCACCACCACCCTCGGCGCACGTTGATGCGAGGGGAACAGGCCAAGCGGGTGTCCTGAATACATCACGAGCGTCTGCTCATCTGTCATGGTCGCCAACAGCTGCATGGTCAGGCGGTACTGAGCCCAGTTCTGGAACACCGCACCGTTGCCGCCATAAGTAATCAGCTCGTGCGGATGCTGCGCGACAGCCTTGTCGAGGTTGTTGTTGATCATCATCATTATGGCAGCCGCCTTGCGGGAGCGATGCGGATATTCGTCAATGGGACGGGCATAGATTTCGTAATCAGGGCGAAACCTATACATATAGATACGTCCGTAAGTGTTCAGTTCATCCAGGAATTCCTTTATCAGGACCGCATGGTGCTTTGGATGGAAGTAGCGCAACGCATTCCTCAGAGCCAGCTTTTTCTCCGACGGTGTGAGAATGTCCTTGCGTTTCGGAGCGTGGTTGATCGTAGTGTCGTAGGGTTTGGGAGCTGGCAACTCGTCGGGAATCCCGGCAAGTATCTCGCGTTGAAAATCGGTCAGATTGTCTTTCATGGTCATTCTATTTATTTCCTGCTATTACCTTTTCTATCTTTTCAAGCAGCACGGTTTCATTGACATTAGCCCTGCTGGCCAGTTCGTCAGCCTCGGCGATGAGCCTGCCAGCCGCTTCACGGTCCTTTAGTCCAGCCGAGTTGATTTTGACATTGAGCATAGCCCCCAGCATTGCCGCACGCACTGCCAGGACACCTACGCCGACATCCGAAATCGAGTTGGGATTGCCATGCTCGGCCATGGCATCGAGCACCTCGAATGCCTTGAAGGCGCACCTCATCGTCTTCAGTGGTATCTCAGCAGCGTTCAACGTCGCCTTTTGCAGGGCTGCAGAACGGGCTGCCTTCTCCTCGGGCGTTGACTTCGGCATGGCGAACACCTCCATGATAGCGTTGAATGCGGCCGTGTCCTCATCGACCAACGCAAGCAGCTCGTCCATCACCGCGTGGCCTTTCTCCGCATATTCAGCGAAGAACTCCCAACGGTCGTCCCACCCGGGCTTGTGTGCCGAGAGGTTGGCAACCATCGTGCCGAGCGCACTCCCCAACGCACCCATGTAGGCCGACACCGAACCGCCGCCCGGGGCTGGCGATTCGCTCGCCGTCTCCTCGGCAAAAGCCTCGCAGGTCATGTCCACCAGGCGCGGACGCTTGTCGGCGATGAGCGACTCTATCACCTTCTCGTCAGCGTTGAACGGGGCAAGGTCGTCCAGACCGAACGACTTGACAGCTATCTTTATCACCTCGCTCTCGGCGATGCCGTCAGAACGGCGTTGTTTCTTGAGGAAATACTTGCCGGCATCAATCAGCACACGCTTAGGCACAAGCCCCACGATTTCGGTGCCCGTCACCCTGACGCCGCGTGCGGCAGCCTTGGCGCAGACTTCCTCGAATGCCACGTGCAGCGGGGTGGCGTTGATGTCGGTGATGTTCATCGACACTTGCGCGATGCCGTATTCCTTTATGTACCAGCCTATGGCCTTCGTGCCCTTGAGTGTGCCGGGAATGTAGACTTCATTGCCTGCCGCGTCGAGCACCTTCTTTCCCGTGATGGGATTGCCCTCGCGCTTGACGCGCCCTTTCTCACGCACGTCGAAAGCGATGGCGTTTGCCCGCCGTGTCGAGGTGGTGTTGAGATTGAAATTGACCGCAAGCAGGAAATCACGTGCACCGATGATGGTCGCCCCGCTCCTGGCCGTTTCTTCGTTGAAATCAGACGGGCCGAAGTCGGGCCGCGTCTCAGGGCAAGCCAGCTTGTTGGCCAAGCCCTCATATTCTCCCTCGCGGACAACGGCAAGGTTCTTCCTCTCCGGAGTGAATGCCGCCGACTCATAGCAATAGACGGGGATTGCCAGCTCCTGCCCCACCCTCTCGGCCAAGCGGCGGGCATAGGCGACAGTCTCCTCCATCGTCACACCGCTCACCGGCACAAGGGGACACACGTCAGTCGCGCCGATGCGTGGATGCGCCCCGTGGTGGTGACGCATATCTATCAGTTCCTTTGCCTTGCGGATGGCGCGGAAAGCAGCCTCGCACACCTCGTCAGGCTCGCCAATGAACGTGACCACAGTGCGGTTGGTGGCATATCCCGGATCGACATCAAGCAACGACACTCCATTTACAGCTTTGATTTCGGCAGTGATTTGGTCAATCACCGCCATGTCCCTCCCCTCGCTGAAGTTGGGGACACACTCGACAAGTTTCTTCATGCCTTAGATTTTAATAGCTGAATAAAGTTTATATGCCCCCAAATTTACTT
>CALNGU010000047.1 GCA_939800445.1 uncultured Bacteroidaceae bacterium | reverse complement strand
TACACCTACGGACGGTTTTTTGGCAAGCTCTCTGTGTGATATGGCATTGCGTAGCCGTAGAGACGCATAATATGCGTCTCCTCGTTGTCCCTTGCGAAGCTATATAAAAAAAGCAGGCGGCTCACGCCGCCCGCCGAAGGAGAGAATTTATCAGCGTATATGGTTCGCTCAGAATGTGTAGTTGGTGCCGATGCTCATGCTGAACATCAATGGCGACCGCTGCCCGAAACGCTCGGGGGTCACGCTGTTGACGTAGACACGCCCTTTGGGCTGGCAGTAGATGTCGAAGTGCTTGTTGAGCTTGTAGTAGACCCTCGCGCCGAGTTCCCCGCCGAAGTGCGCCTTGCTCTCCTCGCCGCTTGAGAAGCTGAGGACGGGGCCGACAAACACCTCCACGCCCGCTTTCCGCTTCGGGTCATAGCCGGCGAAGGCGTTGCTCAGCTCCCAGGCGTAGTCCAGCGCGACGGTCGTCAGGTTGACATCCTGCGCCGTGATGCCCTGGCGTTTGGGTTTGACTTTGGCGTAGTCGATGCCTATGCGTGCGGCGGAGTAGGGGGTGAACCTCCATCCTCCCGCCACCTCGGCGGCAAGTCCCATCGACAGATTGTTGTAGCGTAGCGGCGACAGCTGCGACGCGCCGCCTATGCCCACCGAGGCGAAGAATGTCGGGATGAATCCCTCGGCCTCCTTGTTGCGGCTCTTGATAGTCTCGCGTGACGGGCGGGTCATCTCGATGCCGAAATTCATGCCCAGCATATTGTCGTTGAGGGGATGCCCGTAGGAGTTGAAGATGGCTCGTGTCGCCCTCGGCTCGATGGTGAACGCGAATGTCTCGCTGGCGTTCAGCTTGAGTTGCAGTGCCGCCGTCAGGGCGGTGTAGTTGCCTCGTGGCACGTTGCCACGCCCCTGCTCATGCCAGTAGACACCGGCCTGGAGACCAGCCATCGGGATGAGCTCTGCCACGAAACGACGCTCGCCGATGCGGAAAGGGTTGAGCAACGCCTCGGCCGTCGCGGCAAAGTAGGCGGTCATCTGGTCGGCACGCACCTTGTTGCCCAAGGTGTGCGAGTGGAACGCCCCGCTCGCCCCGAACCTCATGCCGAACCACGGCTGGAACCACTTGCCCACGTAGGCCTGTACCGACGGGCCGATGGAGTTCATGAAGTTCCTCTCCTCGCCACGGAACAACGCCCTCACGCCCGTGATGCCGTTGACCGCGCCTATGCTCATGCCGAAGAAGGTGTTGCCGAGTATGCCCTCGCCACCGCCCAGCGGCCGCCCACGGTGCGCGAAGTGGTAGGTCGTGCCGATGCTCAGCTGCCCCATCAGCGGCGTGCCGTCGCCCACAGGCAGCAGGCGGGTGGTGAAGAGCCTGTACTTCGGTTCAAGGTAGATGTCGAATGTCTCGTCAACGAGGTAGGACAACCGTCCGCCTCCCTCCGCACCCAAGTGGAAGGCACGTCTGCCCCCGTGCTGGTTGACAATGCCTGCCGCAGGGCCGGCAAACAGCTCAACGCCCCATTTGCGCGCACTGTCATAGCCGTTGATGGCATTCGTCAGGTTGAGTGTGTAGACCACCGCCCCCGTCAGCAGCACCTGCCGCAGCTCGTCGGGCTGCCGCGTGACCATCGTCCCTATTTCGCCGTTGAACCGCAACCCCGAGCTGCGGTTGAACCAATAGCCTATGCCCAGTCCCCCCATGTAGCTCGTGCGGCGGTCGGCGACACGCCATTGCTGCATGGCGAATGCCGCACCCGCCCCGGCCGAGAACGTGAAGTGGGGCGTGAATTCATCGTTTGCCCGCGCCGCACCCTCGGCCAGCCTGCCACGGTAGAACTCGAGACCGATGTTGACGCTCAGCAGCCTGTCGGCGAAGTCATACTCCTCGTTGACACCGTAGAACGTCGTGTGGTAGTAGGAGTAGGGAACAATCGAGTAGCGCGGCTCGACAAACCACGCCACCTCATTGCTCAGCCTGTGCTTGAGGCGCAGCCCGGCGGTGAAGCCCACGTAGCTCGTGCTGTTGATTTGCCCGTCCTGCTTGAGCGCGTAGCCCAGCTCCACGCCCGCAAGGGGCTGGACGGACAGCGGGTAGCGGTCCTTGTCATGAGTGGCTATCGCGACCGGGTCGAGCATCAGCTCGACACGTCCGCCGGCATACGCCGCGATGCGGTCGATGCCCCCGCCCGCCGTCCTTGGCTGCCAGCCGTTGTAGGCCGCGAAGCCCGACAGCCTGAACGCCACCGCCTCGCCAAGCCACGCGCCGATGCCGATGCTGCCCGAGTTGCCCATGGCACGCACATAGCCCATCTGCCGCGCGGCCGACGACAGCATCATCTGCGTGCCGCTGGAGAAGTCGATGAACGCGCGGTCCCAGAACGAACTGCCGCCCCCGCGTTCACCACGCTCGTAGGCCGTGCCGAGCCGGTAGGTAGCTCCGAGCAAAGCCCCGTAGCCGATGTCATAGCGTCGCCAGTTTTGCCGCCCCGACACGTCGATGCCGTCGCTGTAGATGTTGATGCGCGGTTCGACATAGATGTCCAGGCGCGTGCCGGTGTTGACCTTGAATTGCAGTCCCAGGTGCGCGTCAAACGCCGTGCCGGTCTCGTCGCCCAGCCTTGACCTGCTCAGCCCGATGCCCTCGGTCGTCAGGATCTCCCAACTGCGGAAAGGGTCGAAACCATCGATATAACTGCTCAGGTTGAAAACGTGGTCGAGCGCGATGCCATAGTTGTGCCAGTCCAGCTTGTCCAGCTTGCTGCGCGACTTAGCGTAGGACAGCGACAGACGCAAGCCAGACCACGGCAGGAAATACTTCGTCGCCGTCACCCCAAACTGCGTCCCCGTCTCCATCTCGATGCCCTCGCGGTGTATCAGCCCCGTCAGCCCCCCGTTGATGCCCACATAGAAGTTGTCAAGGAAGCTCCTGTTGACAAACTCCACCTCGCCCTTGGCACGGTAGCGCGACTGGTGCACGAAGTCGGTGGCGCGGAGGGGGACGCGATTCTTGAGATCCTCTTCCTCGGTCTTGCTGACGTTGCCGTTCCCAGTGGAATCATTTAAGAAATCTTCGTAGTCCGTTTGAGCATGGATCTTACCCGAATGTAAGCTGATGCTGCCGACAAGGAGAAAAGCCGTCAATATTTTTATGGATAGTTTCATTTCCCTTTCTAATGGTTTCCAGTTATTGTTGTATATGCACGTTACCAATCAAAATCCAGTTGACTCTATGAGTCCTTCATCTATTGCTCCGTCGCCTTTTGCTATGTCTATCCACTCTTGACCTCCATAGGTGAAACACAGGATCAGACTTTGGAGCGCATCATTGAAATAGGCATCCCCGAGTCTTGAGTTGGCAACCGCCCTGAGGAACAGGAGTTTGGGGTCTTCCCAAGTGTCAGGCATCTTGTCGAGAACTTCCAAAGCTTCCTTGGCATTCATTTCTTTGCTTCCTCTCTTGTCCGCGAGGCACATGACGACGTGATTGAGCGGTGTGGTGTTGTTCTTAACGCGGTTGAATAGTTGCCTGTTTTTGTTGTAGTAGCCGCTCAGGCAAAGCATGATGTCGGTCATGTTTCTGTACTTTTCTATCGACCTCAGTTTGTAAGCCAATGTACCTGCTTTACTCCCGTTGTCGAGCATCATATACATTATGGCTTGGTTGGCCACCATCTCTTCGCGGTTGTACATTCCTTTGCTGCGTTTAATGTTGATGCCCATGGCTTTCTCGTCGATGAATGGGGCAAGTATGCTCAGGTCTACCGTGTCCCTGCGGATGTAGGATGCGGCAAGGTTGTTGGCAGCCAGTTCCCATGGTCTGCCTTCGGTCCATCCCCATTTGGGTGAGGCTTCGTACGCCTTACGGTAAAGTTTCTCCAAGGCTACAGAATCCTTGACTGTCTGGAAGAGTGTCCAGTATTCATATCCGACGAATTCATAGTCGGGGTTCTCGTTGTATTTATCCAAAATCTCCTTAGGGGTCAATTCGCGCATGATGTTGACCGTCCAGTAGCAGGTCATCTTGCGCAGCTTTGGCAAGTATGCTGTCCTGATGGTGTCGTAGCAGGCAAGGTTGCGTATGCGTGCCGATTGGAGGTCTTGGCTTTGGTATTTGGCTATTATCTCACGTATGCTGCTTGCTTCATTGACCAGGGAGTCCCGTTCAAGGAGCACAGCCACGTCTTCCCATGTCGCTACTTTTGCTGAGTCGGTAGAAGTCTCGATATAGACGTTTCTGAGTGTTGCTGGAGAGAGCATCTGGGTGATTATCTTTCGGGCTGAGGCGAGTCGCCGTTGTGCCAGGGCTTTGTTTGCTGCCAGTGTTCCGTCGGGCGATGAGACGCTACTCATGCTTAGTTGCTTGAATGTGACGGAGGCATCTTGCTCGAAACCACGGAATGTGCTGCGCAGTTCTTCGAGTATTTTTACATTTTCGGGATTGTCCATGTCTATATCTGCGCTTCCGACCACGAATGTGAGCCCGAGGTCTTTGAAGTCGTCAACCCGTTCTTTTCTTGCTCTCAGCCTGAATTCCATCGGGTCGAGATCGTAGACTTGGGAGGGGCACTCTAGGAAGCGCATTGGCTTTGTGCTGTTTCTCTTGGACAATTCCACATCTGGTTTTTTATATATTATGCCTTGATAATCTTCGACAATCACTTCCCCTAACAGTTGGAACTGGTCTTTGGTGTTGGGCAGTACTATCGTGTCGTTCCATGTGAGGACGAATTGTCCATTAGTGGGTTTGTCTGGCATCGTGTGGCAGTAGCGCATCAGAGTGTCTTTGTCTTCCTTGTATCCTTGCCATCTCATCTGTGTGCGGTGGAACTCTTCACCATCATAAATCCTTGGCGTGCGGTAGTGCACCGTGTCTTTTTTTGTGTGATTGTATAAATAGGGCATCATGATTACCCTTGTGTTGGATTGGAAAAGAAAGGCCGGTAAGTTGAATCCTGTAGGAGTCGCGTTGAGATTGTCCCCGAATTGCTCTGCAAGAACCTCGAAACCCTTTGGCTCTCGGCTTGGAGCTGTTTTAATGACAGTCTCTGTCGTCACTCCGATGTCTATTCCTATCTCCAGCTCAGTCCTGCCGTTGACGTTCTCAGTGACGGGGTCTGAGATACCTGGCATGACAAGCAGTGCGCCACCCAAGGCGACTTTGATTTCAAAGTATCCCTGTTTGTCGATTTTCGCGCGCTCGTCATAGTCCTCTAATGCCGAGCTCGCGTCACCGGTAGTCCTGCGCAGTTCGATAATCCTGTTCTTGACATCTTCTGCAACATTTTTGTTGTTGAAGGCGTACACGTAGAAGTTGCCGCCATCTGGGTCTACCAACTCCGGATCTATGGGTATCTTGTTGCCATCGATATCATATTGAGCCTTGTTGTACACGAATCCCGTCACCAGCTTTATCTGCGCGAAAGCATCCACGTGCGCCGCCAGCATGATGACCGCCAGCAGTGCTGCCTTGGTGATATGTGATAATGTTTTTGTCATGAGATGGAATGTATGTCGTGTTTAGGTTTCCTCTTGAGTGTTTTTACTTGAAGATGTAGGTGAACGTGACCGAGAGCTTCGACGGCAGGATTTTGAATCCCGAGGCGTTGGCCATGTCGTAGCCCTGCTCGATGTAGTCGGCCTGGTTGTCCCTGACGCTGTGCTGCACGTGGCGGAAGAGGTAGCCTCCTATGCCGGCGGCGAACTCGACGTTGCACCGCGCCGTCAGCGGCCAGGCGTAGCCGAATGTGAGGCCGAAGCCGAGCGCGTCGCCGTCGTAGGTCTTGTCCTTGATCCTCATGTCGTAGGTCAGTCCCAGCACGGTGACACCGACGTATTCCCTGGCCATGGCCCTGCCGCTCAGCCAGAAACGGAACTCGGGCTGCACGCCCACCGCCTTGATGTCGAGGGTGTAGGGCTTGTAGCCGCCGAAGACCGAGAAGTCCAGCGACGTCCTGTCGCTCGTCACCACCTCGAGCCCGGCGTTGGGCAGTCCTGCCGCCAGCATGAGCGCGTTGCTCTTGACCGCTATGTTCTGCGCCGAGGCTCTGCCGCCCAGCAGCGCAAGCACGGCGATGCCCGCGCAGGCGATTATCTTAGTTGCTTTCATTCCAATCTTCTGTTGTTACGCTCGTTTCTATTTCCAATTGCTCCCCGCTGCCTTTGGTGCGTGTGCCGCTGTTTATGACAAAATTGAAATAGACCATTTTGCCAGCTTCGATGATTTTTGAGTTGTTGGTTATCCTGATGGTATATGACCTGCCATTGATGGTTGCAGACAGTGCCATCCTTATGTAACTGTCTGGGGGCAGGACATAGACGACTGATGGCTGTGCCTCGTCGGCCGATGTCGCATGGGTGACATTGACCCCGCCATCAGGAATAGGCAGCTCACTGTTGCTTATGGTTTCGAAATCGTTTCGAGAGAAATGATGTGTCCTTTTGGAGACGGAAATGAATCCTGTCCTTGGGTATTGCAATGTGCTTCTGATTGAGCTGACGTTGATGTTTTGCACAAGACTTTCGTCCGGTGTGCAGAATCTGATGGCCATTGCGCCAAAGACATGACGCATAGTGCCGAATTCCACAGGCTCGGTGACGCTTGCTATGTGGGCTGGTGACTGCGGCAGCAAATAGTCTGGTGTCTCGTCTATGGCATCCCTGTCAATGTTCCAGTAGAAGCCCCATCCGTTGGCCTCGTCATGGACGATTGCGTCCGTGTAGGGGTAATAGGAGTAGACAAGCAGGTTGTTTCTCCCGGGCATGAAGAGATGTTCATCGCATGACAATGTCTCTTGTGAGTTTGTGAAAGTCAGAGGCAAGTTGAAGAAGTGGAAGCCCGACTCATCATCGATGCTGTCCATCAATGTGTAGTCACCGCTTTCTTCTGCGCTGCAACGGACACCGAATGCCCCAAGTCTTTCTCCTTCCTCGAAGTGGGTGCGTAGTGTCCCGACATTGTCGATGCCACCGGTGGCAGGCGCACCGATGAAGATGCCGGGCGAACCGAAGCGTATACGCCCGTCATTGACTTCATCGTGCGCGGTGCTGCCGATGGAGGAGGCAAGCTCCTCTTTGTTGCACGAGGAAACCACCAAGCCGATGCATATTGTTATGATTGCATACTTAGTCATGGTGTGTTGCCGTCTTCACATTATTCATTTACTACGATTCCGTCGTTGGTGTAGTTCTCGTCTGTAGTCCATTCGTGGATTTGTGGTACGTTGAACGCTATTTCGCGGAAACCGTAGATTGTCACGTCAACATCGTACCTCATGCCACTCTTGAAACCATCTGCGAAGACGAGGGGTCTGGTGAGCTGGTATGTCTCGCTCCCTCCTTGCATTTTGTATGTGACTCTGACATTGTAGCCAGTCTGCCCGTCAGGCATATGCTTTGCCAGCAGAGAACTCGTGGGAGGTACAATCAGATAACCGAAAGGCAATGGCATATCCTTGGTGTCAAGAGTGGCTTCTGCCTCATCTGCCACAGTTTCTGTATAAGACATCGCGTCATAGCCCCCCATCCAGTCAAAAGCTTGTAGGTTGATGCTTTGGACTTGGTCGTTCTTGACTTTGAGTTGCTTTGTTTCACCCATCTGTGCTGCAAAGTTCACTGTCAAATCGACGGTTTCAGGTAATCCCAGGATTTCAATGCTTGTCACAGTGGCAGGGGTGAAGCCTGTCGAGTTGGTCTCTTGGGTCTTGATGTTGAAGTGTATGAGCGCAAATTGGTGGGAGAAGCTCAATGTCGGCTCTCTGTCAGCGTCAAACCTGAAGTATTTGGCATTGTAGCCGCCCTCGGTCTCGGCGCAAGCAAAAAGGTAGTCAGTCTTGCCGTCGACTTTGAAAGTCCGCGTCGTCGATGTCTCGGTTGTCACCCAAGGTTGTGCAGGATAGCTTGCGAGGAAAGTGTATTCCAAGCTTGAACGCTCCTCGACGGGATAATAGTAGTTCACTCCACCGAAGTCAATGCCGCTGTTATTGATTGTGCCTGTCACACCGTTTCTTGTGTCAGGCCCGTCGATGGTGTAGAACACGGAATGGGTGCTGCTTGACCAGTTGGAGACACCGTTTTGCTGTTTTGCCAGACCAAGCACTGTGACCTCTGCGCCATCCTCGAATGCATTGCCGACGACAGGTGCTTTTGTGGCCGGGGTTGTGACAGCCTGGAGTTTGACTTCCACTGGCCCGTTGTCGTTGGCTTGGAAATCTTCTTCATTGGAGCAGGACATTGTCGTGAGTGTTGCTGCTCCGAGAGCTAATACAAATAGTTTCTTCATGTTTTTGAAAGTTTATTGGTTTTGTAAGTTGGATTGTTTATTTGGTCAGTTGAAGTTGTCCATTTCTATGTTGCCTCCGCCTTGCCAGTCCTCAATGGCTAAGCCAAACTCGATTTCTTCAATGTCGTTGATGACAATCAGGATGTCATAGCGGTGGCCAGCCTCGAGTGTCCTGTCGATCTTGAAACTGTATCTGGCATTCCTGTCCTTTTCCTGTGTGATGTAGTCACCCTTGTCGTCAAAGTATTGGGTCGCATCGAATGTCATCGTGTAGCTTTGCGCACCGGCTTCCACAAGCAGGCAGTCGCCTACACGTGTCGTGGCGCGTGTCGTCTTGTCGTCGTTGTCGAATGCCGGGTCATCCTCGTCCAGATGGAAGAACCCCAGCACCGAATCCATCGGCATTGAGCCGTGGTTTTCCCTGAGGTATTTCTCCAGGCTGTCTTTGGTGAAGTCGCCGTCGCCGCTCGTGGCGAAGTGGCGTTGCGCCTCGGTGACGATGTTGTCGCGCCGTCCGGCGTTGAGGGCGAGTGCTTCGCCGGTCTCGCTGTCCCTTTTGAGCAGTGTGAGGGCGGTCTTGCGCTGTCCCTCGTCCCAGACGATGCCTTTGCTCGTCTCGTCAGGGTAGATGAAGTAGAGCCTGCCGCTGGTGGCCGACTCGACCGTTATGCCGTTGACGTAGACCTCCCATGGCGCGCCGCCCGTGGCGTCGGTGCGGCTGCTCTCGATGATGAAGAACCGCAGCTGTGCCAGCTGGTGCTCGAAGTTGAGGACGGGACGGTAGCCCCTGCGCGACGATGCCGCGCTGAAGAAGTAGCGGTCTTCGCCGCCGGCCGCCTCCTTGTTGGCCACGGCCTTGGCGACCATGAGGTCTTGCGTGCCGTCGATGTCGAAGTTGACGTACCACGCCCCACGCTCGTCGTCATAGTGGTAGCTGGTGTTGCTGTCGCTGCGCCCCTCGATGGCGTCGTCGGTGTGCACGCCGAAGAAGTCGAACTCGCCGCTGCGGGGGTAGTAGACCGTCGTGCCGTTGTCCTTGAGGATGCAGTAGCCCTCGCCCGTCTTGTCAGCCGTGCCGGGGGCGATGTCCACGCCGTGTCCCAGCGGGGCTGTGGTCTCGTCGGTGAGGGTGGCGGGGATGGCGTTCCTGTCCACGGCGAAGATCCTAACGGTCTGGTCAGTCCATTCGTTGGGCTCGTCCTCGGCATCTCCAGCCGCGCCTCCGCCCTTGACTGTCACCGACACGCGCGGCGACGTGGCGATGAGCATGGGTTGTGGCGTGCCGTCGTCGATGACAGTGCCGTCGCCGGTGGCGATGGCATCGTTTTGCTGGCATGACCACAGCAGGGCGGTGCCGAGTGCCAGCGTGCTAAGGATTGCAGTTTTCATTATGTGGTTGTTGTTATTGTTCCTATTCATTTCAGTAGCCGTTTATCATGTCGTCGGGGTCTATCTCTTCCTTGTGGTCCTCGCCGGTTATCCAAGGCTCGATGCCTATCTGCGCCTCGATTTGCTGGTAGCCGTAGATGGCCAGCTTGACCACGTAGCTCTTGCCGGCCTCAAACATTGCCGCGCCCTCGGGCGGGTAGAGGTGCAACGGGGGCATATTCTCGTCGCCTTGCAGGTCGTCGTTGTCGCTCCTGTCGTTGTACATCGAGATGCGCACTGTCATCACGTCGGTCGGCGCGATGAGCAGGTGTCCGCCGAGCGGCTGGGGGATGCGGTCGTAGGGGTCGTCCTTGTCCATGTCCTCCTCGTGGAAGTCGAGGCGTTTGACGGGGATTGAGTCGTTGCCGTGCGAGTCCTTGTCGCTGACTTTGCCGTCGTCGGTCAGGTAGCGTTCCTTGAGCACCAGCCGCGATGTCCTCTCGTCAAAGGTGAGTTGCAGCGGCCAGGCTGCCTCGTCGTTGGTCGCCACGGTCATCGTGGCGGCGGTCTGCGAGTCGATTTCCACCCTCCTGATGTAGGACTCGAAGCAGGCCGAGCTGTCGCGCTCGTCCTTGAGGTCGCCGCCGGGGTAGAGCTCGAAACGCACCTTGGTGAGGTAGTGGTCGAGCTGTACGTAGGGGTTGACCTCGTGGTTGGCCGAGAATGTGCTGTAGTGGTTTGCCATGATCTCGTCACCCTGCTCCTTGGACGCTATCATGGCTTTCTGCCCGTCGGTCAGTGCCGCCTTGCCGCCCAGCAGGTCCTGGCTGCCGTCGATTTGCAGGCGGATGTCGATGTGGTCGCTCTGCCTGTCAACGCTGCTGACCTCGGCATCGCCGATGTGGTAGACGAAGAAGTCGTAGGAGCGGTAGTAGTCCCTGGTGTTGTAGTAGACTGTCGAGTCGGGGTTGTCCCTCCACTCCAGCAGTTTGTAGTCGCTGGTGTTGAGCTTTGCCGCCTTGCCCATGTCGAGGCGTGCGCTGTCGAGGTCGTGGCGCGTGGCATCGATGAGGCAGATGTCGCCGTCGTTGCCCGCGTCGCTCCATCGCGTGCGCAGGTCGCTGCCCGGCTCTTTGCTGAAGGAGTAGACGTAGAAGACCGCCTCCCTCCACACCGCGCTGTCCAGCGGGTCGAGCTCGGCCAGGTCGCCGAATGCCCCGTTGCCCTTGGTGGCGGTCTCGTAGGGCGAGTCGCCGAGGTTGATCATGACGGGCATCGGCTCGGTCTGGTAGATGTTGGGGTCGTCTTCGATCACCTCGCCGGTGTACTCGTCGTGGTTGCAGGCAGTGAGTGCCGCTGCCGCCGCGATGATTGCGATGTATGCGTGAGTCCTTGTCATTGTCGTCGGTTGTCTGTTTTTAGATGTCAAATTCTATTTCAGCCTCGTCCCATCCCGTTATGCCGTTGCTGTCGCCTGCCATAACCGCAGTGGCATCGATGTCGAGCGTCTCGCCGATGCTGATGCTTGCCTCCTTGGTCGATTGCACCCTCTTCTCGGGGTCGTCCTCGATTTCGGTGAGGCCGGCGTTGTTGATGGCCGCGCAGATGTTGTGCGTCGCCGTGATGACCTTGCTTGTCTTCTCGCCGTCGGCGTTGATGAGCGACAGCTCCATGCCTATCCTGAGCACGCCCGGGCCCGAGACCACCTCGTTGTCAGCCCCTGCGAGGAGGCCGAATGCGTCGATGTAGCCCTCATAGCGGTAGGTGGCCTTGTTGGCCGTGCTGTCCGTCCTGGTGGCTTCGCCCGTGAGGAACATCCTTTTCAATGAGTTGGTGCGCATCGTCTCATCGACGAGGTAGATGGCTGGGATGACCCCGGCAATCTCGGCCACGACGTTGTTGCTGTCGATGGCTATCGAGTCGCCCTCGTCTGCCGTCACATTGAACGTGAACGTGAAGTGCACCCGCTGCGTGAGCTGTTGCATGGTGAAGCTTTGCGTGTTGGTGCCGCCGTCGTTCTTGAGGCTGGCGTTGCCGACCTTGCCTACGAACTTCGGTCCCGAGTTGGTGATGAAGCGGTAGCCCGGATTCCTGTCAACGTAGGGCTTGCCGCCGAGCGTGGGCATCTGCGCCATGTCGGTGATGTCGCGGTAGACCATGCGCAGGTGCTGCATCCCCACCTTGTCCTGTTGCGTGACGAAGCTGACTATGTCGTCGATGGTTGTCCAGTCGTCCTTGGTCGCCACCATCATCGAGTAGTCGCCGCTGAGGAGCTTGAATGCGTCCTTGCCGATCTGGGCAGGCTCTTCCTCGCCGGTCTCCTCGCCTTCGCCGCCGTCGTTGCCTTCTGTCCCGTCACTGCCTTCGCCGCCATCTTCGCCGGATGTGCCGTCGTCAGTGCCGTCCTCTTCGACTACGACCTGGTCGTCGCCTCCGTCAGAGTCGTCGCCACTGTCTGTGCCAGTGCCGTCACCCTCATCGTCCTGCGGGGTGTCGCCGCCCTGCTGGCCGTCCTCGTACTCCTTGTAGTCGGTCACGTTGCCCTCTATGGCGGGCGAGTAGGGCGACTCGTAGAGGAACAGCGATGCCGAGTCGGTCACAAACCACGTGTGGCTCGTGTCGTTGAGGCGTGCCACGATGAGGTAGACCTGGCTCTTCGTGCCTGCATAGCCGTTCCAGTCGATGTCTATGTCGAGAGCGGCGAGGTTGTCGTTGCCGCCCTGGTCATAGATTTCCATCTTTTCGCATGATGTCGCCAGGCACACTGCCGTGATGGCGAGGGTTATGCCGGCGAGACCTCTCTTTATGTCGGTGCGTGCTTTCATTCTGTCGTCTCTTCAGTTGGTGTGTCTTGTGTTGTTTCGTCGGGCTTGTCGCTGTCGGCTTTCTGTCGTTTGGGTTTCTTCGCCCGTTTTGACTTCTTGTCCTTGGCTTTGTCCTTGCCGTCGGCCTCGTCAGTCACCTTGCCGTCGGTTGGTGTGGCGGCAGTGCCGGTGCTGTCAGGTACGGTGACGGGTTGGTCGCCGTTGTCTGTGGCAGGCGTGGCTGTCGTGGTGTCGCCGCCGGTCTCAGGCTCTTTCCCGTCGGCATTCTTGCTCTTGCCACGTTTTTTCTTCGACTTCTTGTCTTTCTTCTTGGGCTTGTCAGCCTGCGTCGTGTCCTGTTGCTCGCTGAGGCTGTCTTGCGGTGCGGGGTCTGCCGGCATAGGTGTTGGCATGGCGGGTGTCATGCCCGTGGTGTCGGTCGCCGCGTCGTCGTTTGTCGTGGGTGTGGGTGTAGTTGCCGTGGCAGTCGTGTCGGCTGCTGCCTTGTCCTTGCCGCGTTTGCCCAGCAGGCCTCCGCCCTTGCGCTTGCCGGCGCGTTTGGCTTTCTTGGCTGCCTTGTCATTTGCTGTGGTGTCGCTTTGCAGCGTCTCGTCCGCCTCGGCTTGTGTGGCGAGTGCTTCCTCGGGATGGGCGGCGGCATAGGCTATGCTGTCTGCGATATGCTTGGCTCTGCGTTTGTCTTGGATGGAGTCGCGGCGGGCTTTGAAACTCCTTTTGATGGCCTCCACCCTGTCCTTGAAAGTGCTCGAATTCTTGTATTTATCCTTTATTGAATTTCCAGAATTGAAGCGGTAGACGAATCCCAGCCTGATGTCGCTGATGACGGGGTAGGGGACGAACTTTGCTACGTCCTTCTCCTTGTATTCATAGCTGTTACGTTCCCTGCTCAATGTGTAGGAATCGTACTGGGTGTAGAGCAGGCCGAGGCTCGCGCTCGCCTCCAGGTCGAGCACGCCGTGCTTGAATTTATAGAGCGAGCGGCCGTAGCCGAATGTCACACCCCCGCCAAAGGCGATGCCTTTGTGTCCCGTGCTGCTGAACTTGAGGTTGTATTTGGTGAAGTCGGCATAAGGTCCGATGAACCACGTGCGGGTGAGCGACGGCTTCTCCTTATACCACGTTAATATCCTCTTGAGCCATGTCTTTTCCGTGCCCTGGGGGAAATTTTTGGTCCTGTTGTAGTGCTTGAACTCCAGCCTGACGGTCGTGATGTCGTAGAAGAAGTCGTTGGGCAGCACGCTCGGTGTCGTCCAGTTGCCCTTGGCACTCACGCCGACAGTCCAGGGGTTGTTGCTTAAGAGCTTGGGCGCGAGGTCAAACTCCACCGCCACGTTGGGCAGCATCGCAGCCCAGTCGATGACGTTGGTCCTGAACGCCAAGCGGTGCTTTAGCGGGATGATTGAGTCCGGGTTGAGCGTTTGTTTCTTCTTCATCCCCTGCGCGTGCAGGCATGGCATCCCGATGCACATCAGCATGAGCAGGATGAGGGCAGTTTTTGTCTTAGTTTTCATCACTTGTCGCCGAAGATTTCTTGTAGTCGTTGCAGTAGACATCGAAAAAATTGTGGTTCAACACCCTGCTGATGCGCATCAGCATCATCGTGTCGATGCTCTGACGTTTGAAGATGGAGTAGATGTTGCTCCTGTCGCAACACAACTGCTTGGCAAGCCAACTCGCCGAGCGGCCTTGTTGGTTCAGTTCCGATTTGATGAGTTCTCCTATGTGGACCATTTCGCTTTTTTTATCATTCACCTGGGCGATGTTCCCCCTGCCGCCGGTGTCGCACGGCTGCGGGGGAGATGCCGGGTGTTGCTGTCAATTTCATAGCTTGTCGCCGCCTTGTCTCCAAGGCTTTTTTAAAATCTTTTGCAAAGAAAGCGACTACGCACAATATGGTTGTAAAGGTTATGTAGTAAAATATTCTACAAGTATTTGATAAAAAATCTACACGGGGGGGGGTAAAATGTAAGGTTAATTCTGGTGATAAAATGAGAGTACCAGTACTTCTGAGCCCTGTATACGGGTGTGTAATGCCGTTATGAAGCACCAAGTAATTATGCTATTGTATGAAATAATTGTGTTAAATAATGATATTTAATTACCTTTGCACGGTGTCATATTTTTTGAGAGATGAAGCATCCGTGCCACTGCACGAAGTTACATTTTGCATACAATCCCGCCGTCAACAGCATCAGATGGCATGGCTGTCGGCATACGGTGATTTTACCATCACCATCCCGTGTCGCGTGTGGGTGGACGTGGCACGGGGACGGATGGAGGATGAGGCTCTGCCCCACAATCAGCGCCGTGCAGGCAGCTTCACTTGAAATAATGATTTTTTCAATCCGTGGCAAATTTTCCTACACTTGACGGTGAAATCGGGGGCATCGTTTGCATATCTTCGCAGATATTGTCAAACGTTAAAAAACCGGTTGATTTATGAAAATGATTATGAAATCATCCCTTCTCATGGGAGGCGTGCTGCTCCTGGCATCGTGCGGGGACAGCTCACAGTTCACCAAAGGCACGGCCGAGAGCGCGGCAAGCGAAGTGATGCAGGTGCTGGAGGACAACTACAATTACTCTACGGTCAAGACGGGCTACTACGAGTGCGACGATGACGGCGACCGTCTGAAGCTGCGCAAGCTGGCGGCGGCGGGTGTCGTGACCTACAAGGCCGAGAAGGTGACGGAGGTGCGCGGCGGATGGTACTCCTACAATGTCGATCACGTCTTCGTGACTGTCGCGTTGACAGAGGAGGGGCAGAAGTATGTGCTCACGCAGGAAGAAGTCGATGCCATCGATGAGGCTTGCAGCAAGGCGGGTGTCGATGAGGATTTGCACTACTCTGCCATGGACGAGGAATATCCCGAGGACGCAGTGCCAGTGGAGGAGACGTTCCCGGGTGACAAGGCTGGCAGTTCTTCATTTGACAGCGGCAGCGCAAGCTCCAGCGCGTCGGCAGACTACTCGTCAACCTCTTCATCCAGTGATGCGGCCGAGATGAGCGCGTACGAGAAGGCCAAGGCGCGTGAGAATAGTGAGACGGTCTACGTCGAGACGTTTAAAGTCCGTGTCGCCAAGGCACGCAACCTGCGTTGCACCGAGGAGATGATGAAGGACGGCAAGGCTACGGCCGAGGTAATCATCGAGTGCTTTGATGTCACCCCGTTTGGCCGCATCCTCGGCGGCGTGAGGGAAGGTGAGAGGGATGTCAACAAACTCAGCTTCATCTACTACAACGACAAGGGATGGGTGGCAGACTTTGAGCTGTGACCGCACCCCTGCACGGGCATCGCGGCTTGTGCGTGAAAAAGGCGGGCTGCCAACCAC
>CALNGU010000046.1 GCA_939800445.1 uncultured Bacteroidaceae bacterium | reverse complement strand
ATGGTCTTCTCGTCCTTGCGGCGGTTGGTGACTTCCCAGAAGAGGGATGACGGTCGCCAGTCCTCGTCCTTGCATTCCTTGATGGTCTTGATCCAGTAGTCGGGGATGTTCATCGCCATGCGGTAGTCGAAGCCATAGCCTCCGCCCTCTATCGGTGCGGCAAGGCCGGGCATACCCGAGACCTCCTCGGCAATGGTTATGGCATCGGGCTTGACTTGGTGGATGAGTTTGTTGGCGAGGGTGAGATAGGCGATGGCATTGTCATCCTGCCCGCCGTTGTAGTAGTCGCCGTAATTGCAAAATGCTTCGCCGAGACCGTGGTTGTAGTATATCATCGACGTCACGCCGTCGAAACGGAAGCCGTCGAAGTGGAACTCCTCAATCCAATATTTGCAGTTGGACAACAAGAAGTGCAGCACTTCGTTTTTGCCATAGTCGAAGCACAACGAGTCCCAAGCCGGGTGCTCGTGGCGGTCTCCTGGATAGAAGTACTGGTTGGGGTCGCCGGCGAAATTGGCAAGTCCCTCGACCTCGTTCTTCACGGCGTGCGAGTGCACGATGTCCATGATGACTGCCAGCCCGTTGCGGTGCGCCTCGTCGATGAGTTCCTTCAGTTCGTCGGGCGTGCCGAAGCGTGACGACGGTGCGAAGAAGCTGGAGACGTGGTAGCCGAAGCTGCCGTAGTAGGGGTGCTCCTGTATGGCCATTATTTGCAGGCAGTTGTATCCGTCGGCCACGACGCGCGGCAGCACGTTGTCCTTGAACTCGCGGTAGGTGCCTACCTTTTCAGCATCCTGCGCCATGCCGATGTGGCACTCGTAGATGAGCAGTGGGTTGGTCTTGGGCTTGAATGTGCGTTTCTTGAATTTATAGGGTTGCTCCGGGCTCCAGACCTGGGCTGAGAATATCTTTGTCGTCTCGTCCTGCACCACGCGGTTGACCCATGCGGGGATGCGTTCACCCATGCCGCCGTCCCAGTAGACGTGGAGTTTGTAAAGGTCGAGGTGGTGGATGGCGTCGGGCTTCATGCGCAACTCCCAGACACCGTTTTTCTTGGGCTTCAGTTGGTATGCGGCTTTCTCTTCCCATCCGCTGAATGTGCCGACGAGGACGATCCGCGTGGCGTTGGGAGCCCATTCGCGCAGCACCCATCCTTTGTCGGTCTTGTGCAGGCCGAAGTAGAGGTAGCCGTCGGCGAAATCCGAGAGGCTTGTCTTGCCGTTGGCTGTGAGTTCCTTTTCTTTGCGGATGACGAAGTCGTGTCGGCCGTTGATGGCATTGGCGTAAGGCTCAAGCCAAGGGTCGTTCTTGATAAGTCCTAAAACATTGTCCATATACCCCAATATTTAAGTTGTTATAATAGTTTCGTTTCAGATAATCTCGCCGTAGAGGTCAAAGTCGTCGGAGTCCGTTATCCTGACGTTGTGGAACGAGCCAATGGTGAGCGGCTTTTCCCCTTGCTTTATCAGCACTTCGGGGTCAACCTCGGGTGAGTCAAACTCCGTGCGACCGACGTAGTATTCGTTTTCCTGCCTGTCGATGACTACTTTATAGGTGTTGCCAATCTTCTTGGCGGAGAGGTCGGCGGAGATTTCCTGCTGGATGTACATCAACTCATCGAGGCGTGCTTGTTTCACGTCTTGCGGCACGTCGTCGGTGTAGTGGTTGGCGGCGTAGGTCCCGTCTTCTTCAGAATACATGAATGCTCCCATACGCTCGAAACGCACATCGCTTACGAACTTCTTGAGCTGTTCAAAGTCCTCGTCGGTCTCACCGGGAAATCCCACCATGAGGGTGGTGCGGAGGTGTATGCCCGGCACTTCTTCCCTTATGCGCTCTATCAGGCGGTAGGTCTCGTCTGATGTGATGTGGCGGCGCATGGCGGTCAGCACGTTGTCGCTGATGTGCTGCAACGCGATGTCGAGGTAGCGGCACACGTTGTCGCGGTCGCGCATCACCTTCAGCAAGTCGTAGGGGAACATCGTGGGGTAGGCATAGTGCAGGCGTATCCACTCTATACCTTTTATATTTGCCATCTCGTCGATGAGGTGGGGGAGCATGAGCTTGTGCTCTGTGTCCATGCCGTAATAGGTCAGGTCTTGTGCGATGACTTGCAGTTCTTTTACTCCAGTCGATGCGAGGTATTCGGCTTCGGCCAGGATTTCATCCACCGGGCGCGACTTGTAGTTGCCTGTGATTATCGGGATGGCACAGTAGGCGCAGTGGCGGTTGCACCCCTCGGCTATCTTGAGGTAGGCGTAGTGCGGCGGTGTGGTCAGTATGCGTTTGTCTTTGTATGACGGGTCATAGCTTTTGCCGAGGTCAGTGATGAGTCGTTGCCAGTCAAATTTGCCATAGAATTTGTCAACCTGCGGTATTTCCACCTTGAGGTCGTTGAGGTAGCGTTCGGACAAGCATCCCATGACAAAGAGGCGGTCGAGCTGTCCCTCTTCTTTCAGTTCGGCAAGCTCAAGGATCGTATTGATTGATTCCTCTTTTGCATCCCCGATAAATCCGCAAGTGTTGACGACTGCGATGCGGCCTTTTATGTCCTCGGGGTCATGGCGCACCTGGTATCCGTTGACTGCGAGCTGCTTCATGAGCATTTCTGAGTCAACGAGGTTTTTGGAGCAACCGAGGGTTATTACGTCGATGATGTTATTTCTCATGGTCTCCAAACAATGAATCTACAAACTCTCTGCGTCTGAAGATTTGGAGGTCTTCCATCCCTTCGCCGAGGCCGATGTATTTGACCGGGACTTGGAACTGGTCGGATATGCCGATCACCACTCCGCCCTTGGCCGTGCCGTCGAGCTTGGTGACTGCCAGGGCATTGACCTCGGTGGCCTTTATGAATTGTTTTGCCTGCTCAAATGCGTTTTGTCCCGTTGACCCGTCAAGTACCAGTAGGACTTCGTGCGGGGCATCGGGGACGACTTTCTTCATCACATTTTTTATCTTGGCCAATTCGTTCATCAGGTTTATTTTGTTGTGCAGACGTCCCGCGGTGTCGATGATTACCACGTCGGCTTTGTTGGCGGTTGCCGAGTTGAGGGTGTCAAAGGCTACTGATGCCGGGTCTGCTCCCATCTTTTGCTTGATTACAGGCACTCCGACTCTTTCGCCCCAGATGTCGAGTTGCTCCACTGCGGCTGCACGGAATGTGTCGGCAGCCCCGAGGTAGACTTTGTTGCCGGCTTTTTTGAATTGGTAGGCGAGTTTGCCGATTGTTGTCGTTTTCCCGACCCCGTTGACTCCTACGACGAGAATCACGTAGGGCTTTTGGTTTGCAGGAACTTCAAAGTCATCCGTGACGGGTGATTGGTTTTCGATGATCATTGAGGCTATCTCGTCGCGCAGGATGTTGTTCAGTTCGTTTGTGGTGACGTATTTGTCCCTTTCCACTCTTTTCTTGACGCGGTTGATTATTTTCAGTGTCGTGGCGACACCTACGTCTGATGTCACCAAGACCTCCTCAAGGTTGTCCAGCACGTCGTCATCGATGGTTGATTTGCCGGCGATGGCGCGTGCGATTTTGCCAAACAGGCTTTCTTTGGTCTTGGACAGTCCCTTGTCCAAAGTCTCTTTCTTGTCCTTTGATAGAAAACTAAATAACCCCATGATATATGTATTACTTTGACAAAGATAAGAATATTAGTAAATAAAAGTCCCCTTGTGCTTGGATTTTCCAGCATAAGGGGACTTCTGGTTGTTTATTGCCTGGAGTATTACTTCTTGAAGAACTCGTCAACCTTTTCGTTGGGAACCATTTTTTCATCAAATACGTAAGCACCAGTCTTTGGAGATTTGACCATCCTTATCACCTTGGAATAAGAACGTCCATCGGTCTTACCTTCTTGTAGTGTTGCTACCGCTTTCTTTGCCATATCTCAATTTATTTTATTTCTTTGTGAATAGTCATACGACGCAGGATTGGATTGTACTTCTTCAACTCAAGCCTTTCCGGCGTGTTCTTCTTGTTTTTGGTAGTGATGTAGCGAGAAGTCCCCGGCATTCCGCTGGCCTTGTGCTCCGTGCATTCCAAAATAACTTGAACTCTGTTTCCTTTCGCTTTCTTTGCCATTGTAAAACTCCTCCTTTGTTTAGCCTACTACTTTAATTTTTCTCCAATCGCAGTAGCCCTTGTCAACTGCATCGACAAGTGCTTTGTGCAATCCCACTTTGTCAATCTTCCTGAGACCAGCCGCGCTGACACGGAGTTGGATCCAGCAGTCTTCTTCGGCATAATAGAACTTCTTGGTCAACAGGTTGACATCAAAACGCCTCTTTGTCCTCCTGTTTGAGTGTGAGACGTTGTTGCCCACCATGGCTTTCTTACCTGTAATTTGACAAATTCTCGACATTTCTATCTACTTTTAATTGTTTGGTTGTATAAAATGCGGTGCAAAAGTAAGCATTACAGTCCTATGCTGCAAACTTTTGCGTGGAAATGTTTCGTCACTGAAAACAAAAGACTGCATCATCCCGCCTTTCGGGGATTATGCAATCTTGAGAGAGTGCCGTGGCGTGGATGCCTTGGCTTTACTTCAGGCTGATTTTGTATTCTTTTTCGTCAACCTGCTCTGCTGCGATTTTGTCTTCACGCAAGAGCCAGCCGAGACCTAAGTACAAATCCTTGTCTGTGAATTTCGTTGCTTTCTTGAGGTCTTTTGTTGCCAAAGAACCTTTCTCGTTGAGCGCTTCCCAAATCCGTCCTGCGTTCAGACCTGCTTTTTCTTGTAACATAACGTTTGTATTAAGTTTGTCGCTGCAAAAGTATCAAATTATTTTATAAGCAGTGCCAATGCTACCAAATTATTTTACTATCCATCCCGTCTTTTCTTGCTTCGGGGCGGTTTTTTGCTTCATTCCTGTTTCATCTGGGGGCGCGTGAGCCCGTTCTCGGCGATGAATTCTTCCCAGATTGCGGCGGCTTCATGCACGATGTGGGGGCAGGGGCGTTTCTTGTAGTATTCCGCCGTGCGCTCCTGAGCTACCGGGCTGATAGTCTTTTCGGCGAGCGTGCCGAGCATTAGCGAGCATTTCAGATGCCCGTTCCGTTCCTTGAATTTCGCTGCAAGTTCCTGCACGAGCTTGTAGTTCCTGCTCTTTGCCTCCTTGTCTTCGGGTGCTGTCGCGCTGTCGTACAGTCCTGCGAGCATGAACAGCCCGCACGCTGCCCCGCACGTCTCGCGCATCCTGCCTATGCCTGCCCCGAATGAGGCTGAAACTCTCATTGCTGTCTCGAAATCAATGCCGTAGAGGTCGGCAAAGGCGGCGAATACCGACTGCGAACAGTTGCACCCGCGTCTGAAAAGTCCCTCCGCGCGGTCGGCGCGGCTGGTCTGTTGGTCTGCAGTTCCCATATCCTGTGTCATTTTGTTTTGGTCAGTCTTGTCAGTTCGGGCAATGCTGCGCGGAACTCGTCCATCGTGCCAAACAGCAGGTCGGCACCTCTGTCGATGAGCACCTTGCCGTCCAGCGGCCCGGTGTTGATGGCCACGGTGAATGCACCCGACGCGTTGGCCGCCTCGACCCCGAGCGGCGCGTTTTCCACGACGAGTGTCTGCCATGGCGATGCGCCCATCTTCTTTTGCCCCATGATGTAGGGTTCAGGGTCAGGCTTGCCGTGCCTGACATCGAGGGCGGTCACGATTTTGTCAAGGTCAAACAGGCCGGGGTAGGCCGTTTCTATCCGTTGCAGCAGCGATTGCTGCGCCGACCCGGTCACTATCGAGAGGGCAAGTCCCATGCTCCTCATTGCCTGCGCCAGCTTGTCAGCTCCCGCGATTGTCCGTGTCTCGCCCATGGCATTGAAGAGGTCGCACTTGCCTGCGTATATCCTTTTTATCTCTTCGTCCGATGCCATTTGCCTGCCGCATCTCTCCATTGCCATCCTGATGGTCGATGCTCCGGTGCGGCCCTCGTTCATGTAGGCATCCTCTTCGGTGAATTCTATGCCGTTGTCTGCCATCACCCGCACCCACGATGCGGCGTGGCGTGGCATGGAGTCAAACAGCACGCCGTCCATGTCAAACAGCGCGCACCGCAAGTCGATTGACGCGTAGCCTGTCCTCCTGAGGTAGGCATCGACGGCTTCTGCTATTTTGTCTTTGTCGTCCATTGGTTGTTGGTTTGGGTCGTTCCTGCTGCAAAATTACTAAAGTCCTGTCAACTGCCAACTTGCCCTATTTGCATGATGATTGTTGCAAGTGTCGCTTTTATGCCTACATTTGCAAGAAAAATTGTCAGCATGAGGTTCATCGCGATAGCTCTTGTATTTCTCATAACTACCGTTGCCAGCTGTTCCAAGGATGACAACGAGATGCCGGAAATCAACGTCGAGACCATCGTCATCAAAGGCCAAGGCAAGTCGGTCGATGACTTGTACGTGGGGGACACGGTGTCGGTTTATCTGAATTTGCAATCAAACAAAAAGGATCTTAACAGTTTCAGCTGCAAGTTTGCAAGTGCTGAGGATTTCTCGCTTAGGATTTTGGATATTGATTCGACCACGACCAACTATGAGGGCAACAACCTGTCGTCTTCACCCGATGAGGATTGCACTGTGACGTTCCGCGATGGCACGTATCTCGTTGATTTGACTGTCGAGGCGGTGATAAATGACCACAGGTCGAGGTGTCCCCAGCTGCGGCTCTTCTTGTTCTCCGAGAAGGAAACGGCGCAGCGCGAAATCACGTTCACCATGTCGTCCGAGTTGCCTGACAATGTGCTGGGCGGCATCGCACGCTGAGCGGCCGTTGTCTCATTGTTTGCTTGACGCTCCCTTGACCCGGGGGCGTTTTTTATGCCCGCTTTTTCCCTGTTGGTCGCTATGCTTTGCGGCGTTTGTGCATCATGCGTCCTTTCATCATGGCGGGAATAGTCTGCGGCGCAGGATGCAAAGTCTATTTTTAGGCTAAAAATATATAGCTTTAACTTGAAAATATGTAGTTTTAGGCTGAAAATATATAGATTCAGGCTAAAAACAGACTTTTCTCCTGATAGTGGTGGCGAAGGAGTGCTGTGTCGTTCTTTTCAGAGGTGGTGTCTTGTTGATTACGTGCCGTGATGGTCGCTGTGGCATGGTGTGTGTGAGGACTTTGGCACTGCCTTGCTGGAATAAAAGGTGCGTCCGCAACCTCGCAAGTCTTGAGGCTGCGGACGCTCATGTTCTGTGTCCATGCCGCTGTCATGCGGCGGCGTGGGGCTGGTGGTGCATGGTCATTGTTGGTCTTCGCCGCCCTTGTCGCCCGGAGGTGTGACGAGCAGTTTGTCGATGCGGTTGCCATCCATGTCCACCACTTCTATGTGGAAGTCGTGCCAGTCGATGCTTTCGCCTTCGGTCGGGATGTGGCCGAGGGTTTCAATCATCAGTCCCGAGATGGTGTTGTAGGAATTCGGCTCAAAGAGGTCTTCGTGCTCGAAGTGCTCAAGGAAGTCGTAGAACGGGCATTGCCCCTCGACTAACCATTCGTCGGTGCCTGGACGTTTTGTTATCATTGGCACTGTGCCTTTTTCCTGTATGGTGCCGACGAGACCTTCGAGTATGTCCTTGAGCGTCACTACGCCTGTCATGCTGCCAAACTCGTCGCAGACGAAAGCACGGCTGATTTTCCTGTTCTTCATGTCCTCCAATGCCTTGTAGACGGTCATGGATTCGGGGTAGAAGATGGGTTCGTGCAGGATGGAGCGCAGGTTGAAGTCGGGTTTCCACAGCCCTTTGATGAGTTCCTTGAGGGACACAACGCCGCAGATGTCGTCGCTTTTGCCGTCCATCACGGGGTATGCGTCATAGATTTGCTCGTCCATGACGGCCTTTACCTCGTCGGCATCCATGTCGATGTCGAGGAATTTCACGTCTTTGCGGTGGGTCATGATTGACTCGACATCCTGGTCTCCGAGCACGAGCACGCGCTCGATGATGTCCTGCTCGACTTCCTGGACTTCGCCGGTCTCGGTGCCTTCGCGCACCATTGACTTTATCTCGTCTTCAGTCACCTGGTTTTCCTGCTTGTTGATGCCGAGTGATGACGAGATGAGCTTGGTGCTTTTTTCCAGAATCCAGACGAATGGCATTGCTATGACCGAGAGCACGTACATCGGTGTGGCGATGACCATGGCGGCTTTGTAGCCCATGTTTAGTCCTATCTTCTTTGGCACGAGCTCGCCGATGACGATGGACAGGTAGGTGACGATGATTATGATGACGAGTTTCGACAGTTCGTCAGACCACGCTGTCGAGACCCCGAAGCCTTCGAGGAACATTGCAAAGTCACGTGCCAGCTGGTCTCCCGAGTACATACCCGTGAGGATGCCGATGAGTGTGATGCCTATCTGGATGGTTGACAGGAAACGTTCCGAGTTGTCCTGCAGCTTGAGGGCGCGTGCGGCCGAGTGTCTCCCGTTCTTTGCCTCGGAGGCCAGTTTGGTCTTGCGGGCGGAAATCATGGCGATTTCCGACATTGAGAAAACGCCGTTGAGCAGTATGAGAAAGATGATTATTAATAGGTCGTCCATGTCAGGTTATTTGCTTTTTCTGAATCCCTGGTATATCCAGTAGGCTATGACCAAGGCGAATATGACGATGAACACTATGCCGATGGTGTGGCTCCACTCGTTGACCACTGCATCAAACTCCTCCCTTGGCAGTGCCGAGCCGATGAAATAGCCGAGCAATGCGAGGATGATGTTCCAAGCCCCTGCGCCGAGCGCGGTGTAGAGCATGAATTTGCCCAGATGCATATTGGCAAGTCCTGCCGGGATGGAGATGAGTTGCCTGACGGCAGGCACGAGCCGGCCGATGAAGGTGGACAGTGCGCCGTGTTTCTTGAAGTATTCTTCCGCCTTTTCCACTTTCTTGGCGTTCAGGAGGCACATCCGTCCGACCCGGCTCTCGGCGAATTTATAGACGATGGGTCTGCCGAGGTACTTGGCGAGGTAGTAGTTGACCAGCGCGCCAATCTCCGCCCCGATGGTCGCGAACAGGACTACGAGGTAAATGTTCAGTTCCCCATGGTAGGCTTTGTAGGCTGCCGGGGGGACGACAATCTCTGACGGGAACGGGATGAACGAGCTCTCTATCGCCATCAGCAGTGTTATCGTCCAGTAATTAAGGTTATCCAAACACCATTGGATAAATGAGACGTCTTCCATTATTTAAGTTTTGGTTCTACTCTTGCAGTGTCACCGGGGTCTGAACCCGATGATGTGGCGCACCTCCTCGATTGTCTTCGATGCGCTTTCCCTTGCTCTTTCCGCTCCCGCCGCAGCTACTTTGGCGAGGTAGTCGGTGTCGGAGAGGTATTGCAGGATGCGTTCACGGATTGGTGTCGTCGTCGCCACGATGTCCTCGGCGAGTTGTTTCTTCATGTCGCCGTAGCGGATTGAGCAGTCGTTCCACTTCTCGTTGAAATAATCGTATGTGTCGCGTAGCGAGACCACTTCCATCAGCGTGAAGAGGTTTTGTATCACTTCCGGCTTCTCACTGTTCGGCTCGGTCGGTCCTGCGTCGGTGACGGCTTTCATCACCTTTTTGCGGATTGTCGCCGCATCGTCGATGAGGTAGATGCAGTTGCCGTCCGATTTGCCCATCTTGCCCGTGCCGTCGAGACCGGGGATTTTGATTGGCTTGTCCGAGGGCGAGAACGATTGCGGCTCCTTGAAAAACTCTACGCCATAGATTGTGTTGAACCGCCGTGCGTAGCGTCTCGCCATCTCCATGTTTTGCTCCTGGTCTTTGCCTACGGGCACTTTGTCGGCTTTGTGGATCAAGATGTCCGCAGCCATCAGTGTCGGGTAGGTCAGCAAACCGGCATTCACGTTGTCGGGTTGTTTGCGCGCTTTCTCTTTGAACGTAGTGGTGCGTTCGAGTTCGCCGAGATAGGCGTTCATGTTCAGGTACAAGTAGAGTTCGAGTACCTCCTTTACGTCGCTTTGGATATAGATAGGAGCTTTCTCAGGGTCTATGCCGCAGGCGAGATACTCTGCGAGGATGGTGTTGGCACTCCTCACGATGTCCTCGGGCTTAGGCCTTGTCGTCAGCGAATGCCAGTCAGCGATGAAGAACAAGCAATCATACTCGTCTTGCATCTGCAAGAAACTCTTCACTGCGCCGAAGTAATTGCCCAAATGCAGGTTGCCTGTCGGGCGGATTCCGCTAACAACTTTTTCCATAAATGTGTGCTTTAATACCTTATTATACTCACTTCCCGCCGTCATCTCTTGCCCTTGCAGCAGGGGTGGGCGGAAGCGGATGCAAATATAATGTTTATGCTGTGTTGTTACAAATCCTGGCTACTGGCCGTGCGCGGATTGCCCCGTCAGCGTCTCTGATGTTGCAAAACGGTTGCGTCAGGCTAGGAGCAACATGAGGTTCAACACCGTCACGCCGGCGGCTATTGCATAGAGCATGGCACTCGTTGCCTTGGAGTTGGCATAGTCACCCATCACGCGGCGGGAGGATGTCAGCCCCACTTGCAAAAAGACTGTGAACGGCAGCTGCAAGCTCAACACCATCTGAGACACGATGAGCCCCTTGAACGGGTCGCCGATCACGAAGATAGCGCACAGTGCCACCCCCAGCGACAACAGCACTCCGAGCCGTGAATGCACGTCGCGGATGTTGTAGGACTCGCCAAAGATGCCGGCAAAGATAGACCCCGCCGCCATGCCGCTCGTCACTGTCGAGGCAAGTCCCGCCATCAGCAACGCCACGGCAAAGACCACGGCGGCATTGCCCCCGAGCAAAGGTTCAAGGAGTGACTGCGCCTGCTGCAACTCATCCACTGCCGTGCCGCTGGCATGGAATGTCGATGCGGCCAGCACTATCATCGCACTGTTTATCGCCCAGCCGACGAGCATCGACAGCAGTGTGTCGAGGAACTCATAGCGCAACGCACGCTTGATGCGCCCCGCACCCTGCCTGTTGAACTCTCGGCTCTGCACCACCTCTGAGTGCAGGAAAAGGTTGTGGGGCATGACCACCGCCCCGAGCACGCTCAGCACTATCGGCAGGCTGCCCTGTGGCAACGACGGCACGACCGCCGACCGCGCAGCCGTCACCCAGTCTGCATCGATGAGGAACAGTTCGTAGAGGAACGAAAGCCCGATGACCGACACGAATGCTATGATGGCGCGCTCGATGCGTTTGTAGGTGCCTGTCATCAGCATTACACCCGCAAACACCGACACCAGCACCGCACCGGCAGAGATCGGGATGCCGAAGAGCATTTCCAACGCTATCGCTCCGCCGAGTATCTCCGCCAGCGACGTGGATACCGATGCCAAGACCGCAGTGCCGAGCACTGGCTTGGCGACCCACGCCGGTGCGTATCGCGTCGCCGCCTCTGACAGGCACAGCCCGGTGACAATGCCGAGGTGGGCCACGTTGTGTTGCAGGACAATCAGCATGACGGTCGAGAGGCTCACTACCCAGAGCAGCGAGTAGCCGAATGCCGAGCCTGCGGCAAAGTTTGATGCCCAGTTGCCCGGGTCGATGAATCCGACCGTGACAAGGAGTCCCGGCCCGACGTACCTGAAGAAATCAAAGCCGCCAAGGTAGCGGCGGTGGTTCTTGCTCTTTAGTTCCTTAAAGATATTCATACCATGCAGTCCGTTGCCTGCAAAGTTAGGGCATCGCGACCGAAAGGGGAATAGCCAATTGCAGGTATTGTCATCCCCGTCATCCTTACGCATCCGGCCATCGCGCGGCACGCCTGCTCCATCACTTGCGGAGCTTTGACTGGTGGCATACGCGCTCAACGGGCGGGGCATCCTTTGCTATTGCCAAAATCAAAGGATGCTTTTGCCAGAAACATTAGACCTTTTTGCCAAAGACATTAAACCTTTTGGGCGGAAACATTGTATGTAAAGGGCAAAATCATTGTATGTTTTCGCATCTTGCATCCTATGTTTTTCGTGCGGATATGGGATGACACCCGGCATATCGTGCATGAAAGTGTCCTTTCCTGCCCGTTCTGCACTCGCCTTTCACTATATTTGCCCCCGAAGAGAACTAACCGATTGACCGATGCGAACCTTGTCATGCAAACTCATGCTGCTTGCCGTCATGTTGATGGTGGCATTCGCCGTGCCGGCACAGACCTACAATGTGGCCGATGTGCCCAATGTCCGTCTCAAGGACAAGCGGATGCACGTCAGCGACCCCGAGGGTGTCTTGTCTGATGTCACTGTGCGATCCATCGACACGATGCTTGCCGCGCTCGAGGATTCCACCTCCATCGAGGTTGCGGTGGTAGTCGTGCCGTCTGTGCCCGATGGCGACTGCTTCACCTTCGCACACCAGCTCGGGCAGCAATGGGGCGTTGGCAAAAAGGGCAGGGACAACGGTCTTGTCATCCTGCTTGCCACGACTGACAGGTGCGTCCAGTTTGTCACGGGCTATGGCCTTGAGGGTGATTTGCCCGATGCCATCTGCAAGCGCATCCAGACGCAACAGATGAATCCGTACTTTGCCCGGGGCGAATGGAACGAAGGCCTGTTCTACGGCGTCAAAGCCGTGTGCGACCGCTTGCAAGGCACGATGTCGCCCGATGCGGAGGGTGAGGGCGGAAGCTCCGGCTTCGCGTGGATATTCATCGGCGGCATCCTGGCTGTCATCGTGATTGGCATAGTCGCAAGCCGCATCTCGGATTGGCGTAGCCGCAAGTGCCCGCGCTGCGGACGGCACAAACTCTTCCCGATGGACGTGTCCACGGTGTCCGAGACACCGGCCTACAAGGTGGTGCGCCGCACGCTGATCTGCCAGCACTGCGGGCAGGTGGTCACGAGGGAGAAGAAAATCCGCAAGGACGGCGACGACCATTTCGGCGGGGGAGGGTTCGGCCCGATTTTCTGGGGAGGCTTCTTCGGCTCGGGCGGCGGGCGCGGCGGAGGTTTCGGCGGCTTCGGCGGGGGCAGCTTCGGTGGCGGAAGTTTCGGCGGCGGAGGCGCAGGGTCGAAGTTCTGATGTCAGAATCATCTTAATCAAAAACAAACGATATGAAGAAAGGGACAATTGTTTTATTGGTAGTGGTGGCCGTCATCGTTTTGCTCGGCGGCTGCTCGGTCAAGGCCTATAACAAAATGGTCGTGATGGATGAAAACGTCGGCAAGGCTTGGGCGAATGTCGAGACACAGTACCAGCGTCGCGCAGACCTCATCCCGAACCTCGTCAACACCGTCAAGGGCTATGCTGCCCACGAGAGCGAGACGCTCGAGGGAGTCATTGCCGCCCGCAGCCGTGCAACGCAAGTCACCGTGAATCCCGACGACCTCACGCCTGAGAAGATGCAGCAGTTCCAGGAGGCACAAGGCGAGGTCAGCGCGGCTCTCGGCAGGCTGTTGCTGCTGACGGAGAACTACCCCGACCTGAAGGCCAACCAGAATTTCCTGGAGTTGCAAGCCCAGCTCGAGGGCACTGAGAACCGCATCAGCGTCGAGCGCAGGAACTTCAACGAAACGTCAAAGGCCTACAACGCCTACATCAGGAAGTTCCCCAACAACATCATATCCGGGATGTTCGGGTTTGAGAAGAAATCCTACTTCGAAGCGGCGGAAGGCACTGAGGCTGCCCCCGAAGTCAAGTTCTGACCAACTGCTGCGCGGCCGGGCATGGTGTCCGCCGCGCTGCAATGTCCTATCCTGCTTTTGGCGGCAATCGGATGTTTTTATATACCTTTGCCTCTGAAAGCAGGATACATTATATATAAGGATAAGATGAAACGAAAGACCCTGGCCACCATATTTTGCCTCCTCGGCACTTGCACGGCGTTCCCGCAGGCAGCCATCACATTCGGCACGCAGGAACTCGACTTCGGGATAATCCCCTACAACCGTCCTGCCGAGGCGACACTCACCTTCACCAACACTGGCGACAAGCCTCTGAAGATCGACCGCGTGTCAACCTCGTGCGGATGCACCGTGGCACACTGGCCGACATCGAGGATTGCCCCAGGCAAGTCGGGCGAGATAACCGTGACCTATGATGCCAAGCTGATGGGACACTTCTTCAGGGAGATGTCAATCTACTGCAACGCCGAGCCCTATATGCACGAAATAGCTCTCGTGGGCGAAGTCTCCAACAGCAAGGTCGATTACACCAAGTCGCACCCTTTCAAGATGGGCGATTTGCTCCTCGACACCGACGAACTGTTGTTTGACGACGTGGAGATGGGACAGAGCTACGAGAAGCGCATAAGCATTGTCAACATGGGCGACGAACCCTATGAGCCGGTGTTGATGCTGATGCCATCCTACTTGACGATGACTTGTGAACCGGCTGTCCTCAAACACAGGCAGCAGGGGGAAATGAAGGTGGTCCTCGACGGGAGCAAGCTCAAGGACGTGGGGCTGACTCAGACCTCGGTCTACCTCTCCCGTTACCTCGGCGACAAGATATGTGACGAGACCAACATAGAGGTGTCGGCATTTGTCCTCCCCGACAAATCGGAGGTGACGGGGGACGAATTGCTAAACGCACCGCAAATCTTCGTCAGCGCGACGCAGTGGACACCCGACTTCTCCAAACGCAAATCACGTTACACCAAGACCATCGAGATAGGCAACTCGGGCAAGTCGCCGTTGTCAATCGAGCGTCTGCAAGTGTCAAACCGTGTTCTGTCAGTGGTATTGAAAAAGAAAGTCATAGCCCCTGGCGAATTCACCAAGATGAAGGTGTCCCTCAACCTCAAGCACGTCAAGAAACACAGGTCGGCGCGCATCTACATCGTCACCAACGACCCGGCGCACCCGAAAGAAGTCATTACTGTCAACCTTTAGCCTCTAATACATCATGGAACATCCCGAGAACAACAGTGAATTCAAGGGGTTGACCGTCAACAGCGGCATCGAACAACCCTCAATCGTCAACCCGTATCTCAAGCAGATGCACCGCAAGCGTCGCCAGATGCTCTCGGTGCAAGAGTTCGTTGACGGCATCCTCGCCGGCAACGTGACAGTCCTCAGCCAGGCGGTGACGCTTGTCGAGAGCGTGCGCCCCGAACATCAGGCCATGGCACAGGAGGTGATTGAGCGTTGCCTCCCTTACTCGGGCAACTCGGTGCGCATTGGCATAAGCGGGGTGCCTGGTGCCGGCAAGAGCACATCCATCGACGTCTTCGGTTTGCACGTACTTGAACGCACCGGGGGCAGACTTGCCGTCCTCGCCATCGACCCCAGCAGCGAGAGGACCAAGGGCAGCATCCTCGGTGACAAGACCCGCATGGAGCGTCTCAGTGTGCATCCCGACGTTTTTGTGCGTCCCAGCCCGTCGGCAGGCTCTCTCGGCGGCGTGGCACGCAAGACCCGTGAGACCATCATCCTGTGCGAGGCGGCAGGCTTCAACACCATCTTTGTCGAGACGGTCGGGGTGGGGCAGAGCGAGACGGCAGTGCACTCGATGGTCGATTTCTTCCTGCTCATCCAGCTTGCCGGCACGGGCGACGAATTGCAAGGCATCAAGCGTGGCATAATGGAGATGGCCGACGGCATCATCATAAACAAGGCCGACGGCAACAACATCGAGAAAGCCAAGCTCGCCGCCTCGCAGTTCCGCAACGCCTTGCATCTCTTCCCGGCATCCGAGTCGGGATGGATACCGCAGGTGCTCACCTACTCTGGCTTCTACAACATCGGTGTGAAGGAGGTCTGGGACATGGTCTACAACTACATTGATTTCGTCAAGGCCAACGGCTATTTCGACTACCGGCGCAACGAGCAGTCTAAGTACTGGATGTACGAGACCATCAACGAGCACCTCCGTGACAGCTTCTACAACAACCCCCGCATAGCCGAGATGCTCGAGCAAAAGGAGCGGCAAGTCTTGGGAGGGCTCGAGACATCGTTTGTCGCGGCCAAGGACCTGCTCGACACCTACTGGCGGGAGATAAGCAAATGACACCACTTGCCGTCAAACCGAAATGAAATCGGCGGGCAACTCTCGATGAC
>CALNGU010000045.1 GCA_939800445.1 uncultured Bacteroidaceae bacterium | reverse complement strand
GACCGACGGCGAGTACTTGCAGCTGTTCAAGACCAAGTACGATATGCAGGCAGGCGACAAGCTGACTATCCGTTACAAACTGCTGAGCGGCAGCGTGTCGATGGAATGGGCTGTCGCTACCGAGCAGAACATCAATGGCGGTGCTACCAACGCCCGCATCCGCAACACCGGCGCGCTTGGCGACTGGCAGGAGGCGACCGTCGAGGTCGGTTCGGGTCTCGGCACGCTCAACGTGGCAGGCCAGACATTGGCTTTGATAGGCTTGCACTTCTCAGAGGCTGAGAACCTCGATATGCTCATCGGTGAGATTTCGTTGACCCGCGAGGATGCCGTCACTCCAGCTGCTCCTGTCTTGCGCAGGGATGTCCAGGGGGTTAAAGCTGAGGATGGCAGCACTGTCACTTATGAGGCTGGTGCAGCTATACTCGACTACACCTACCAAGGTGCTACTGTCAAGCTCGTATGGTCTATGGGCGAGGCACCCGAGGACGAGCCTTGGGCTAACCTCTACAACAGCGACGTTAACGCATGGTATTATAAAGTATACGTCCAGCAGGAGCAAGGCGAGCCCGTCATGTGCACTGCTACAACTTCATGGGCTGCATACGTTGTCAATGCACCGGTTGATCCCGAGCTTGGCAAGCTGCGTGTCGGTGTGAGCGCGGTCAGCGTTGATGGCAAGACTGAGTCTGACATCACGTGGAGCGACTACATGGAGTTGCCCGAGCCTACGACTGTCGAGGGCATCGTGGTTGACAAGGCTGTCATCAAGCCCAATGAGGAGTTCACTGTCAGCTTCCAAGACCCCAACTATCCTGCTGCTACAAGGTGGGAAATCCGTGCGGCTGATGCCGACGACCACAGCGAGCCGCTGTTGTCTGCCGACAACTCAAGGTCAATCACTGGCAGTTTGGAGGAAATCGGTCTTTATGACGTTGCTGTGACTGACGCTGAGGGCACTAACATCCACCGTGGTCTCGTGCAGATTTCAGGTGAGGAAGTCGGTGCTGTGCCTCAGATCGAGTCTGTTGCTGTCAATGATGGCACTGATGATGTCGAGGTGACGCAAGGCGAGGCTGTGACCTACTCTTATGTCGGTCGTGATGCCGATGGCACTGTTTCGCGCGCACTGATGTTGCAGAGCAATGCATTCAGCATGGACTTTGAGCAATTCGGCTTCAACGAGCAATCTCCGTTCACCGTCGCTTGGTGGTGCCGTCCTGATGAATTCATCATGGGACAAGAGGGTGTCACGGGTCTGAGCATCCGTAACCCCAAGCAGGGCTGGCCTCACAACAACTGGGGATATATGTGGCAGGACTTCAACGAGGACTACCGCATCCAGGTGTCTGTCAAAGACCAGACTGGTAGTGGTGAGTTGCGCTTCTACACTGGTGGTGGTGGCGACGCAATTGATATGAGCAAGGATGTCCTGTTGCTTGAGGCAGGCCGTTGGTATCACATCTGCATCGTCTTCGATTACAGCAACGTTGAAGGCCGTATCTGCACGGTTTATGTCAATGGCAAGAACTTCGGCACACAGAGCACCAGCAGCTTGTACCGTTATGGCAATGGTGCCGGCTTCTACCTCATGTTCGGTGGCTATGCTGCCAACCGTACTGCCTACGTCGGTGCAATCGACGAGTTCCAGGTTTGGGACAAGGCTTTGAATGCAGAGGAAGCTGCTGCAACCATGCAACACCAGACCAACATCTCTGACAACCTCATCGGTTACTGGGACTTCGAGACAGAGGCTGGCGAAGAGAACTACATCTACAGCACGGGTTCTAACAAGGACTTGAGAGGCTGCGTCCAGATTGCTGCTTCTGGTGACGGTGGCGAGGGTGATCAAAACTACACCAACGCTCCTGCGACATACGATGCAGGTGCACCGTTCCTGACTGGTATCTTCGACGTGACGACAGTGCCCGAGTGGGGTGTTGACGTACGCTACGGTGTCGAGTCAAACGAGGACTACAACGCTACCGAAGGTTCAGTAGATGTTACTTACAACACTGCCAATGCCGATGGCTATGCGCCCACGTTGACTCTGACCAACAGCTGGGGTAGCGACAGCATGACATTCCCTGTCGTAGTCGTTGCAACAGGTCTTGACGAGGTTGACGGCGAAGCAGCTGATGCTGTATATCCCAACCCGTTTGAGAACGAGCTCTACATCGCATTCAAGGATGCAGGCGCTTACACCGTCGATGTCTACTCGTTGGCAGGCAACCTCGTTTCTTCACAAGCTGTTTCAGCAATGGGCGGCGAAGTGATCAACGTGCGTGTCAATGCCGAGCCGGGTTCTTACATCGTCAAGGTGGTCAACGCCGAGGGCAAGACCGTAAGGACTGCAAAGGTCATCAAGAAGTAAAAATCATCCGCGCAAGCGGCAATCACAACGGCAGGGCATGACCCCGCCGCCAGGACAATCCGCCGAGGGCTATGCCCCCGGCGGATTTTTGTTTTGGGGTGGGGGAGAGGGTACATCCACGGGCGGTTTCCTTGCAAAACTCTCTATGGTATTGCGTAGCCGTAGAGACTCATAATATGCGTCTCCACCACGTCCCATGAAAACCATCCTCGTCCTGCATCGCCTGCTGATGAGACGCATATTATGCGTCTCTACGATAACGTCGCGCATGATGTCGGAAAATGGTGGCGGAATCATCGTATGCAATGGTTAAAAACATTGTATGTTTTTCCGATAGCATACGATGTTTTTGCTCGTTGCATTGTATGCTTTTGCCGTCTGCATACAACCTTTTTGCCTGTTGCATCGTATGCTGCGGCTGCCATCTCGCCGTGCTATTTGCCGCACTCGGCGTAATTGTTTTGTAACATCCCACCTCCTCACTGGCGTGATGCTGGCTCACGGCCACGCGGCGGGTTAAAAATGAATGAAAATTGGAATATTTTCCCACACAACAGTGTTGTGTATGAATTAATATGTGTAATTTTAGCATGAATTTCGGTTCATTGGGCGAGAGAAACAACAGTATTAATAAACTAAATAGTTAGGCGTATGAAAAAACAATTATTGACTTTACTTTTGTCAGGGTTGACCCTGTCAGGCTTTGCGCAAGTCACCCCGGCGACAGGGGCGGTCGAGCCGCAGCCGAGCACGGCGGAAGAGCCTGTGTGGTATGCCATGATGACGTCGCATCTGGACGCTGCAGCAAGGCAAAACCGCTGGATGTACTATGACGGAGAGACGTTGGGGACGACGCAGTTCACCGCCGACGGCCTTGGTGCTGACGCTGACCAGACGCAGTATGCATGGAGGCTGGAGGAATACAATGACGGCTCCAGCGACGGAGTGCGCCTGATCCATTACAGCGGCAAGGAAGTTCTTGTCCCTGGTGGAGCAGAGGCATTGGCAAACACACAATTGCAAATGGTCGAGAGTGGCAATGGGTCTCTTTGGGATCTTATGCTCGCATCAGAGACGGGGCAGGCCAATTGTGCCGAAAACCAGTATGTCCTTGATTATGTATATAAGACACAGCAGCACACATACCTCAACGCGATGGACGGCAGTGGAACAGGTGCAAGCAAGTTGCCTTGGGGCATAACTGTCTACAACCAAGGTGCGCACCAGGCGAGCGGATGGTTCTTCGTGCCTCTGGATTTGGAAGTGGAGGAGCCGGAACCGGAGCAAGAATGGGTGGAGTTTTATGTTGACACAGTGGGTGCTAACTCCAGGAATGGCAATAATTGGGACATGGCAGCCGACCCATACTATTCCTCTGGTGATTGGACTAAGCTGTCGAGCAGTGCGAGCGCATTGCTGCAATTGGTGCAGTCGTCAAACAACTACCGGTTTGGTCCATCCATCAAGAGCTTTAGTGCTGGCGATGCTTTCGCGGTCAGAGTAGATCTTGAACCTGGTACTTATAAATTCTCATACTTGCACAAGGCGGACAAGAGTGGCGTAACTGCCAAACTCGCCTATGGCACGGAGTTTAACACAAATCTCACAGATGCAAGCGAGGAGGTGGACGTTCCACAAAAAGGCGGCAATGATGCCGGAGACCCCATCGAGAGCAATGATGTGGTCATCGCGGAGGCAGGATCTTACTATTTCCATTATGTCCTGACATCAAGCGGCAGCCAGAGGGTGCGCATCGGCGACTTCTATCTCTACAAGCTGGATGTACCACAAGCCACTACCTACCAAGTCACTTGGGCACAGCCCGAGAATGGCGAGTTGGCAGTGCTCGACGGTCAGACCGAGCTGACCAGCCCGGCAACCGTTGAGGAAGGCACTGAACTGACCATCACAGCTACGCCAGCCGAGGGCTATCAGCTCGAAGCAATCACTGTCGCCGGCGAACCTCTCGAGGGCAACACTTGGACAGTGGACGGCGATGCTGCCATCGCGGCTACATTCACCCTTGCGCCGGTTGATCCCAACACTGCTATCCAGATGTTCGGTGCTACGGCAAGCGGTAAAGAGCCTAATCACAACCGTTTCTCATTCGACGACGATCTGCTCGGCTCGCACACCAACGGGACGAGGGACAATGACCAACGTTCTTACTCATTCACCATGTCCGCGTGGGTCAAGATCAACGAGGCACGTGGTCGTGTGATGGGTTATGGCCAAAAAGGATGGTGGGGCCCAGGTCCTACGTTCAACCTCTACATTGAGGATGGCAATTATATGCTTCACAACCGTGCACGTGCAGTTGATGGCGGAGTGAACACCGGGCAGAACGAGAGCGTGAACCAGGTAGTTGAGACGGGCGAATGGGCATTCCTGACAGTAGTCTTTGATGAAGTCAACAAGACACGCTCGTTCTACTACAACGGCGAGCAGAAGTTTACCGGTGCTTACTTAGAGGAAGGTCTCGGAATGTTGCAGGATGAATCAGAGTTCTACATCATTGACGGTATTCCTGGAGCTAATAACAATTATACAGACGACCCGGCACTTGACCTCGATGAGGTGCAGGTTTGGGTAAAGGCTTTGACAGCCGAAGAGGTCAAGGCATCGATGGATGATGTAGACCCGTCAAGCGATGGTCTGGCATACCTCTACCGTTTCGGTGCAGAGAGGATGAACGAGGACTACACGTTCAACAACCTTGCGACATCTGACGCTGTGACAGGCAATGTGACAGGCTCTTATGTGACTGGCACTATCGGATACAGCTCACAGGTTTATACGTCAGTGCTTACTGGGTCTGTCACACAACCGACCTTCGTCCCCGGCCGCAAGGCAACCCCGACTCCCGAGCCGGAAATGTTCACCATCACTTGGGATGAGGTCGAGGGCGTGACATTCGACGCTTATGACTGGAACAACCAGGAGACCCACTACAACAGCGGCGACCAAGTCGAGGAAGGCACGCAAGTCGTCCTCACTGCGACTGCCAACGAAGGCTGGGTGCTCGACGGCATGACAGTCAACGGAGAAGAGTTCAACCAGTCGCTCGTCGCAATGCTTGGCGGACAGAACCCTGTCACCGTCACTGAGAATCTGGTAGTGTCGGCAACGGCTCATCAGGTCGTCACCTACGCAATCACCTTCTCGGTTGAGAATCCCGAACTCGGCGAACTCCATGTGGTCAACGCTTTCACTGGCGAGGAATTGACTTCTGGTGACGCGGTTGAGGAAGGCACTATGCTTGAAATCAATATGTTCCCAGAGGCAAACGTCACCTCTGAGGTCTACATCAACGATGAGTTGATTACGACAATAACTTCCGACGAAGTTGATCCCGACTATGGTGGCTGCTGGTACAACGTCGAAGCGGTTACTGAAGACTTGGACATCCTCGTCAAGTTTGTTGCCGAGACTGTCGAGCCCGAGCAGTACACCGTCACTTGGGAAGGTGATAACTGCACATTCGAGGTCTACACCTCTGGCTTGAAGTGGGTCAGCAACGGTCAGCTCGTCGATGCAGGCACCGAGATATTCATCGACGTGACACCTGCCGATGGCTTCACGCTCGAGTCCCTCACGGTCAATGGTGTGGAGTTTGAGGAAGGCGGCCTCTATGTGGTCAACAGCGACACCCACATCGTCGCAACCGCAGTCGGCACAGGCATCAATGCAGTGGCAGTCAACGGTGCATACTATGACGCAGCCGCCGAGATGCTCTACGTCGATGGCGAGCAGGCACTCAAGGTCTATGACGTGACGGGCCGCATGGTGGTTGACACCGATGTCGATGGCACGTTCAGCATGGCCGGCTTCAAGGACGGCATCTATATGGCGGTCGTTGACGGCAAGGTGCTCAAGTTCAGGAAGTAAGTCTTCACCTCCACGGGCGACCGTGTGAGATGCACAATGCAGGCGGGCTGCCCGGTTTCGGGCAGCCCGCTTCGTTTTCATGGCTGTCGGTGTGGCGCGACTGCTTGCCGGGCATCATGGGTGGTTGGCAGGTGGTGCTGGTGGGAGTGGTGGCCGCGCAGTGGATGCGTCGTGAGATTTTAGTCATCAAGGCGTGTCCTGGTGTCAAACTTTTGTTTTTGTCGGCCGCTTTTGCCCGTGTTTAGTTAATCGCAGTAGTCATTTTGGCGACAGTCTTGACATTTTGCTTTAATGGTTTGGATGGTGGCGGTGTGATTTCGTATATTGCAGCGAAATTGTGTGTTTCAAGAATAATATTATTAATTAATCAATTTTGAGTGTTATATGAATAAGAAATCGCTACTCTTTGCGGTGTGCCTTGGGGTGGGGCTGGCAGCTTTCGGCCAGACACCGTCGCATCCGCACTACGTCCTCTATCCTGAGAACGGGGCTAACGACGATTTTGCTTCAAAGTACCAGAGTTGGACGCCAGGGCAACCGTTTGACGAGAACTTTGCGGACGATGAGGAGTTTTTCATCTCACGTGTGAAACCCAAGCAGCGTTTCACCTACGCGCCGACGCAGGTTGACACTGAGCAGTCGCCCGAGAGGCGTTTCCTGTGGTGGGTGCCGATGGGACAGAGCTCGTGGAACGCCGTGCCGACCTATTTCTTCAATTCCGAGGTGTTCAATATGTGGAGCTACATCGACCACTGGGGCAACTGGACTGCGCCGGTGCTGCGTGCGCCTGCCGCCTACCTCGACATCTGCCACAAGAACGGCGTGACGACATCGGTCGTGGCTGCCGTGGCTTGGGGCGCGACGGTCAATGCGAATGAGCCTGTGCCGCACGGTCCGAACATCAACGCTCTGGTGCAGGGCGGGTATGAGAAGTTCCTGAAGTACCTGCGTTACTATGGCGTCGACGGCATCGGCTTCAACTCCGAGTTCCGCATGGACGGCACTATGGCTACGGGGCTGCAAAATCTGGCTGCCAATGCACATAAATATGGCGACAAATACGGCGTGCCGTTCTCCTATGCCTGGTATGGCGTGACGGGCAACGGCGGTGCGATGGGCTCGACTTGGGATTCGCTCAACAGCGGCAACAGCGACTGGTTCTGGAATCGGTCGGTGGGCGACTACGTTGCCAACTACTTCTTCCCCAACTACAACTGGCGGGCGAGCCACTGCCAGACCAGTGTCAGCACGGCCAACGGCTTGGCTGGCGCGGGTGCGTCGTGGAACGTCTACATGGGCATGGATATGCAGGGACGTGACTATGCCAACTGGACTATGCTTGAGGGCTACGACCTGTCATTTGGTATGTGGGGTGCGCACAATATGAATATGCTGTTCGAGTCACGCGGTGAGATGGGTTCTTCCGGTTCTACCCCGCAGGAGACCTACCTGACGCGCAGTGAAAGGTTCTTCACCGGCGGCACGCAGAATCCTGTGAACGTCCCGCCAATCGCCGACAAGACGTATTATAGTGTGAATGCTGCCAAGAACTTCCACGGCATCTCCAGCTTCATTACTGCCCGCAGTGTGTTGCAGGGCGACTTGGCTGCTGAGCCGTTTGTGACCTACTTCAACCTCGGCAACGGCTACTTCTTCAACGTCAACGGCGAGACTACCTTTGACAAGGAGTGGTACAACGTGGGCATCCAGGACTATATGCCGACATGGCGTTGGTGGTGGACCAAGGACTTCATGGGCCGCGCCGAGGACCAGGTGCCTGAGGCGGGCTTGACCGCAACGTTCACTTGGGACGACGCATGGTTTGGCGGCTCTTGTATGCGCATCAGCGGTTCGACTGACGGCGAGTACTTGCAACTGTTCAAGACCAAATACGAGATGAAGACTGGCGACAAGCTGACCATCCGTTACAAGATGTTGGCTGGCAACGCTGCCTTTGACTGGGCTGTCGCAACTGAGCAGAACATTGACGGTGTGTCGGCACGCATCCGTACGACTTCGTCTGAAGTTGCATTGGGTGAATGGCAGGAACTTACCGTCGAGGTCGGCACAGGTCTCCGCAGCTTGAATGTTGCAGATCAGACCTTGGCGTTGATAGGCCTACACTTCTCGGAGGCTGAGAACCTTGATATGCTCATCGGCGAGATTTCTTTGGTTCGCGAAGATGCCCCGACCCCGAAAACTCCGGAGTTGCGCAAGGATCTTACAGGCTATGAGACAGGAGCAAAGGTATTCGCTTGCAACTACCAGGGTGCCGATGTCAAGCTCGTGTGGACGATGGGCGAAGCTCCAGCCGACAGACCTTGGGAGAACCTCTACAACAGTGATGTCGATACGTGGTATTATAAAGTCTATGTACAGCAGGAGCAGGGCGAGCCGGTGATGTGCACAGCTACTACGTCATGGGCTGCCTACGTAGTCGGAGCACCGATTGACGAAGAGGCAGGCAGGTTGCGTGTCGGTGTGAGCGCAGTAAGCATGGACGGCAAGACTGAGTCGGAAATCGCTTGGAGTGACTATATGGAACTGCCCGAGCCGACCGTGACCGAGGGAGTCGAGGTTGACAAGGCTGTCATCAAGGCTGACGAGGAATTCACCGTCCGCTACGTTGACCCCAACCACGAGGCTGGCAAACGTTGGGCAATCCGTCCAGCAAACGCTGATGACGATTCCGAGCCTATCGTAAGCCAGGAGAACAGCACATCTATCACCGCTTCGCTGTCTGAACTCGGGCTTTACGACGTGGCATTGACCTTTGAAAAGAATGGCAAGGACACCACCGAGTTCTACCGTGGCATGATTCAAATCTCAGGTGACGAGGTGGGTGCAATCCCGCAGATACAGTCAGTCGCACTCAACGACGGGACTGAAGACGTGGCAGCAGTCGAGGGCGAAGCCGTCACCTATTCCTATGTCGGGCGCAACGCTGACGGCACAGTGTCACGCGGTCTGTCGTTGCCGAGCCTCGCGTTTGGTCTGACGGCCGATCAGCTGAACTTCGACCAGACTACCCCGATGACCTATGCCTGCTGGTTTAAGGCTAATGAATTTGTGATGGGTCAAGATGGCATCGTCGCGCTCATGATACGTGACCCGAAAGACCCATGGCCGGCAAACAACTGGGGCTTCGTCTGGCAGACAATCCAGACGAGTGGTGCGATTTCGACCAGTGTCAGGATGGCATCAAATGCTGGAGCAGCATTTACCGACAAGACATTCATCCTTGAGCCTAACAGGTGGTACCATATGTGCCTTGTACTTGACTATGACAGCAACTTGGGACGCACGATTAGGATGTACATGAACGGCAAGAAAATGCCTGGCGAAGTCTCAGAGAGCAGTCTTTACCAGTGGAAGAACTCCAACTACGTCATGTTCGGCGGATATGCAGCCAACCGCGCGGCATTCAACGGCGTGATAGACGAGTTCCAAATCTACAACCGTGCCCTCTCCGAGGAGGAAGCATTGCAGACGATGTACCACAAGACCGAGATTCCCGAGGGTCTGATCGGCTACTGGGACTTCGAGACCGACCCCGATGGGGACGGCTACATCTACAGCACCGGCACCGACAAGACAATCAAGGCCAGCATCCTCAGCACCGATTCGAGCGAAGGTGGCGAGGGCGCGCAGGCGTTCACCCCGGGTCTTGCGACATTCGACGCTGGCGTGCCGTTCCTGCCCGGCTCTTTCGAGGTCAAGACATTGCCCAATTGGGGCGTTGACATGAAGTCGGCGACGACATCCGGCGAGACCGTCACCCCGACGACAGGCTCAATCCAAGTGACCTACAATGCGGCTGGCGACTATGAGGCAACGTTGACGCTGCGCAACAGCTGGGGCAGCGACACGATGACGTTCCCATTCGTCAAAGTCACGGTCGGCATCGAGGACGATGAGGCGGTCGGTGACAACATGGTCTACCCCAACCCGTTTGAGAACGAGCTCTACGTCAACTTCGCCGAGGCAGGCAGCTACGGCATCGACGTCTACTCGCTCGCCGGCAACCTCGTCTCGTCGCAGGCTGTGACGGCCGAGGGAGGCGACTTCTACAACGTGCGTGTCAACGCCGCGCCCGGTGCCTACCTCGTCAAGATAACCGATGCCGATGGCAAGGTGGTCAAGACGGTCAAGGTCATCAAGAAGTAAAAACATCCGCGCGAGCGGTCATCACACGGTCGTGGGCATAGCCCCGTCCGCACAGGCAATCCGCCGAGGGCATCGTCCCCCGGCGGATTTGCTTTATGGGCAGGTGCGCCGGGCGGCGAGGCGGCGCGTCGTTGCAGCGCACGTGCGGTGTGGCTGGCGATGCGTCAGGGGACAAATCTGGCAGGGTCAGGAGTAAAGTTCCTTTGCCCGCCGAGAAAAGTTGCTTTACTCGGTGCATCAAGTTCATTCAAAAGTTTTGTTTTAATATTCAGAACTTTTGTTTATATAAACAAAACTTTTGAATATTAAAACAAAACTTTTGTTTTTACTTTACTCGCCGAGCAAAGCAACTTTTCTCGGCGGGCAAAGGAACTTTACTCCTGACCCTGCAAGGTTTGTGTCCTGGGGAAAATGCGCACCGTGCGTTGCGGCATTGGCTAATTTAGTGTGTCAAGACCTGCCCGTCTGATGATTTTGCCGGTCGTGCGGGTAGGTGAACAGGCATTTTTGAGTTATATTTAACAGTCAATGTTTATGAAACAATTAAAAGGAATAAGAGTATGAAGAAGACTTTACTTAGTTTGCTCATGTCGGGCTTGTGCCTGGCAGGTTTTGCACAGGTGACTCCTCCGGCCGGCGCGGTGCGTCCCGTGGTCAGCACGGCGGACGAGCCGGTGTGGTATGTGATGACATCGAGCCATCAGACGGTCGAGGACCGCATGAACCGCTACCTTTACGCCAATGGGTCGGAGCTGCTGACCGAGCAGTACAGTGACGGCCTCGACCCCAAGGAGGCTGCCGAGACATTCCTCTGGAGGCTGGAGGATGCAGGCGACGGACTGTTCTATCTTGTCAATGCGGCCGCCGGCCTGCAGGTTGACCGTGGCAACGTGACGGATGCGAGCAACCAGCACATCACGCTGAGCAGCCAGGGCACGGCATGGGAACTCGTGCCGTAGGTGGACACTGGTGTGGAAAACGCGGTCGAAAACCAATTCTGCCTGTGGGACGAGACGGCGCAAGCATATATGAACGCGATGGAGTGGTCGGCCGCCTATCACGTGACGATGTGGCATGGCGACCAGGCGGGATGCTCGGGCTGGTTCTTCGTGCCTCTGGAGGAAGAAGTGACGCCACCTGCCGAAGAGTGAACAACACGCTGTCGTCGGCGACTCCCGATGACGTGGACCTGACGGGCGTGTCCTATATGAAAGGCTCAATCAAGACGAATGTGAATGCCGGCGTGCTCGAGGGGCTGCCCTATTGCTGCACGCTGTGGGGTGTTGACGGCTATGGTATGTACCTCTACGTCGAGGTCGATGTGCCGCGTGACGGGACTTATAAATTCTCCTACCGCATGAGGCTGGACAGGAGCAATGACGGGTCGGCCGACGTGGTGTTCCAGTACGATGAGGGGACGCTCGACCGGCAGACTGCAGAGGACTGTTCATCGACGTTCACGCTGACCAACAGCGACGTTATTCCCGCCCAGGTCTATGAGAGCGACAGGTTGGAACTCAAGGCGGGGAGGCATTACTTCGGTCTCGTCAACACCAACGCGGTGAACTGCAACAACTCGACCAACCTCTACATCGGCGACTTCCAGCTCAGCTGGCTCAACGATGGCTGCGTGCAGAGCTATGCAGTCAATGTCGATGCCGGCGAGGGCGGCAGCGTGACGGTGCTCGACGGTGCGTCACCCGTGGTGTCCGGTTCGTCGGTGGCCGAGGGGACGGAACTCACGATTACTGCTACGCCCGATGAAGGCTATGAGCTGGCAACGTTGACGGTCAACGGCGACGACTTCGAGAACGGCGGCACTTGGCTCGTCGTCGGTGATGTCAATGTCGTGGCGACTTTCACCGAGGTTGTCAGATACGAAGTCACATGGGAGGTCGAGAACGGCACAATCGAGGTGAGCGATGAGAACTTCACCACGGTCAACGAGGGCGACCAAGTGCTGCCCGGCACCGTGCTCACCATCAACGCCGTGCCTGCCGACGGCTATGAACTCGAATCGTTGACGGTCAACGGCACCGAGATAGACAATGGTGGCGACTGGGAAGTGACGGGTGACGTGCACATCGTCGCCGTCATGGTCGGAACTGGCATTGACGAGGTGGCAGCCGACGGCATCAGCTATGATTCGCAGGCTCAGTTGCTGCGCGTCAATGCCCGACAAGCTCTTGAGGTCTATGACGTGACGGGGCGCAAAGTGGTCGGCACTTACGTCGATGGAGTTTACAGCGTCGCAGGTCTGAAGGCAGGCATCTATGTAGCTGTCGTTGATGGCAAAGTGGTGAAATTTAGGAAGTGAATGATGTGACTGCCGCCGCTCCCCGCCATTCCGCTGTGGTTGAGCGTGGAGGTGGCGAATGACTTACCTCCGTCCCCAGAGCCGGGACGGAGGTTTTTTATGTTGCTGTGGCTCGTCACTTGACTGCCCGTGGTGTCATGCACGTCATCGAGTGGGGTGGTAAAAAAGTTACTTTCATCTGTAAAATTGGTAAAGGGGGCGACATCGTTTTCCTTTAAATTTGCGGCATCACACTTCCCGGCTGACGGCTTGTGGCTCATGGTCAAGGCGTGGGCTGTGCAGGATGCCAGGAGGAGTGCGACCAAAACAAAAACAAACTGCTTATGTTGCGTAAAATCAGAGTGACGCTTGCCATCCTGTTTTTTGCCGCCGTCACGTTGCTTTTCCTCGATTTCACGGGGACAATCCATGCGTGGCTGGGATGGGTGGCCAAGATCCAGTTCCTGCCGGCACTGCTGGCACTCAACACCGGGGTGGTGATAGCCTTGGTGTTGTTGACGTTGTTGTTTGGCCGTGTCTACTGCTCGGTCATCTGTCCTCTCGGTGTCTTCCAGGATGTCGTCTCGTGGTTGAGTGCGAGGCGTAGGAAGAAAAAGTACCGTTTCACCTACTCCCGTCCGCTGACATGGCTTCGTTGGACGGTGCTGGTGCTGTTTGTCGCCGCCATGTTGGCAGGCGTAGGTTCATTCGTCGCTTTGCTAGACCCCTACAGTGCATACGGTCGCATGGCTTCCAATCTGCTTGCACCCCTCTACGGTTGGGGCAACAATGCCTTGGCGTGGATGGCTGAGAGGATGGACAGTTATGCATTCTACGACACGACGGTGTGGTTGCGCAGTCTGCCAACGTTCATCATAGCCATTGTGACGCTCGTCGTCATCGTGGTGCTGGCATGGCGTGGCGGACGTACCTATTGCAACACAGTCTGTCCAGTGGGGACGGTGTTGGGTTTCCTCTCCCGTTTCGCCCTTTTCCGCGTGAGCATCGATGCCGACAAATGCAAGGAGTGTGGGCTGTGTGCGCGGAAATGCAAGGCTTCGTGCATTGATGTCAAGAACCATACCGTTGACCACAGCCGTTGTGTCGATTGCATGGACTGTCTGGATGCCTGCCGCCATGATGCAATACACTACAAAGTCTATAAACCAAGCACTGCCCCCGTTGCTGATGGCAAGGACAAAGGCAGTGACGGCGGGGTGGACTCGTCGCGGCGCACGTTCCTGACGGTGACGGCTGCGGTTGCTGCATCGACGGCTCTCAAAGCCCAGGAGAAGAAAGTGGATGGTGGACTCGCTGTCATCGAAGACAAGGTTGCTCCCAAGCGGGCTACACCGATTGTGCCTCCCGGGGCGTTGAGCGCACGTCACTTTGCCCAGCACTGCACGGGCTGCCAGTTGTGCGTCTCGGTCTGTCCCAACGAGGTGTTGCGTCCATCGACGGACTTGCTGAAACTGATGCAGCCAGAGATGAGTTACGAGCGTGGCTATTGCCGCCTCGAGTGCAACAGGTGTTCGGAGGTGTGCCCAGCCGGTGCCATCAAACCAATCTCGGTGGCAGATAAATCGTCAACACAGATAGGTCATGCCGTGTGGATAAAGAAAAACTGTGTGCCGTTGACAGATGGCGTTGAATGTGGCAACTGCGCACGGCATTGCCCGACGGGAGCTATACAGATGGTGCCGTCAAATCCCGCCGACCCGTCATCTGTCAAGATACCTGTCGTCAACGACGAGCGGTGCATCGGCTGCGGGGCTTGCGAGAACCTTTGTCCGGCACGCCCCTTCAGCGCAATCTATGTCGAAGGTTGCGAGACGCACCATTTGGTCTAATATTATAAAAGGTAAGAAACAATGGACAACAACAATAATTGCAAAAAGAACAGCCTCTCGCGCCGTGCATTCCTCAAAACGATGGGAGCGGCCGGACTTGCGACCGCAGGACTTTCGGCGTGCATTGGCAAAGATGGCGGCAGCCAGTCACAAGCTGCAGGCGAACCGACTGGCGAGATGACCTACCGCACCAATCCCACGACAGGTGACAAGGTGTCGTTGCTGGGGTTCGGCATGATGCGTTTGCCGTCCGTGGGCGGCCGTAGTGCCCGTGAAGGCAACGAAGAGATTGATCAGGAGATGGTCAACGCGATGGTCGATTATGCATTGGAACACGGGGTTAATTACTTCGACACATCCCCGGCCTACTGCCAAGGAATGTCAGAGCGTGCCACCGGCATCGCCCTGAGCAGGCATCCACGTGACAAGTACTTTATTGCGACGAAACTGTCCAATTTCGCTCCTGCCACTTGGTCTCGTGAGGCATCGATTGAGATGTACCGCAACTCCATGCGGGAACTACAGACCGACCACATAGACTATATGCTCCTGCACTCGGTGGGCAACGGGGGGATGGATTCGTTCAAGACACGCTATTTGGACAATGGCATCCTCGATTTCCTTGTTCAGGAACGCAAGGAGGGGCGCATCCGCAACCTCGGGTTTTCCTATCATGGCGATGTGGAGGTGTTTGATATGCTCCTCTCCAAGCATGATGAGTACAAGTGGGACTTCGTGCAGATCCAGCTCAATTACCTTGACTGGAAGTTTGCTGAGCAGATAAATCCCCGCAACGTCAATGCTGACTACCTCTATGGCGAATTGTCAAAGCGCGGCATCCCGGCCATTATCATGGAACCGTTGCTTGGCGGCCGTTTGTCTAACGTCCCTGACAACATTGTCGCCGAACTCAAAGGACGCGACCCTGAGAGCAGCGTCGCTTCATGGGCGTTCCGTTTTGCAGGAAGTTTTCCCGATGTGCTCTGTGTGCTGAGTGGCATGACGCGCATGGAGCATCTCCGCGACAACCTGCGGACTTACTCGCCGCTGCGGCCATTGACGGATGAGGAGTTTGCGTTCCTTCAGCGCACGGCTGAGATGATGATGCAATTCAAGACCATCCCGTGCAACGACTGCAAGTACTGTATGCCGTGCCCTTACGGGATAGACATCCCGGCCGTCCTCCTGCACTACAACAAATGTCTGAATGAGGGCAACATCCCGTCGAGTGCGCAAGACCCGCGTTACCGTGAGGCACGCCGCGCCTTTCTTGTCGGATATGACCGCAGCGTCCCCCGCCTCCGCCAGGCAAGCCATTGCATCGGTTGCGGACAGTGTGCGCCGCATTGCCCTCAAAGTATTGACATCCCCAAGGAGTTGCACCGCATAGACCATTATGTGGAGCGGTTGAAACAGGAGACACTCTGACAGCTTCACCTGCTTCCCGTCCTTGGTGACGGATTGATAGGCGGCTTGCGAGGCATCGTGCTTCGCAAGCCGTTTTTTTATGGCAGTGTGTGGTAGTGTGTGATAAAAGAATTGCAGCGACCACATCACGTGATCGCTGCAACATTCATCTTTTGGTGATCCGCTTGGGGCTCGAACCCAAGACCCCAACATTAAAAGTGTT
>CALNGU010000044.1 GCA_939800445.1 uncultured Bacteroidaceae bacterium | reverse complement strand
GGCCGTCAGCTCCGCCGATGATGCCGATGGCTCCTGCCTGGTTGGGCTCGAAGCCCATGGCAAGCGCAATCATGTAGGCTCCGAAGATGCCGAACTGGGCTGCCGCGCCGATGAGCAGCAGCTTGGGGTTGGAAATCAGGGCGGAGAAGTCGGTCATCGCGCCGATGCCCAGGAAGATGAGCGGCGGATACCAGCCGGAGGTCACTCCTTGGTAGAGTATGTTAAGCACTGAGCCTTGCTCGTAGATGCCCACTTGCAGCCCAGCTTCCATGTTGAACGGGATGTTCCCGATGAGGATACCGAAGCCGATGGGGATGAGGAGCATCGGCTCAAACTCCTTGGCTATCGCAAGGTAGATGAAGAATATGCCGACGAGAATCATTATGAAGTGCCCCGGGGTCGCGTTGGCGAACCCGGTGTAGCTCCAGAATGTCTGCATATTGTCGGCTATCAGATTCAGAAAGTCTCCCATGGCCTTATTCGATTATGACGAGGTCTGTCCCTTCGAGGACTGAATCCCCCTTGTTTACGTTGATTGCTGTCACTGTCCCGTCCTTGTCGGCGTTGATGTTGTTCTCCATCTTCATCGCTTCGAGGATGACGATTGTCTGGCCTTTCTTCACTGCGTCGCCTACGTTGACTTTGATGTCGAGGATGACGCCCGGGAGTGGTGACTTGACACCGCTCTTCCTTGCTGCTGGTTTGGGTGCTGGAGCGACGTTTGCCGGTGCGGGTGCCGGTTTGGGGGCTGCCTCGTGCACTACGGGTTTGATGGTGACGGGTTTCTTGATGACGTTCTCCAGTTCTACTTTGTATGGAGTGCCGTTCACTTCCACTTGTGCAAGGTTGTCCTCCAATTGGTTGATAACAACGTTGTAGAGGTTTCCGTTGATTTTATACTTGTATTCTTTCATTGTTTTGTTATTTATCGTTTACGAATAGGGGTTTGGCGGAGTGTGTAAATCTTGGAACTCCATGGTGAGTAGGTGCGTTTCACTTTGGAGATTGTCAGGACGGTCTCCTCGACATCGTGGACATCGTTCTGCATCTCGTGCAGTGCCATGGCGATGGCGGCAAACACTTCACTGGAAGTCCTTCCGAGTTTCTGCTCTTTGGCTTCCGAGAGGCTTGTGACACCTTTGGCTTCCATCTCTTTTTTCCTCATCAGTCTCATCGACAGGTTGCCTACGAGCTTGAAGCAGAGGTAGAGGAGGATGAGGGCGACAAACACAACTGACATGGCTGTGATGGCCATCCCGATGCCGCTTGCGTCATGCTCCTTGAAGTTTTCCACTTTCTCGTTCTTGTCCAGTGTGACGTTGTTGGTGCTGGGGGTGACGTACTTGCCGTTTTCTCCCCTTACTTCCCATTCGTCACCGCCGTCTGTTACCCTGGCATAGGACTGGTCGATTCCCAGCGTGTTTGCCGGGATTGTCACCTCGTCGATGAGCGTCTCGCCGTTGGAGTCGTAGAGCGCGATGTAGTTGTCCACTGTCGGGTCGAGGGTGAAGTTGATGTGGAAAGTTCCCCTTTGTGGCTTGTCATCGGCCCAGAAGAGCGTGTGCTGTCGCGGGCTGATGAGTGTCAGGACGTCGCCTTTGGGGATTGGGTACTTCTTTGGGTTGTTCTTGTCGTTGGTGAGGAAGCATCCTTTCAAATCAACCGACGCGTAGGATGTGTTGAATATCTCAATCCATGGGCTGTGAACCCCGTAGTCGTCCTGGAAGTTGGTCTCGTTGGTAATCAAGACCTCGTTGATTCTTAGGGATGTTGCCCTCTGCGCGAACATTCCCGTCGTGAATGCCACCAACAAGACGAACAGTAGCCCTAAACATTTCTTGTTCATATACTGTCTGGTACTTTGGGTTTTACAATGGGATGTTGCCGTGCTTCTTGGCCGGGTTCGTGAGTTTCTTGGTCTGCAATTGTTGCAGGGCACGTATGACACGGAAGCGGGTGTTCCTTGGCTCAATGACATCATCAATGTACCCGTACTTGGCTGCATTGTATGGGTTGGCAAAGAGCTTGGTGTACTCGGCTTCTTTCTCAGCCATGAACGCTTTGGGGTCTGCTGCTTCCTTGGCTTCCTTGGCGTAGAGGACTTCGACAGCACCGGCTCCTCCCATGACGGCAATCTCTGCCGTTGGCCAAGCATAGTTCATGTCGCCGCGCAGCTGCTTGCAGCTCATCACGATGTGTGAACCTCCGTAGGATTTGCGCAAGGTTACAGTCACTTTAGGCACGGTAGCCTCGCCGTAAGCGTAGAGCAGTTTTGCTCCGTGGAGGATGACACCGTTGTATTCTTGTCCCGTGCCAGGGAGGAAGCCCGGCACATCGACCAGTGAAACGATAGGTATGTTGAACGCGTCACAGAACCTGACGAAACGTGCGCCCTTGCGCGAAGCGTTGCTGTCAAGCACGCCTGCCATGACTTGCGGCTGGTTGGCAACGATACCTACTGATTGTCCGTTGAAACGTGCGAAGCCTATGATGATGTTGCGTGCGTAGTCTTTTTGGATTTCGAGGAATTCCCCGTTGTCAACGATAGCCCCAATCACCTCATACATATTGTATGCTTTATTCGGGTTGTCCGGGATAATCTCGTTAAGTGAATCTTCCAGACGGTCTATCGGGTCTGTGCATTCGATTTGGGGAGCTTCTTCAAGGTTGTTTTGTGGAATATAGCTCAGAAGTTTGCGGATGAGGGCGAATGCCTCTTCTTCTGTCTCTGCCGTGAAGTGCGTTACACCTGACTTGGTAGAGTGGACACTTGCACCGCCGAGGTCTTCAGCCGTTACGTCTTCGCCTGTCACTGTCTTGACGACTTTTGGACCTGTGAGGAACATATAGGATGTCCCCTCCATCATCAAAGTGAAGTCAGTCAAGGCTGGAGAGTAGACAGCACCGCCGGCGCAAGGACCGAAGATGCCGGAAATCTGTGGAATCACACCCGAGGCGAGGATGTTGCGCTGGAATATCTCCGCGTAACCAGCGAGGGCGTTGATGCCTTCCTGGATACGTGCGCCGCCTGAGTCGTTGAGCCCGATGCAAGGTGCGCCCATCTTCATTGCCTGATCCATGACCTTGCATATTTTCAAAGCCATAGTCTCGGAGAGAGAACCGCCGAACACTGTGAAGTCTTGTGCAAATACGTAGACGAGGCGACCGTCAATCGTTCCATAGCCAGTCACGACACCGTCACCGAGGAAAGTCTTCTTTTCCTGTCCGAAGTTTGTGCATCTGTGCTTGACAAACATATCCATCTCTTCGAAAGAACCCTCGTCGAGGAGCATCGCAATCCTCTCGCGTGCCGTGTATTTGCCTTTCTCGTGTTGTTTGTTGATAGCCTTTTCACCACCGCCGAGGCGTGCTTGTGCGCGGAGTTCTATCAGCTCTTTGACCTTATCAAGTTGGTTGCTCATTGCTTTTATGTTTTTAAGTTCTTTCAGTGGTTACTTCTCACAAAGCTCGGTAAGTACGCCGAGGGTCGATTTCGGATGCAGGAAAGCTATGTTAAGTCCCTCAGCACCTTTGCGCGGGGCTTTGTCTATCAGGCGGACACCCTTTTCCTCAGCAAATGCAAGTGCGTTGGCAACACCGTCCTCTATGGCAAAAGCAACGTGGTGAACGCCGGCTCCCCTCTTTTCAATGAACTTGGCGATAGTGCTGTCAGGGCTTGTCGGCTCAAGAAGCTCTATCTTGGTCTCTCCCACTTTGAGGAAAGCTGTCTTTACCTTTTGGTCTTCCACGACTTCGATATTGTAGCATTTCAGACCAAGTACTTCTTCGTAGTAGGGCAGTGCTTTCTCAATACTTTCGACAGCAATGCCAAGGTGTTCAATGTGTGAGATTTTCATAAAAGTATGTTTTTTATAAATAGTTTGAACTGTCCATGTAGTTTTTTCATCCCTACAAAGGAAAGACATTTAATCTTAATGAGGAAATATTTCCATAACTATTTCCTTGCCAGTGAGGCGGTCAGATGTCGTGGAAATGAATTGGCATGATGGGCGTACCCTCTATATAATATTTATGGTATATACGCTGGATTGTCCCGCGCGGTAGCTATGCACCCCGCTGCATTACCTGAACTCGAAGAGCAGTCGCACGTTGATTTGCCTCCCCGTCAGGTAGTTTGGCACGGCAAATTGATTGTCATAGACATCTGTCACCCAATAGTAGGAATTGACATTGTTGATGCCGAAGAGATTGAAGCAGTCCAGCCCGAGCCAGATGTTCCTGAAATGCCTTGCCCACTTGCGGTGGTTGCTGCCGTCCTCGTTGTCGAGCAGGCGGTAGGACATACCCACGTCTATGCGCTTGTAGGATGGGGCTTTGAAGACATTGTCCTCCAGCCCCGAGTGGGGTGCGCCGAATGGCAGCCCGTCGGCGAGCGAACCCTTGAGGCTCAGTTTCCATCGGTCGTTGCGTGTGAAATAGTCAGTGAAGTAGACCGACAGATTGTAGCGTTGGTCAGTCGGGCGCGGCACCCACTTGCCGTTGATGTTCTCCCGCGTCTTCATCACCGAGAACGTTATCCACGAGTCTGTCCCCTTGACGAACTCTCCGAAAAGTTTGAAGTCCAGCCCGGCCGCGTAGCCGTGCGAGATGTTGCGCCCGTAGTAGCTTATCTTCACGTTGTCCACGTTGTAGGGGATAAGGTTGCTCAGCTTCTTGTAGTAAGCCTCCACAGTCACCTTGAACGGGCGGCCGATAGCCCTGAATTTATAGTCCGCCGCCGCCACGAAGTGCACCGAGCGTTGCGACTTGATGTCGCGGTTGAGCCTCACGTCAGTGTTGCCCCCGATGGTGAAGGTGTCGCGGAACTCCTTGTAGAACGGTGCCTGGTAGTAGAGTCCCGAGGCTATGCGGAACGTGAAGTTGTCGTTGAACGCCGGGATGAGCCCTATCGACCCCCTCGGGCTGAAGATGAATTCCTTGTTGAAACCCCAGTAGCTGCCCCTCACGCCCAGGTTGATGGTGAAAAGCCCGATGGCGGACTTGAATTTATAGGTGTCCTGCACGTAGAACGAGAAGCGGTTGCTCGCAATCGAGTTGGTCGAGTTGAGGTTGTAGATGACGCTCACCCTGTCGCTCAGGTGGGGCAGGGAGTAGCCCGCCGAGTCCCTCATCTCCCATTCGCGCATCCTCTCGTCGATTTTCTCATGCTTCAGCTCCAGCCCCCAGTCGATGCTGTGCGCCTTGAGCTTGTGGCTGCCGGTGATGGCATAGCTTTGCACGTCGGCGGTCAGGAAGTTCCTCGCGTGCTCCAGGTACGTTCCCACGCCCGACGTGTTGCCCTCCTCGGGCTGCTCGCTCTCGTCGAGGTCGCTGAGCCAGTACTGCCCTTGGATGTCATACGTCTCCTGCTCGTTTGTCCTGAAAGCCGAGGCGCGCACGGCAACGGAGTTGTAGTCGTTGATGCGGTACTTCAGTTCCACCGCCCCGAAGTATGTCCTGAAGAGGTCGCGCTCAGCCCCGTCGAAGTAGACCTGGAACTCCCTCATCGTCTCCATCGTGCCGAAGCGCGTGGTCCTGTTCTCGGGCACGAAGTTGTAGCGGTTCTGCGAGAAGTTGCCTATCACCCCCACCTCGAACCGCTTTGTCGGCCGCCACGTGATGTAGGTCTGGTAGTCCACGAAGTTGGGGTCATACTCGCCCTTGGTGTCCATCGTGCCCAGCAGGTAGCGGTTGGTCTTGTAGCGTATCCCGTGCGTCATCGTGAACCGCTTGGTGGCGACCCCCACGTATCCGCTCGCCCCCAGCAGGCTCATCGCCGCTGTCGCCTCGAATGCCTCGGGACGCTTGTAGGTGATGTCGAGCACCGACGCCATCTTGTCGCCGTACTTGGCCTCGTAGCCTCCCGACGAGAACCCCACGTTCTCCACCATGTCGGGGTTGATGAAGCTCAGTCCCTCTTGTTGCCCCGAGCTGATGAGCATCGGGCGGTAGACCTCGATGCCGTTGACGTAGACGATGTTCTCGTCGAAGCTGCCCCCGCGCACGTTGTACTGCGAGCTCAGCTCGTTGTTGCTGCTCACCCCCGCCTGCGTCGTGATGAATGCCTCGATGCCGCCGCCCGACGCGCTGGGCAGCAGGTGCGTGGTCTCAAAGTCCAGGTCCTGCATCGTGCCCGTCTGGCGTTTGGCCTCGGTGACGGTCACTTCGCCCAGCTCGTAGCCCGTGTGGGGCAGCATCACGTTGAGCGTCACCTTGCCCTGAGGGTTCTTGAGCACACGCTTGCGGGTGTTGTAGCCCAGCATCGAGAACACCACGACGACGCTGTCCGTCGATTTGGCCTGCAATGAGTATTCCCCCTTCAGGTTAGTCATCGTGCCGGCCACCTGACGCTCGACGTGCACGGTGGCAAACTCGACCGGCGCGCCCCCGTCGTCGGTCACTACGCCCGTGATGGTCACGTCGTTTTGCGCCGCCGCCGGCAGCACGCACAACGCGGCCAGCATGGCAGTCAGCCAAGCCGCCAGTCGGGTGGTGTGGTGTCGTCTCATCGCTGGTGTCCGTTATGTTTCACAATAGAAATAACGGCGGATGCGCCGTTTCCGTATGTCGGGCCGTAAATTTATCGTTCTGCCGCCCCCGCGCCGCACTTCAGCCGCCCGTCTCGGGGGGCTTCCCACGGCATCCCGCAGTGCCTGCGCAATGTCATGCCTTGTTAGTCGCTATAACAAACCTTGTTAATGGCACTAACAAAGCTTGTTATAGCGACTAACAAAGGATGTCTTTCCCTGCATCATGCCTTGGTGCTGCCATCTATGCCTTGTGCCGAGTGGCGGCAGGCTGGGTGGTCAGGGGCGTGTTTAACGCTTTTTTGCCCTATTGCTGTAAAGTTTAACGTGTTAAAAAAGGTTGGATGACAGATGTATGTATTATATAATGGTTAGCTTTGCGCCGTCAAAACTCTAAGGGCTTTAAAAGTTTTGCCTTGGGGAGCGTCCCCGGAGGCGTTTACGAAGTATCCATATATAAAATACGTAATATGAATATGAAAGGAAGATTTTTGCTTGTTCTGGGCAGTGTTGTTCTTTTCTCATGTGGCAACAAAAACATGGGACTGAACTCCGAGATGCAATGCGCTGTTGAATCAGTGACGAAGACGACAGTCGATTTGGAAAGGACTTACCCGGCGACCATCAAGGGTAAGCAGGACGTTGAAATCCGCCCGCAGGTCTCGGGCTTCATCACTCAGGTGTGTGTGGACGAGGGCTCGACGGTGAGGAAAGGACAGACGCTGTTTGTCGTTGACCCGACGCAGTACGAGGCAGCCTACCGCTCGGCCAAGGCTGCGGTCGAGACCGCCAAGGCCAACGTGAACACGCAGGAAATCACGACCAACAACAAGAGGGAACTGAACAAGAAGAACATCATAAGCGACTATGACCTGGCAATGGCCGAGAACACCCTGGCTTCGGCCAAGGCTCAGCTGGCTTCCGCTGAGGCTCAGTTGACAAGCGCGGAGCAGAACCTGTCGTTCACCCGCGTGTCAAGCCCGTCGAATGGAGTGGTGAGCGACATCCCCTACCGTCTCGGCGCGCTGGTCAGCCCGTCGATTGCTACACCGTTGACCGTGGTGTCTGACAACAGCGAGATGTTCGTCTACGCCTCACTTACTGAAAAGGAGTTGCTGAGTCTCATCAAGCGTGACGGTTCGCAAAAGTCGGTGCTCGAGTCCTATCCCGAGGTCGAGTTGCAGCTGTCAGACGGCTCTATCTACGGCGAGAAGGGCAAGATAGAGACCATCAGCGGTGCCATCGACACTTCCACGGGGTCGGTCAGCATCAGGGCTACGTTCAAGAACCCCGATTACCTGCTCCGCAGCGGTGGCATGGCCAATATGATTGTGCCCTACCACCTGTCCGATGTGATCGTGTTGCCGCAGACGGCGTTCAACGAGATTCAGGACAAGAAGTTTGTCTTCACGCTCAACGCCGACAGCACAGTCAGCATGACGCAGGTCGAGGTGTTTGTGCTTGACAACGGCAAGGACTATGTCGTCACTTCCGGTCTTAAAGGTGACGAGAAGGTGGTCGTCGAGAACGCCAGCATCCTCAAGGACGAGCAGAAGATTGTGCCTGTGACCAAAGCCAAGTCCGACGAGGACTACAAGCAGGCACTCGAAGACCAAAAGAACGGGAAATTAGGGTTATAAGTCAGAAAAGAAAGTTGAAATATGAAGTTAGATAGATTTATAAAACGCCCGGTGCTGTCAACCGTGATATCGGTGTTGATAGTCATCCTGGGTGTCATCGGCCTCGTTTCGTTGCCGATCGAGCAGTACCCTGACATCGCGCCGGCCACGGTGAGCGTCTCGACGACCTACACCGGTGCGAATGCGCAGACGGTGCTCAACAGTGTCATCGTCCCGTTGGAGGAGCAGATCAACGGTGTGGAAAACATGGACTACATGACCTCCACCGCCTCCAACACTGGTGAAGCGCGTATCAATGTCTTTTTCAAGCAGGGTGTCGATCCCGACATGGCGGCAGTCAATGTGCAAAACAGGGTGTCGAAGGCGTTGGGTCTCATGCCTGCCGAAGTGACACAGGTGGGTGTCATCACGCAGAAGAGGCAGACGAGTATGCTGCTCATCTTCTCGTTGTCGAGCCCTGACGAGTCTTTCGACATGGAGTTCATTGAGAACTATGCCGCCATCAACATCATCCCAGAGGTCAAGCGTGTCCCTGGTGTCGGTGATGCCATGGTCATGGGTGCGGACTACTCGATGCGCATCTGGTTGAAGCCTGATGTTATGGCGCAGTACAATCTCATGCCGTCGGACATAACAGGCGTGCTTGCCGAGCAGAACCTTGAGGCAGCTCCCGGTTCGTTGGGTGAAAATGGCAACCAGACCTACCAGTACACTTTGAGATATACAGGCCGTCTGCAATCCGAGGAGCAATTCGAGGAGATTGTGGTCGCTGCCACTCCTGACGGCCAGGTGCTCAAGTTGAAAGATGTTGCCGACATCGAGCTTGGACGTTTGACTTACAGCTTCTCAAATAAGGTGAACGGCCACCCTGCCGTGACGTGTATGGTCATGCAGACAGCCGGCTCCAACGCAACGCAGATTGTCAATGACGTGAAGGACTTGCTTGACGATATGTCCGAGACGTTGCCTCCCGGCTTGGAAATCTCGATTTCGCAAGATGTCAACGACTTCTTGTTTGCATCAATCCACGAGGTGATAAAGACGTTGCTCGAGGCGTTCCTGCTCGTGTTCATCGTGGTTTACATCTTCTTGCAGGATTTCCGCTCGACGCTTATCCCGGCGATTGCGATACCTGTGGCGTTGATTGGTACGTTCTTCTTCCTTTATGTGATAGGATTCAGCGTCAACCTCTTGACCCTTTGCGCCATGATTCTGGCGATTGCGATAGTGGTGGACGATGCCATAGTCGTTGTCGAGGGTGTCCATGCCAAGTTGGACCAGGGCTACAAGTCGTCAAGGACTGCTGCCATCGACGCGATGAGCGAACTCGGCGGTGCAATCGTGTCAATCACTCTGGTGATGATGGCGGTGTTCATCCCTGTGAGCTTCATGCCTGGCACGTCGGGTGTCTTCTTCCGCCAGTTCGGTATCACGATGGCGATAGCGATAGGTCTGTCGGCCATCAATGCCTTGACGTTGAGTCCTGCCCTTTGTGCCGTGTTCCTCAAACCGCATGACAAGGAGGCTAAGAAGAAATCGACGTTCATCAGCCGCTTCCACACAGCGTTCAACGCCTACTATGACAATATGCTGAAGAAGTACAAGAAAGGTGTCCTCCGTTTCATCAACAAGCCTGCCTTGACAATAGGCATGGTGGTGGTCGGAATTGCCTTGCTGCTTGTCTTCATGAACGTAACCCCGACTGGTCTTGTGCCTAATGAAGATACGGGAACCATCATGGGTGTCGTTGACTTGCCTCCTGGAAGCTCACGCGAAAGGACTGAAGCAACCATGGCCCGTGTCGATAGCTTGATTGCGGCAGAACCTGCCATTGCGTCACGCACAATCATTGTCGGTTACAGCTTCATCGGTGACGCGGGTTCAAACTATTCGTCAGTCATCTGTAAGCTTAAGAATTGGGATGAGCGAAGCATGAAGCAGAGTTCGACTATAGTCTCCGGTATGCTTTACTTGCGTGCCAACAAGGTGATAAAGGATGCGCAAGTGCTGTTCTTCGCACCTCCTATGATTCCTGGTTACAGTGTGTCCAACGGTTTTGAAATCAACTTGCAGGACAAGACTGGCGGCTCGCTCGACAGGTTCTACGACGTAGCCCAGGAGTTCATCGCCAAGTTGAGAGAGAGGCCGGAAATCGCGTCGGCTCAGACATCGTTCAACCCAGCGTTCCCGCAGTATATGATTGACATTGACGCTGCGGCTTGTAAGAAGGCCGGACTTTCACCGAGCGTGATATTGTCAACCCTTCAAGGTTACTATGGCGGTCTGTATGCCTCCAACTTCAATATCTTCGGTAAGATGTACCGTGTGATGATTCAGGCCGACCCGGAGAGCCGCACCAACCTTGAGTCGTTGAACTCTATCAAGGTGCGCAACGGCAACACTATGGCTCCAATCACCCAGTTCGTAGACGTGAAGAAGATATATGGACCGGACAATATCAACCGTTTCAATATGTTTACGTCAATGACTATCAACGGTATGCCGAATGACGGTTACACGAGCGGTCAGGCGATTGCGGCAATGGAGGAAGTAGCGGCGCAATACTTGCCGACAGGCTTCGGTTATGAGTTCTCCGGAATGACGCGTGAGGAGCAGAGCACGAGCGGAAGCATGACTGCCACGATATTCATCTTGTGTTTCGTGTTCATCTACCTCTTGCTGAGTGCGCAGTACGAGAGCTACATCCTGCCGCTTGCAGTGTTGCTTTCCATCCCGTTCGGTTTGGCCGGCAGCTTCTTGCTCGCGCACTTCATGGGACTTATCAATATGATTATCCCCGTCTTCAGCAATGCTGAGAACAACATCTATATGCAGATTGCATTGATTATGTTGATTGGTCTGTTGGCTAAGAACGCCATCTTGATAGTCGAGTTCGCCCTTGACCGCCGCAAGATGGGCATGAGCATCACTTGGGCTGCTGTGCTTGGCGCGTCTGCCCGTCTGCGTCCTATCTTGATGACCTCGTTGGCGATGATTGTCGGTCTGCTGCCTTTGATGTTCTCATTCGGTGTAGGTGCAAACGGCAACCGCACCCTCGGAACTGCCGCTGTCGGTGGTATGTTGATTGGTGTGATCACGCAGATTTTCGTAGTCCCATCGTTGTTTGTCATTTTCCAATATTTACAGGAGAAGTTCAGGCCGATGGAGTGGGATGACGTTGACAACTCGGACGCAAGCACTGAAATCGAACAGTATTCTAAAAACATCTAAAAGCTAAGATTCTGATGAGAAACAAGATATTATTATTTATGTGTGCAACTGCCATGCTGAGCAGTTGCCACATATATAGGAAATATGACCGTCCGGATGACATCAATGTGTCCGGGCTCTACCGCGACACGGTGTCAGTGACCGACACTCTGGTCACAGACACGGCTAATTTCGGCAACTTGCCGTGGAGGGAAGTCTTCACCGACCCTGTCCTCCAAGGCTTGATTGAGGAGGGGCTGGCCAACAACTTTGACCTCCAGACAGCCCGTCTCATGGTCGATGAGGCCAAGGCTTCGTTGATGAGTGCCCGCATCGCCTATGCCCCGGCATTCACCCTCGCACCGCAAGGGACGTTGAGCAGCTTTGACAAAGCTCCAGTCTCCAAGACCTACCAGCTGCCTCTCTCGGCAAGTTGGGAGATAGACCTCTTTGGCAAGACCCTCAACGGCAAGCGTGCGGCGCAGGCTGGTTTGGAGAACAACAAAGCCTACAAGCAAGGCGTCCAGACACAGCTCATCGCCGGCATTGCCAACACCTACTACACACTCCTCATGCTCGACAAGCAGCTGGAGATAACATTGCAGACAGCCGATGTCTGGCGCGACAATGTCGAGACGATGCGTGCCATGCAGCAGGCGGCGATGACCAACATGGCTGCCGTCACGCAGAGTGAAGCGACTTATGCTAGCATACTCGCGTCAATCCCCGACATAGAGAGCAGCATCCGCGAGACGGAGAACGCCCTCGCACTGTTGCTCGGCAAGCCGGGACAGACGATTGAGCGTGGTGACTTGTACGACCAGACCCTCCCGTCAGAGTTCTCGGTGGGCGTGCCACTCCATTTGCTGTCCAACAGGCCTGACGTGATGATGGCTGAGTATTCGCTCGCCATGGCCTACTACAACACCAATATCGCCCGTTCATCGTTCTACCCCTCAATCACGTTGAGCGGCACTGCCGGATGGACCAACTCGGCCGGGAGCGTCATCGTTGACCCGGGCAAGCTCATCCTCTCGGCCATCGGTTCGTTGACGCAGCCCATCTTCGCACGTGGACAACTTCTCGCCAACCTTAAGATAAGCAAGGCACAACAGGAAGAAGCCAAGCTGTCGTTCCAGAAGACCCTGTACAGCGCAGGAAACGAGGTCAGCAACGCCCTGTTCCAGTACAACGCCGCTTGCAAGAAGGCCAATGCCTACGATATGCAAGTCAATTCGCTGGAGAAAGCTGCGGAATATACCAAGGAATTGTTTAATTTGGGCACGTCAACCTACCTTGAAGTGCTGACCGCAGAGCAATCCCTGCTGAGTGCCAAGCTGAGCCAGGTCGCCAACGACTTTGACTGCCTGCAATCAGTGGTGACTGTCTACCAGGCACTCGGTGGTGGCAGGAACGAATGATATTGTTAATTTTTAAATCTGATTGTCATGATTAGTCCTTTAGCAAACGTCAGTCCCGACGCAAAGATTGGCAAGGATGTCACCATCATGCCATTCGCCTACATCGAGGACGGTGTGGAGATCGGTGACGGCTGCGTCCTGATGCCATACGTCTCGGTCATGCGGGGCACGACACTCGGCAAGAACAACAAAGTGTACCAACACGCCGTCCTCGGGTCGGAGCCCCAGGATTTCCACTACAAAGGCGGCGACACGAGGCTCGTCATCGGCGACGGCAACACCATCCGCGAGAACGTCGTCATCAGCCGCTCGTCGCACCCCGATGGCGAGTCGCGCATCGGCAACGGCAACTTCCTGATGGACAAGGTGCACTTCTGCCATGACGTGCACGTCGGCGACAACTGCATCTTCGGCATCGGCACCTCGGTGGCAGGCAACTGCCGCATCGACAGCTGCACCATCCTCAGCACGAGCGTCGTGCTCAACCAGGGAGTGCACGTCGGCAAGTGGGCGTTGGTGCAGGGCGGATGCCGCCTGAGCAAGGATGTCCCGCCGTATATAATCGCTGCCGGCAACCCGCCGATGTACCACGGCGTCAACGCCTATGTCATGCAGCACAGCGACATGATGAAGGTCTCCGACCGCATCCTGCGCCACATAGTCAACGCCTACCGCCTGCTTTCGCAGTCAAACTTCAGCGTGACCGACGCGTTGCAGAAAATCCAGGACCAAGTGCCCAAGAGCGATGAGATTGTCGAGATACTCCATTTCGTCGAGCACTCGAATAACGGCATAGTCCGCTAACCGCGCCACAAGGCCGCGCACACAGCCAACCGCCGTGGGGCGGAGGGGTTTTGCCCTCCGTCCCACGGCTTTTTTCTGTCCAGCAGTGTTTGTTGCCCGTTGACCGTCGGGATAGGGCGGCTGTTGCGGGAGGCCTGCGCGGCCGCCGGTGCGGGCGTTGGCGAGGTGGGGTGGGGGATTAATCCCGTGACGATAGGCATAAACTTCCACCAAGTCAGACATAAAGTCCCTTGTCTCGGCAAGTCAAGTAAAAACAAAACTTCTGAATATTAAAACAAAAGTTTTGTTTATATAAACAAAAGTTTTGAATATATAAACAAAAGTTTTGAATGTACTTTATTCGCCGAGACAGGGAACTTTTCTCGGCGGATGATGGAGGTTTGCCTCTATTGTCACGGGTTTTGTGTCCATGGGGGACGGTGCGGTGGGGGTGGTGTGTCGCGGTTTCCCACCTGCCGCGTGCCGCCGGGAGGGGACGGAGTGGCGGAGAGGGTGGGAATATGCGTGCGGTTTTGCGCTTTGTTTTCGCTGTCGGGCAATTTTGGCGGCGTTTTTCAGTTTATTAAGAATAGAGAAAATTACGTGATTGATGAAGCGTTTGTTGCCGACATTGTTGCTGTTGTTCGCCGCGCTGGGCGCGAGGGGGCAGTTTGACGTGCATTTCAGCAACTATTGGCATTTGAGGGGTTATTACAGCCCGGCCTACTCAGGGTTTGGCGACAGGATCAACATCGGGGGGACGTACAGTATGCAGCTCCTCGGTTTCCACGGCGCGCCGCAGTCGATGTGGTTCGGGGCTGACCTGCCTTTCACGCTGTTCGGCAAGAAGCACGGGGCGGGGGCTGGCTTCTTCAACGAGTCGATCGGCGAGTTCAAGAACCAGATGTTCTACGCCCAGTACACCTACCGCCAGCCTATCGGCAAGGGGATGCTGAGCGGCGGCGTGCGCCTCGGGGCGTTGACCGTGTCGTTTGACCCGGCTGACCTGGTGTTTCCCGACGAGGATATGCAGGACCCGGCGTTCCCCACGTCGGAGACCGACGGGATGGGCTTCGACCTGGGCGTTGGTGTGGCGTGGGAGCACCCGTGGTTCTGGGCGAGCGTGTCGGCTGCGCACCTGACGGCTCCGACGATCGACTGGGGCGAGAGCGGTGAGTATTCGGTCAGGCCGGCACTTTATTTCATGGCGGGTGGCAATATAAAGACGCGCAACCCGTTTATATCTATGCAACCGTCGTTCATGATGCAGACCGACTTCATGTTCTACCGCTACGACATCACGGCGCGCATGACCTACGAAAAGGGGACGCGGAGCTTCTACGGCGGGCTGGGCTATTCGCCCGGGACGTCGGTGTCGTTTATGTTCGGGGCAAAAATCAAGGATTTCGTCCTCGGCTACGCCTACGAGATGTTCACGACCAAGGTCGGGGCTGCCTCGGGCAATCATGACGTGGTGCTGGGCTATTCGTTTGAGATGAATTTCAAGAAGAAGACGAAAAATAAACATAAAAGCATACGTATCTTATGATAAATGTGAGAAATGTCTTTGTCGCGTCGATGCTGTGCGTCGTGCTGAGTTCGTGCATGGGCGGTGCGGCGTCGTCGGGTGCCGGCGGCGAGCTGACGGGTGTCGGGATGATGGCTTGGGCTGAGCCGACCCCCTACGGCATGGTGTTGGTGGGCAAGGGGTCGATGAAGATAGGCCCGCAGGAGGTTGACTCGCTGTGGGGCGTGAACGTGCCGACGCGCGAGGTGTCGGTGGACGCGTTCTGGATGGATGAGACGGAAATAACGAACTCGGAGTACCGCCAGTTTGTCTTCTGGGTGCGCGACTCGCTCATCAGGGAGAGGCTGGCAGACCCGGCCTATGGCGGCAACGAACTGTTTAAAATCGAGGAGGACGAGGAGGGCAACCCCATCACACCTTATCTGAACTGGAACAGGCCTATCCCTTGGAAGAAGGCGACCGAGGATGAGACGGTGGCAATCGAGAGTGTCTATATGAACCACCCCGTCGAGGGTGTGCGGATGCTGGACGCGTCGCAGATGAACTTCCGTTACTCTTTCTTCGACCAGACGCAGGCCGCGCTGCGCAAGAACAGGCTCAACCCTGCCGACCGGGTGCGCAACACCGACATCCCGGTGGACGAGGACGCGGTGGTGATGATTTCCAAGGACACGGCCTACATCGACGACGAGGGCAGGGTGGTCAACATGACCATCAACCGTCCGCTGTCGTCGCTGCATGACTTCGAGAACAGTTACATCATAAACATCTATCCCGACACGACGTGCTGGGTCAATGATTTCCAGAATGCCTACAACGAGCCGTATATGCGCCTCTACTTCTCCCACCCGAGCTACAACGACTATCCCGTGGTGGGTGTCAGCTGGGAACAGGCCAACGCGTTCTGTGCTTGGCGCACGCAGTACTTGCTCAAAGGCATGACGGGGGCGGCAAGGCAGATACAACGCTACCGCCTGCCGACCGAGGTTGAATGGGAATTCGCCGCACGCGGGACGGAGGCAGGCCGTTATCCGTGGGAGGGGAGCGAGTCGCAGTCGGACGACGGCTGCTACTACGCCAACTTCAAGCCCGAGAGGGGCAACTACACCCGTGACGGCAATATCATAACGAGCCGTGTGGCATCCTACTCGGCAAACTCCAACGGCCTTTATGACATGGCGGGCAACGTGGCCGAGTGGACATCGACCGTCTACACCGAGGCTGGCGTGTTGTCGATGAATGACTTGAACCCGGAACTGACCTACAATGCAGCCAAGGAAGACCCCTACCGCATGAAGAAGAAAGTCGTGCGCGGCGGCTCATGGAAAGACGTGGCGGAGAATGTCCGCGCGGATATGCGCAGCTACGAATACCAGAACGAGAGCAGGTCGTACATAGGTTTCCGCTGTGTCAGGAGCTGCATGGGACAGACAAATGGTAGAAGACGATAAATTATATTATAATAGAAATGGCAACCAAGGATAATAACAATAAGAAAAAGAAAGGGCTGATAAAGTCCATCCAGGACTTCATGTCCAGCTATCAGGGCAAGGTCATCCTCAACTATGCGTACAGCTGGGGAGCGGCGGTGGTCATCATGGGCGCGTTGTTCAAACTGACCCATCTGCCTGGGGGCAACATCATGC
>CALNGU010000043.1 GCA_939800445.1 uncultured Bacteroidaceae bacterium | reverse complement strand
CAGCTTGCCTTATTCTAAATTCATCGAACTCACGTTATTATATGAAATGGGGATGCCTGCATATAGCGGACATCCCCATTATCGTGTGACGTGTGTCGTTGTGAGGGCTGTTACATCCTCTCCGGCACTTCGATTCCGAGGAGCGACATCGCTTCCTTGATGATTTTGCACACGTTTGACGAGAGGACGAGGCGCAGTGCGCGTACGTTGGCATCCTCCTCACGCAGTATGCTGAAGTCGTGGTAGAACTGGTTGTACTCCTTGACGAGGTCGTAGGCGTAGTTGGCTATCGCCGACGGGTTGTAGTCCACGCCTGCCTGGCGCACGACTGCGGCGAACTCGGACAGCATCTGGATGAGGCTTTCCTCCTTGGCCGTGAGGGCGACTTCGCCCGTGGGGAGCTGGTCGGTGGCAAGCCCCATCTCGGCGGCCTTGCGCAGGACGGAGCGGATGCGGGCGTAGGTGTACTGGATGAACGGGCCCGTGTTGCCGTTGAAGTCTATGGATTCCTTGGGGTTGAACGTCATGTTCTTCGTCGCGTCCACCTTGAGGATGAAATATTTGAGCGCGCCCAGCCCGACGATGCGTGCTATGTCGTCGGCCTCCTCCTTGGTGCAGCCGTCGAGGCGGTCTGATGCTGCCTCGCGTGCCGTGTCGATCATCTTGGCGATGAGGTCGTCGGCATCGACTACCGTCCCCTCGCGCGACTTCATCTTGCCCTCGGGCAGCTCGACCATGCCGTAGGAGAAGTGCACCAGATGCCGCCCCCACGCTATGCCGAGGCGGTCGAGCAGGATTGCGAGCACCTGGAAGTGGTAGTTTTGCTCGTTGCCCACGACGTAGACCATCTTGTCAATCTTGTAGTCGTCGTAGCGCATCTTGGCGGTGCCTATGTCCTGCGTCATGTAGACCGACGTGCCGTCGGAACGGAGCAACAGCTTGTGGTCAAGTCCCTCGCCGGTGAGGTCAGCCCACACCGAGCCGTCGTCCTTGCGGTAGAAGATGCCTTTGTCGAGACCCTCCAGCACTTTCTCCTTGCCCACGAGGTAGGTTTGTGATTCGTAGTATATCTTGTCAAACGACACTCCCATCATCTTGTAGGTCTCGTCGAAGCCGGCATACACCCAGCCGTTCATCTTGCTCCAGAGGTCGCGCACGTCTTTGTCGCCGGCTTCCCAGCGCACGAGCATCTCGCGGGCTTCCTTCATCAGGGGCGAGGCTGCCTCGGCCTCCTCTTTTGTCATGCCCGATGCCATGAGGTCGGCGACTTCGGCCTTGTAGTGCTTGTCAAACTCGACGTAGTAGTCGCCGATGAGGTGGTCGCCCTTCTTGTGGGATGTCTCGGGGGTCTCGCCGTTGCCGTATTTCAGCCATGCGAGCATCGACTTGCAGATGTGGATGCCACGGTCGTTGACGATGTTGGTCTTGACGACGTGGTTGCCATTCGCCGCGATGATGTTGGACAGTGCGATGCCGAGCAGGTTGTTGCGCACGTGGCCGAGGTGGAGCGGCTTGTTGGTGTTGGGGGATGAGAACTCGACCATGACAGTCGGCGCGCCATCCGCCGCAGCCGTGATGCCGTAGTGCGGGTCGGCGTTGATGCCGGCCAGCAGCTCCGTCCAGCAGGCGGGCGCGACGGTGAGGTTGAGGAAGCCTTTTATGACGTTGAACGCCGAGACGGCCGCCTCGTTGGCAACGAGGTATTCGCCCAGCTCGGTCGCCGTCGCCTCGGGCGACTTGCGCGACTGCTTGAGGAAGGGGAACACGGCTATCGTGTAGTGGCCTTGGAACTCTTTCTTCGTCTTGAGGACTTGCACGTTGTTTTCGTTTGCGTCAATCGAGTAGAGGTGCTTCAAGCCCTCTATCGCCGCTTTTTGTATCCTGCTTTCGATGTTCATTTGCTGTGGGTTATGTTTTTAGGTGCGCAAAGATAGCAATTTGCATCCATCATGCCTTGCCGTCGCGGCGGTGGTGTGCGAAATAATGTATTATTATCAGAAAAATGATTAGCCACCCGGCCTTTTGGGGCTTGCAACGGATTAAATTGCTACTTTTGCCGTCACTGGCTTATGACTAAATGTTGACTTGATGAACAGACTTCCCGTTGTCACGAAGTATATATTGATGATCAACGTCCTGCTCTTCCTCGCCACGCTTGCGGCAGGGAGGTGGGGCATAGACCTTGACCGCTACCTGGCGTTGCACTTCTTCTTTGCCGACGATTTCAACGTGGCACAGTTCTTCACCTATATGTTTATGCACGCCAACTTCGCCCACATCTTCTTCAACCTCTTTGCCGTGTGGATGTTCGGCTCGGTGCTGGAGCGTTACCTCGGGTCGAGCAAATTCCTGCTGTTCTATGTGGTTTGCGGGTTGGGTGCGGGCTTTGTGCAGGAGATTGCGCAGCTGGTGACCTATTATTCGATGGGGCTTGACCATTATACGACCGTTTTGTTGGGTGACGGCTATCCTGAAATACCGATGGAGGTATTTCTCAACAGCTGGAGCACGGTCGGCGCATCGGGTGCGGTGTTTGGCATCCTGCTGGGGTTTGGCATGAGATTTCCGAATGAGCGGATGTTCGTGTTCCCCATCCCCGTGCCAATCAAGGCCAAGTGGTTTGTCATCGGCTATGCGGCTATTGAGCTGATGCTCGGCATCAGTCCCACGGTGCATGACAACGTGGCTCATTTTGCCCACATCGGGGGGATGCTGTTCGGACTCCTGTTGATAATGTATTGGAAATATAAGCGTGAGTGGTGATGAAGCGGACTTTGCTTTACATAAACGCCATCGTTTTCGCGGCACTGTTCCTGCTGTCCATCGTTTTCAGGCTGTTCAACCTTGACGGCTTCGATGCCATCGTGTCATGGCTTGCCTGCCCGTCAGACTTCGGGGCATTGCTGTCGCGCCCGTGGACGGTTGTCACCTATATGTTTTCCGACACCGACTTGCTCGGCACGCTGTTCAACCTGCTGTGCCTCTACTGGGTGGGTGAGATGTTCTACCAAGTCTATTCGTCGAGGCAGCTTGTCGGGATGTACGTCTTCGGCGGCCTGTGCGGTGCGCTGCTGTTCCTGCTGTCGTTTGCTGTGTTCCCCTATATGCGCGACATCGCCGGCGTGCACTACCTGCTCGGCGCGTCCGCCCCGATGCTCTCGTTGATGGGGGCGTTGCTCTACAAAGTGCCGAATGTCGAGTTGCGGCTTTTCCTCTTCGGGAAAGTGAGGTTCAAGTGGGTGGCTCTGGCGTTCATCGCCGTGGATGTCATCTTCCTGATGGAAGCCCCTGGAAGACATTTTGCGCACATCGGGGGATTCCTTTCGGGCATACTGTTCGCCTGGTTGTTTGACCGTGGGACTGATGTCACGAGGTGGGTAAACGTTGTCATAGATTGGCTTGCCACTGTCCTGCGTCCCGTCGTTGCCGGCATCAGGTCGTTGCCCTCGCGGCTGAAAGGGCGGAAGCCGAAGATGAAAGTCCACTACCGCGACGCGTCAAAGGCTGACGACTATGCCTACAACATCAACCGCAAGGCCAACGCCGATGAGGTGGACAGGATTCTGGACAAGATAAAGAGGGGCGGCTATTCCTCCCTCACGGCGGAGGAGAAGCGGAAACTGTTTGACGCAGGCCGCAAATGAAAGATATGGCGGAGGATATATGAAAAAGGTCGGTACTTACATCTTGCGCATAATCCTGCTCGTCAACATCGCCGTGATTGTCCTGTTGCTCATCGCGGCCTACAGTTCCTATCTGTCGCCATCCAGGTTTCCGGTGCTGTCATGCTTCGGTCTGGCCTACATGGTCTTTTTCGCCGTCAACATCGTCTTCCTGCTGTTCTGGGTTTTTGCCAGGCCGTTGTACGCGCTGGCTTCCCTCGCGGGCATCATCTTCACATTTGGCGCGTTGCGGCAGTCGTTCCCGGTCAATTTCGGTGGCGGGGACGAGGGGCGGTCGTTGAAAGTCCTTTCCTACAACGTCATGGGCCTTTGTTTGCAGAAGCCGCATAAGGACGACGACCGCAACGCCGTGTTGGATTACATCGCCGCGAGCGGGGCGGACATAGTGTGTATGCAGGAGTATATCCTCTCGACCAACCAGCATTTCCTCAACGAGGACGACGTGCTGCGTGCCTTGGAGATGTATCCCTATCACGCGACCGTGCAGCTCAACTACTCTGGCAACCCCAACCAGCTGGCTTGTTTCTCCAAGTACCCCATAATCGGCTCGCAGCGGATAGACTACGACAGCGCGAACAACGGCTCTGCCATCTTCACCCTCTCGGTGGACGGCGACACCGTGGTCGTCATCAACAACCACCTGGAGTCAAACAAACTGACGGCGGCAGACAAGGCCGCCTATGCGAGCCTCGTCGATTCGCCCAGTGCCGAGCGGATCAAGGAAAACTTTTTCTCATTGGTGGGCAAGCTGGCCGACGCTGCCGCCATCCGTGCCGAGCAGGCGCGTGCAGTCAGGGCGGTGATGGACGAGCACCTGCACCAGCCGCTGATTGTCTGCGGTGATTTCAACGACGGGCCTTTGTCCTATGCCCACCGTGTGCTCAACGATGGGATGCAGGACGCGTTCACACGCCGTGGGCGCGGCCTGGGGATTTCCTACAATGAAAATAAATTTTTCTTCAGGATAGACAACATCCTTGTCAACGACGAGTGGGAAGTCGTCAGCTGCAAGGTCGATGACACGATAGAGGACTCCGACCACTATCCCATCATCGCCGAACTGCGGCTGGCCGACTGAGCGGGGTCGCCATCATGACATCCGCCGCCGCGTGCCGGGCAAGGCGAGAAGACCAAGACACATCCTTATAGTTAGTATATATGAATAAGATATTGAGCAAACAGCAACTCTCCGACAAGGTCTTCAAGTTGGAGGTTGAAGCCCCGTTGATCGCCCGCTCGCGCCGTGCCGGGCATTTTGTCATCGTGCGTGTCGGCGACAAAGGTGAGCGTATGCCCCTCACCATCGCCGATGCCGACCCCGTGCGCGGCACAATCACCCTTGTCGTGCAAGAGGTAGGTCTGTCGTCCAACCGTCTTTGCGCGCTTGCTGTCGGCGACAGCATCACCGATGTCGTCGGCCCGCTCGGCCAGGCGACGCACATCGAGCAGTTTGGCACGGTCGTCTGTGCCGGAGGCGGGGTGGGGGTAGCCCCCATGCTGCCCATCGTGAGGGCGCTGAAAGCGGCAGGCAACCGGGTGATAACCGTCCTCGCCGCCCGCACCAAGGAGCTGATAATCCTTGAGGACGAGATGCGGGCAAGCTCCGACGAAGTGGTCATCATGACTGACGACGGCTCGTATGGCCGCAAGGGGCTTGTCACAGCCGGCGTTGAAGAAATCATAAACAGGGAGCACGTTGACAAATGTTTTGCCATCGGCCCGGCGATAATGATGAAATTCGTCTGCGACCTCACCCGCCGCTACGGCATCCCCACCGATGTCTCCCTCAACACCATCATGGTGGACGGCACGGGGATGTGCGGTGCTTGCCGCGTGACAGTCGGTGGCAAGACCAGGTTTGTCTGTGTCGATGGCCCTGAGTTTGACGGTCATGAGGTGGACTTTGACGAGATGCTCAAGCGCATGGGGGCATTCCGCGACATCGAGCGCAAGGACATGGACAAGCTGTCGCACACCTCAGAGGAGATACGCGAGGCAATGCTCCGCAACGACGACGACCGCACCGCCCCGTGGCGCGAGGAACTGCGCAAAGCAATGAAGCCAAAGGAGAGGATGTCCCTCGAGCGCGTCAAGATGGAGGAACTCGACCCCGCCTACCGCTCACACAACCACGAGGAGGTCAACCGCGGCCTCACCCTGCGTCAGGCGATGGCCGAGGCGCGCCGTTGCCTCGACTGCGCCAACCCGTCGTGCATGACGGGTTGCCCGGTGGCCATCCACATCCCGTCCTTCATCAAAAACATAGAGCGCGGCGAGATAACCGAGGCTGCCCGCGTCCTCAAGCTCACCAGCGCGTTGCCGGCAGTCTGCGGCCGTGTGTGCCCGCAGGAGAAACAATGCGAGGCGCACTGCATCTATGCCGAGAAACTGGGCAAACCTGCCGTCGCCATAGGCTACTTGGAGCGGTTCGCCGCCGACTACGAGCGCGAGCACGGCAAGGGTGAAGCCCCCTCCGTCGCCCCGGCCAACGGCATCAAGGTCGCAGTGGTCGGCTCTGGCCCGGCGGGATTGACTTTCGCCAGCGACATGGCCAAGAGAGGATATGACGTGACCGTTTTTGAGGCGTTGCACGAGATAGGCGGCGTGCTCAAATATGGCATCCCGGAGTTCCGTCTCCCCAACTCCATCGTTGACCACGAGGTGTCCAACCTCGCGGCGATGGGGGTCAAGTTTGTCAAAGACTGCATCGTCGGCAAGACCATCACCATCGACGACCTCAAGGCAGAGGGCTTCCGTGGCTTCTTCGTCGCCTCGGGCGCAGGGCTTCCCCGCTTCATGGGCATACCCGGCGAGAACGCCATCAACATCATGTCGTCCAATGAGTACCTCACCCGTGTCAACCTCATGGACGCAGCCAACCCTGAGGCCGACACCCCCGTGACATTCGGCCGCCGCGTCGTGGTCATCGGAGGCGGAAACACCGCCATGGACTCGGTGCGCACCGCCCGCAGGCTCGGGGCGGAGAGAGCCATCGTCGTCTATCGCCGTTCCGAAGCCGAGATGCCCGCACGTGCCGAGGAGGTCAAGCACGCCAAGGAGGAGGGAGTGGAGTTCATGACGCTGCACAATCCGATAGAATACATCTCCGACGAGCAGGGACGCGTCAAGCAAGTAGTGTTGCAGCGGATGCAGCTCGGCGAGCCTGACGAGTCAGGCCGCCGCAGTCCTGTCCCCATCCCGGGAGCTACCGAGACGCTGGACATCGACATGGCGATAGTCTCGGTCGGCGTTTCGCCCAACCCCATCATCCCCAACTCCGTCGAGGGTCTGGAGGTGAGCCGTCGCGGCACTATCGTCGTGGGTGACGATATGCAGTCGTCCGTCCCCATGCTCTATGCCGGAGGCGACATTGTGCGCGGCGGCGCGACCGTCATCCTCGCCATGGGCGACGGCCGCCGTGCGGCGGCGCGGATGCATGAGGCGTTGTCGCAGGCGTGAGTGCCAATAGCTGTCGAGACATCAGTACAATGAAACCACAAGGGGCAAGGCATTGAGGCCTTGCCCCTTGTGATTTCATTATTGGACAGGATGGCCGTTCCTGAAATTTAACCCAAATCGGTCATTAGACCGCATTCCTGTGTTTAACGGTATTGTTTGTACTCTTCGTCTGCTAATGCGTTTCCGCCGTCATCTTGCTCCCCGTCACGTCTCGGCGTAGCCTGCTACGCCATCGCCGCTACGGGAATCAATCTGCCAGGCATAAACGCACAAACAGACAGAAGTCTAATGACCGATTGGGGTTTAACGGCTTAGAACTTGTGAGCCAGTTCGGCCGCCTGTTTGCAACCGTCGGTATTGTCGATTTCGCCTGCCTCCAGCACCCCTGGGACCAGTACTTCGCCGGCCATCTCCCATTTCAGCAGGGCTGCCGAACGCTCGATGGGGACGCGCACCCCGTCCATCACCGTGGGGTCATGCTCCTCGCAGCAGGTTATCAAGCCGCATTTCTTGCCCGCTACGTCTTTGCCCGCTACGCAGAACGAGTAGATGCGGTCTATCACTCCCTTTATCTGTGCCGGGATGGAATACCAGTAGACAGGCATCGTGAATGCCACGGCATCGGCTTCGAGCATGGCATGGGCGATGATGTTGAAGTCATCGTCGAATGAACACGCCTTGCCCGTCTTGAAGCAAGTCTGGCAGGCATGGCAGCCGCCTATCTTCATCATTGCCGCGTCAAACCTATGGACCGTGTGCCCGAGCTTTTCGGCCTCTTTGACAAAGGCCTCGGTCATGGCAAAACTGTTGCCATGCCTGCGGGGGCTGCCCGTCACGACTACGATTTTCATTCTGCCTCTCCTTATTTCTTGATTGTGTCAGAGTTTTGGTTGTAGGCTTTTGCCACGCAGCGCCACTCGCCGTCCATCTTCATCAGCAGCAGATAGTCGGTGAAGTCGATGCGGCCGCCCCATTTCTCTTCCAGTACGCGGACGACGGCGAGTGTCTCCTCGACATCCACCACGTCTATGCGCGCCTTGAAGTCGGCCCCGCCACCGACACTGTCGACGTTGTTGTAGAATTGCTCTATGCTGCCATGTTCCAACTTGCCGTCAAGGTAGCCGAACAGCACGGCCTCGTCGATAAACAGTTCCTTGGCATACTTGCTGTTGCCCTCGGCAACGCTCTTGACAAACTTCATCGCGGCCTCTTCCACCGCCTTGTATTCCTCGATGCTTGCTCTCATGATGGTTTTTGGTTTAATGTGTTCATAATCATCGCAAAGCTACGTGGCCGTCCCCATTCGCGCAAGTACCGAAAAATTATTCATATACCGAAAAATTTTTCGGTATACCGCATTTGCAGGTTATTATGTTTAGCTTTGCGCCATCGGTTACACAACAGGAAGTTTATGTACGAAAGGAAATTGCCAGTTGACCTTGGTTGCCCCCTGCGCCTGACCATGAGCCTGATAGACTCGAAATGGAAACCTTGCATCTTGGACGAATTGCGCCATAAGCCGTTGCGCCCGAGCGAGCTCCATAAGATATTTCCCGAAGCCACACCCCGTGTGCTTGACCTCCAGTTGAAGGAATTGGTAGAAGACGGGTTGGTCTCCAAGACAATCTTTCCCGAGTTGCCGCCCCGTTCGGAATATGCCATCACTCAATTAGGCATGACGCTGATCCCGATAATAGACGCAATGATTGATTGGGGCAACGCCAACACGCAACTGTTTGAAAGGAAATACGGGCAAAAGGCGTGACGGCCCTGCTTGCCATTTGTGCCTCCGGTAAAAACATACGATGTTTTTGCCGCTTGCATACAATGATTCCGACGGGAACATACAATGTCTTCTGGCTTAGCATACAATGCAACCGGTGATGACATACGATGCTTTTGTCCGCCGCGTGGGGTGGTTTTGTTTGATATGTTCCATGCGAGGTCGGCTTTTTATTGTTACTTCTTCGATTTTTTAGAATCATTTTCTTACATTTGTCATGTGCTTAATGAGACTTCAAACTGACAATGACATCTTGACATGAAACGCACGAAGACCGTATTAGTATTGGTGGCGGCAGTGACAGGGTGCACTTGCCTCACTGTCCTGTGGCGCTATCTGCTTGGGTGGCCTCTGGATTGGGGCATAGTCTTGATGTCGTTGATCCAGACGGCAGTCGGTTTGGGCTTGGGGCTCGGCCTTGCCATGCTTTATGTGAAGCGTGTAAAAAGAAGCAATAGGTGAAAATATTTGTATGATTTATATTAAATTGCTTTTAGTAGCTATAATTGTCTCGTTGTTTTCGTTGCTGCTGCATTATTTGAATGGGGCAAATGTTAGTTTGGGCTTAGCAATAAACATTGTTATATCTTCGATAGTGTCAATGGCAATTGTTGCTTTGATTTTAAAACAAGAGGAAAGGAAGCGTCAAAAGGCAAGCAAGCGCGACTGAAACCGTGACAACGCTACATTGAGTGGCAAGGCTTTATGGCCTTGCCCCTCTTGCTTTTGCGCCGGCTCCGTTTGCGGGGCAAAAAACATCCTACGCAACCGCCAAAATCATGCAATGATTCCGCCCGTTGCATTAAATGATTTGGGCGGGAAGGTCGGATGATTTCGCTTGCCGCCCACGGCTCTTTTGCGGTGCGGGCAAGTGGCGGCAAGGTGCGTGCCGCCGGTGCTCTCTTGTTTGTTACGTCCCCAATCCCTATCTTTGGCACACTAACAACGAAGAGATGGGAGCAAAGGATTTTTTTATCTACGTGGCGATAGTCGTGGTGTGCGGCGGTGTCAACGCCTTGACCTACTACCTGCTCTACGACAGTGTGAGCCGGGGGCAGTGGGCCAACTCTTTCCTCAGCGGACTGGTGGTCGCCGCCATCGTGGCATGGGTTCATCAGAGGCATAAGAGGAAGATGGAGGAGTGGCGTAGCCGCAACGAAGACCCGACGACAAGGGGAGGGGATGGACGATGACGGCACAAACCACGTTCACACTCGCGCCGCGCCCGCGCGGTTTCCACCTCGTCACACGCGAGGTGATGGCGCATCTGCCCGAGCTGCCCGAGACGGGGCTGCTGCACCTCTTCATCCAGCACACGAGCGCGGCGTTGGCCATCAACGAGAATGCCGACCCCGCCGTGCGACATGACCTGCGCGGCATCTGCGAGCGTCTCGTGCCTGAACGCCAGCCGTGGTACACCCACACCGACGAGGGCGACGACGATATGCCGTCACACGCCTTGTCCGTGCTGACAGGGGCGGCGTTGACGATCCCGATAACCGGCGGACGGCTCAACCTCGGGACGTGGCAGGGCATATACCTCTGCGAGTTCCGCGACCATGGCGGTGCGCGGAGGGTGGTGGCGACGGTCATCTCGTGACAAAACAATAGGAGGAGGACATGAAGATACTGGTGGTTGAGGACGACAAGTCCCTGCGGCAAATCATCCGTGAAGCCCTGGAGGGCGAGGGGATGGTGGTCGAGACTGCACCGACCTACGCCAAGGCGATGCTCAAGGTCGAGGACTACAGCTATGACTGCGTGCTGTTGGACATCATGCTGCCCGACGGCAACGGGATGGAGCTGCTCGACTACATGAAAAGGATAGGCAAGAGCGAGAACGTCATCATAATCTCCGCCAAGGACTCACTGGACGACAAGGTGGCGGGGCTGGACAAGGGGGCGGACGACTACCTCGCCAAACCGTTTCACATCGCAGAACTCATCGCCCGCGTGCGGAGCGTCGTGCGCCGCAAGGAACACAAAGGCGAGCTGTCCCTGACCCTCGGCAACGTGGAGCTGCGCCCCGAGCGCGCGTGGGCGGCCGTCGCCGGACAGGCATTGGAGCTCAACCGCAAGGAGTTTGACATCCTCGCCTACTTCATGGCACGCCCCGGGCATCTGGTGGACAAGCAGATGCTCGCCGAAGCGGTGTGGGGCGACCACATAGACCAGGTTGACAACTTCGACTTCCTCTATGCGCAGATGAAGAACCTGCGCCGGAAGATGAAAGATGCCGGGGCTGATGTCGAGATAAAGGCCGTCTACGGCATCGGCTACAAGATGATCAAACTTTGAATGCCGCCTATGAGACTCGTCTACCGCCTGGTGCTGCGCACGTTGCTCATCCTGTTCCCCGTCATGACGCTGTGGGGGATGCTGTTCTACCACGCCATGATTGCCGAGGTGGTCGATGAGACCGACGACAGCCTCGAGGACTACTCGGACGGCATCATACGCCGCGCGCTCGGGGGCGACGACCTGCCGTCGATTTCCAACGGGTCTAACAACCAGTACTACCTGACCCCCATCAGCGATGCCGAGGCTGCCGCCATGCCACGCATAGCCTATGCCGACTCGATGGTCTACATCATCGAGAAGAGGGAGCGCGAGCCGGCACGCATCCTGCGGACAGTCTTCGTCAACGACATGGGGCAGCATTTCCTGCTCACGGTGGCGACGCCGAGCATAGACAAGGAAGACTTGATCAGGCAGGTGTTCTACTGGGTCGTCTTCCTTTATGTCATCCTGTTCCTCACGGTGGTGGCGGTCAACACGGTCGTCTTCTACCGCAGCCTCAAGCCGCTCTACGTCCTGCTCGACTGGCTTGACGGCTACAAGGTCGGCAAGGACAACGCCCCTCTGGTCAACGAGACGTCGGTGACGGAGTTCCAAAAGCTCAACGAGGCAGCCGTCAAGAACGCCGAGCGTCACGAGTCCTACAACCGCCAGCAGAAAGCTTTCATCAGCAACGCCTCACACGAGATACAGACCCCCGTGGCCATCTGCCTCAACCGCATAGAGATGATGATGGGCGGCGACGGCCTTTCCGAGGAGACGATGCGGGGCTTGGGCGAGGTCCACACGACGTTGCAGCACATCTCACGCCTCAACCGCTCGCTGTTGCTGCTGTCGAGGATCGACAACGGCCAGTTCTCTGATGCCGCAGAGGTCGATGCCGGGGCGATAGCCATGCGTTATGTCGAGAGTTTCAAGGAGATATATTCCTACAAGCACCTGTCCGTCACGGTCGAGACATCTGATGCTTGTGTCATCGACATCAACCCCACGCTGGCCGAGACATTGGTGTCCAATCTGGTCAAGAACGCCTTTGTACACACTCCCGAGGGAGGCAGCATAGCCGTCACCGTCGGCTGCGGGTCGTTGCGTGTGGCCAACACGGCCGAGGGTGGGCGGCTCGACGACGGGAAGATCTTTGAACGCTTCTACCAAGGTTCAAAGAAGGAGGGCTCGACGGGGCTCGGCCTCGCCATCTGCTCGACGATTTGCAAGGAGTTCGGCCTGGAGCTGTCCTACGGCTGGTCTGACGGGATGCACGTCTTCACCGTGTCGTGCGGGCGGTGACATTTTTTGCAGGGCGGCGCACGATTTCAGATTGTTTTCAGATTCGCGCATAATCTTTGTCACAGAAATTAATGTCAAACCCTTTAAACAACAGAGATTATGAAAAAGTTAGCAGTAGTTTTGATGGCAATGTTCGTGTGTGTTTCATTTGTCAAGGCGGACAATGATGTGCCTATAACGGTGTCAGAGCTTCCCGCAAGCGCGCAAACGTTCATCACCACCCATTTCAAGGACAAAAAGGTGGCTTTGGCCAAGAAGGAGACAGGCTTCTTTGAGCTCAGCTATGACGTTATCTTCACCGACGGCAACAAACTTGAGTTTGACCGCAGCGGCAACTGGAAGGAAGTCAATTGCAAGTATTCGTCCGTGCCGGCGGCTGTCGTTCCCCAGCAGATAGCAAACTACATCAAGACAAACTATCCCGGCGTCGCAGTGCTCCAGATCGAGAAGGACGACCGCGAGTATGAAGTCAAGCTGGCCAACCGCGTCGAGTTGACCTTCACCCTGCAATTCCAGCTGCTCGACATCGACATGGATTGATGCCCGTGCCTCGCAAGGCAGGCTGCCTCCGCCGTAAGTGACGTGACAGAGCAGCCGCCAGTGCACCATCATCGCCGCCCCGCGCACCCCTCGTCAGGTGCGCGGGGCGGCCTGCTTTTGTGGTTGCCAGTCATGCGCTTATGCCCTCGGGGCGTGGCAAAATAATTCCGAGGTATATTGCCGTTACTTAGGAAATAAACTATATTTGCACGCCTAAAACTGCATTATTATTAACAACAACAAATAACTATTTAAGAGAAATGCGAAACAATGGATTTGTAAAAGTCTTTGCGGTTCTGTTTGCATTGGTATGCCTCTACTACATCTCTTTTTCTTTTGTTTCGTCGCATTATGAGAACAAGGCGCATGAGTACGCCTTGGCCAAGGGCGGCGACAGCAGGGAGATAGAGAAAGCGGAACAGGCCTATCTCGATTCCATGGCGAATGAGGAGGTCTGGATGTGGCAGACATTGAAGCAATGCCGCGAAAGGGAACTCGGTCTCGGTCTTGACCTCAAGGGCGGTATGAACGTGATTCTCGAAGTCTCAGTCCCCGATGTCCTCAAGGCACTCGCCGTGGACAACCCGGGAGAGGCGTTTGAAAAAGCACTTGCAGCCGCTGACGAGAAGGCAAAAGACAGCCAGGAGGATGTAATCTCAATCTTCGTCAACGAATTCAAGGCTCAGTCGCCCGGCACGCCGCTCGCGTCGGTCTTCGCCTCGCAGCGTTTGAAAGAGAAGGTCATGCAGAACTCCACCGACGACCAGGTCGTCACCGTCCTGCGTGAAGAAGTGGGCGCGGCCATCGACAATTCGTTCACGGTGCTCCGCACGCGTATCGACCGTTTCGGTGTCGTGCAGCCCAACATACAGAAACTTGAGACCGGTCTCGGCCGCATCATGGTCGAATTGCCGGGCATCAAGGAACCCCAGCGCGTGCGTGACCTCTTGTCAAGCTCGGCGACACTGGAGTTCTGGGAAACATTCACCCCCGCAGAAGTCTATAATGACATTGTTGCTGCCAACGAGAAGGTGCGCAACATCCTCGCAGCCCAGGCGGCTGAAGATTCGCTTGCGGTAGAAACCGAGCCGGCACAGGTGGCCGAGGCCCAAGAGGCTGAGACCGCTGCCGTTGCCGACACCGCATCGACCGACGTGGCCAAGGCTCTCCTTGCCGAGGCTGGCGAAGATGCCGGTGCAGCTCAAGTGACTGAGGAGGACAAGCGTGAGAACCCGATTTTCTCGCTCCTGAGCGTGTCACGCGCCAATGCCGGTTGTGTCGTCGGTTATGCCGAGGGCAAGGACCGCGACTTGCTGGACAGCTACTTTGAGATGGCTAACATGCGTAAGGACCTCTCGCTCAAGTGGAGCGTCAAGCCCGAGATGGTCGAGGGCGGCAAGGAATACTATGCGCTCTACGCCATAAATGTCCGTGGCGGCAAAGCACCCCTCAACGGTGATGTCGTCGTGGACGCTACGGATGAGTTTGACAACTTCGGCCGTCCGTGCGTAGGCATGACGATGAATACCGAGGGCGCGCGCAAATGGGCGCAGCTCACCGGCGACAACGTGAACCGCTGCATCGCCATCGTCCTGGACGACTACGTTTACTCAGCCCCCAACGTCACTGACAAGATAACCGGCGGACGCTCGTCGATCAGTGGTACATTCAGCATCGACGAGACCAAGGACTTGGCCAATGTGCTCAAATCCGGTAAGATGCCCGCCCGCACCAACATCGTCAACGAGGAAATCGTCGGCCCGTCGCTCGGCCAGGCATCCATCAACCAAGGCATATTGTCATTCGTCGTGGCCATTGTGCTGCTGATGTTCTATATGTGCGCCATGTACGGCATCATCCCAGGCATGGTGGCAAACCTCGCGTTGGTGTTCAACATCTTCTTCACCGTGGGCGTGCTGGCCTCGTTCCAGGCGGCTCTGACGCTGTCGGGCATAGCCGGTATGGTCTTGACCCTCGGTATGGCAGTCGATGCCAACGTGTTGATATATGAGCGCACCAAGGAGGAACTCCGCGCCGGCAAGAACGTCAAGCGCGCGCTCGAAGACGGTTATTCCAACGCCTTCTCGGCGATATTCGACTCCAACGTCACTTCGCTCATCACGGCCATCATCCTCTTCAACTTCGGCACAGGCCCGATCAGGGGCTTCGCCACGACGTTGATGATCGGTATCATCATCTCGTTCTTCACCGCTGTCTTCCTGACCCGTGTCGTTTACAACGCGAGGATGAAGAAGGACAAATGGCTCAACCTCACCTTCACTTCCAAGCTGACGCGCAAGCACGTGAACCCCAACTTCAAGTTCATGGAGTCCACGAAGAAGTCGTTCACCATCTGGGGCATACTCATCGTAGCCTGCATCGTGTCGTTCTCATTGCGCGGCATGAAGGGCGGCATCGACTTCACGGGTGGTTACAACTATGTGGTCACTTTCGAGATGAAAGTCCAGCCCGAGCAGGTGGAGAACCTCCTGCGTGACGAGATGCCCGAGGGGACGGCCATCCAAGTCCTCGCCCTCGGCACTGACGGCAAGACGGTGCGTATCTCGACCAACTACCGCATCAACGAGTCGACCGACGGCATCGATGCCGAGATCGAGCACTTCATCTATGATGCCTTGAGCAAGGGCAAGCTGTTGACGAAGAACATCAGCTACGAGACATTCATCGACCGTGACAACCACACCGGCGGCAGCATCGTCAGCTCGACCAAGGTCGGCCCGAGCATCGCTGCCGATGTCAAGAACTCGGCCATCTGGTCAGTCGTCCTCTCGCTCATCGCCATCGGCATCTACATCCTCGTGCGCTTCCGCGACCTGTCGTTCAGCCTCGGGTCAACCATCGCGCTGGTGCTTGACACGACGCTGATATTGGGAGCTTACTCGATGTTGCAGGGTGTGTTGCCGTTCTCGATGGAGATGGACCAGACGTTCATCGGTGCTATCCTGACCGCCATCGGTTACTCCATCAACGACAAGGTGGTCGTCTTTGACCGCATCAGGGAGTATCTGAAGCTTTACCCCAAACGCAACACTTTCAAACTCTTCAACGACTCGCTCAACACCACGCTCTCGCGTACGTTGAACACGTCAATCTCGACGTTGATCGTGCTGCTCTGCATCTTCGTCCTCGGCGGCGATTCCATCAGGAGCTTCGCATTCGCGATGATCCTCGGTGTGTCATTCGGCACGCTGTCGTCAATCTTCATCGCGGCACCGATAGCCTACTACTTCTTCAGCAAGAAGAAACTCGTGACTACCCCTGTGGTGGAAGAGGAGAATGCCCAGTAAGCATCCCTCCTGACAACACGTCAGACATGATACGGGGGCGCGACCGACAAGGTCGCGCCCCCTTTCTTTTGCCCGTCCGCCGCGCTGCCTGCTGCTGGGACATGGGATGTTTCCTGCACTTTCATGCAATGTTTTTGCCAGTTGCATACGATGTTTTTGCCCTTTGGGTGGGATGGTGCGGCGTTTGCTCCGTTTGATTGTCTCTTTTAGTTACTAATATTTTGCATTATCGCTTGTTTTGTAATCTGCAAATTACTAATTATCCCCCCCCCCTCCGATAAACTATATACATTTCAATTTATTTAAATGCGGAATTGTGATTTTCTTTTTATGCTTCCTATTGTGTTTTATGCTTTCTGATTATCCGTTTATGCACCTGTTATATTCGCAATTACTAGTCTGTCAAA
>CALNGU010000042.1 GCA_939800445.1 uncultured Bacteroidaceae bacterium | reverse complement strand
ATCTTTCCCCTCCGTTTTGGGTTTCACTTCAAACAGGACGACGGTGTGTCCCTTTGGCTCATGCGGTGTTACTGTTTCCTTTGTTTCCATACTTTGTGAATATGCAAAACTTTTATTCTCATGTCGTTTTGCTTTTAGATTGATGGTGCAAAATTACTGCGCTCCCTGCTGCACAACGACCCGAAAATTGCTATTCCGACAATTCAAATGCAATAATACTGTAAAAAACAAAGATTATCCCAAGCAGTGTGCCAATGCAAAAGGGTTGATTTGCCCTTCCCTAATGCCAGTGGGGCGGCGTGCTGTCGGAGTGGGGTGCGGTGTCGCGGCGCGTATGTTCTGATGTTAGGGGGCACGGGGTGCGGTGTCTGGTGGTTTTTTCACTAACTTTGTGGGACAGAAACTATTAACCATTAAAATTAAAGGACGGATTTTTGTTATGAAATCAAGATTACTCGTGACTTTGACTTGCCTGCTGGCCGGCTGGATGGGCTTGGCGGCGCAGGAGATTGGTGTCGATGAGGCGCGGCAGGTGGCCGAGCGGTTTGCCGCCCGTGCCGTGCCGGGCGGGATGATGCGTGCCCCCGGCACGTCAGCGGCGTTGTCGCTGGCGCACACGGGGCGTGGCGCGGATGGCGTTGGCAACGCCTACTATGTCTTCAACCGTGGCGCGGGCGACGGATTCATCGTCGTGGCGGGCGACGTGCGGGCTGAGGATGTCCTCGGCTATGCCGACAGCGGGAGCTTCGTCTATGACAGCCTGCCGCCTGCGATGAGGTGGTGGCTGGGCGAGTATGGGCGCGAGATCGCTTCGCTGCCCGAGGCGGCTGCCGGCACTGACGATGGGGGCGGGCGTGCGCGTCTCGCTCCTGCGGGCGAGGTCGCTCCGCTGCTTGAGGGCATCGCGTGGAACCAGAGCTGGCCTTACAACAACCAGTGCCCGATGTACGACAACGACAACCGTTGCGTGACGGGCTGTGCGGCGACGGCGATGGCGCAGCTGATGTACTATCACCGGTGGCCTGCCGTCGGCACTGGGTCGCACTCCTATGCCTGCCAGGTCAACGGCAGGGAGGTGTCGCTCTCGGCCGACTTCGGCAGCACGGCTTATGCTTGGGATGATATGCTGCCTTCCTACGACGGCGACGAGACGGCCGTCCAGCAGGATGCCGTGGCGACGCTGATGTCGCACTGCGGCGTGGCGTTGGAGATGCGCTACGGGATGTCGAGCTCGGCCTATGCGACTGACATACCTGCCGCGCTCCACGAGTACTTCGGCTACGACGGGGGGATGTCCTACAAGCGGCGTGCCTACTATTCCATCGACGAGTGGGAGCGCATCATCAGGGAGGAGCTTGACAATGGCCGCCCGCTGGAGTATGACGGGCAGTCGGCCGGCGGCGGGCATTCCTTCGTCTGCGACGGCTATGACGGCGAGGGCTACTTCCACTTCAACTGGGGCTGGGGCGGTATGTCCAACGGCTACTTCCGTCTGTCGGCACTTGAGCCGGGGGCGCTCGGCATAGGCGGCGGCTCGGGCGGAGGCTACAACTATTCGCAGGCCATCGTCGTGGGCATACGTCCCGATGCAGGCACGCCGGTGACTGACAATCATGAGTTCTACTCGGACACCTGCTTCGTCTTCGACCGCGAGACGGCGGCGCGTGGCGAGGCTGTCGTGGTGGCGACAAACAGGACGTACAACTACGGCTGGTCGCCGTTGACGGTGCAGCTGGCCTATGTCCTCTATGACGCTGCCGGCGAGGAGGTGTGGGAGCTTGCGCTGATGGACGAACCCTACGAGCTTGACCCGCTCTACGGATGGAACTCCATCTCCTTTGACCTGGCGTTGCCTGGCGACCTGCCCGACGGGAGCTACAAGATGTTCCTCTGCGGCAAGATGAACGGTGGCAGCGAGTGGGAGAAAGTCCGTGTCAACAAGGCCTACCCGCAGTATGCCGTCATCACCTACGACGGCGACGTTGTCACCTACGGGCTTGAGCAGGACACCGCGCCCGACCTGGATCTTGCGGCCATCACGGCCGACAGCAGGGTGTACCAGGGGAGGGCGGCACAGTTCACCGCCACGTTGTCCAACAGCGGTGGCGAATACTACGGCGATGTCCACTTTGTCCTGTCGGATGCCGAGCTGAATGCTTATCTCTATTCGGCAGCCTACAGCGTCAATGTGCCGGCTGGCGGCGAGACGGTGGTCACGTTCACCGAGAACATCGATGTGACTCCGGGCGACTACTACATGGCCTTGGCTGATGCCGAGGGCTATGTCATCGGCGACCTCGTGCCTGTCGAGGTGCAGCCCGCCCCGTCGCGTGCCTCCAGCCTCGAGGTGGTCGAGCAGGTGTCGTTCCCTGACAACAGCAACGTGCCGTTGGACGACATGAGGCTGACGGTCAAGGTGAGGAACGACGGGGGATACTTCGCCGGCGAAATCCTTGCCTACATCTGGGATGCCGAGGAGAACTATGTCATGTCGCTCGCCCCTGCCATGGCGTTCATCGACCAGGGCGAGACGGTCGAGCTGGAGCTCTATGGCGAGATGCCCACTGGCGAGGTCGGTGGGGAATACATCCTGCAAGTCTTCAACGCGTATGACGACCAGTACCTCATGCCCTACGAGAACATCACGCTCAACTTCACCCTCGGCGCACCCCACCGCGAGACGACAGTCGGCATTGGCGGAGAGGCTTTGCGCACGGCCGTGTGGCCCAATCCCGCTACCGACCGTGTGACGGTCGAGAGCGTGCAGCCGTTGCGCGGGGTGAGGGTCTACTCGCTCAGCGGCGCGCTCGTCATCGACACGCCGTGCGGCGGCGAGACCAGCCTCGGCATAGACGTGTCGGCACTCAAGCCAGGAGCCTATGTCCTGCAAATGATGACCGACAACGGCAGCGAAACCGTCAAATTGATGAAGCGATGACGGCGCGGCGATTGATGCGGCTGGCGATGGCGGTCATGGCGGTGGCAGTGCCGCTGGGCTGCACTTCGCCGCGCGGAGCTGCAGGCGGTGGCGACGGCATCGTGAGCCAGGCATCGCCTGTGGAGCAGAGCAACGAGCGGCCCGTAGGCTTGCCGATGCCGCCGGCGGTGATCTACAAGACCTCGGGCGACTACTACGACAACGTGCCGGTGGGCATGGACGCGACGCGGAGGCGCGTGGTGTCCTATCCCGCACCCTCCGACCTGCGCGTGGGCGGGCAGCTGGCCAAGCCAGTGCGATTGCCTGACGGCTACCTGCTCGACTGCCGTGGGGTGAACGAGCGCACGGCGTTCCTCGACTACACCTACGAGGAATATGCCGCCCTGCCTGCGCCGCCGACGGCGCGACAGCTGGAGAGGCACGTCATCGACCGCACGCCGTTCATCGAGATGTACTTCGTCGAGCGGCGCGGGAGCGAGGATGTCGCCTACTATGAGCGCGTCGTGGCATCGGGCTTCGAGGGGTGCGAGAGGGCTGACCTCGACACAGTGCCGGCGACGGTGCGCCTCAAGGTCAGGGAGTGAGGGACACGTAGTGACGGTTATTGAAATTAAGGCGGCGGGCATCGTGCCCGCCGCCTTTGTCTATTTGCGTTTGTGCAAATGGTGCGCCCCCGGCAACTATTCCAAGCATACGGCCGGCATTTGACAGGCATGGCCGGTAAAGCAGACGCCCTCCACGCCGCGTGGCTCGCGGCATGGAGGGCGTCGTGTCGTGTCATCCCCGCCTCACTCCTTGGTCTGGATGGGTATCTCGCGCTTGATGCCCTGCTCCAGCGAGATAAACGTCTCGGTGGCCGTCACGCCGTCGATTTCCTGAATCTTGGAGTTGAGCAGCTGCATGAGGTCCTCGTTGTCGCGCGCGTATATCTTGGCGAGCATGGTGTAGGGACCTGTGGTGAAGTGGCATTCGACCACCTCGGGGATGCCCTTGAGCTGGTCGAGGACGCGCTTGTACATCGACCCCCTCTCGAGCTTGATGCCGACGTAGGTGCAGGTCGAGTAGCCGAGGGCTTTGGGGTTGACGTGGTAGCCCGAGCCGGCGATGACGCCGAGGTCGATGAGCCGTTGCACGCGCTGGTGGATGGCCGCGCGTGACACGTTGCACTCGGCGGCGACATCCTTGAATGGGATGCGGGCGTTGTGCGAGATTATTTCGAGAATCCTTTTGTCCAGTTCGTCAATCTTTTCCATGTCGTGTGCGTTAATGTTTTTCATGCTTTCTTTGCCCAAATATAGGGACAAAAAAGACAAAGTGTCATCGGCAGGGGCATATTTTTTTGTTTTCCCGACATTTTTGCTTTCCAAACTGGCTTTTTCCCGTCATTTTGTCTACCTCCGCGCGGTCGTGGCGTGCGGTGACGGGCGTGCCGTGGTCTGATGCCATGCCCCGTGGGGCGGCGTGCCGTGGCGGCGGGGCGGGGTGTAAAAAAGAGGCGCGCGGGGGAGTCTCCCCCACGCGCCCTTGAGTGTGTGGTGCGGTGTGCGCCGCGTTTATTTCTTGATGACGCGCATCACTGTGGCGTTGTCCTGGCTGAGGACACGGGCGAAGTAGAGCCCTGCGGGCAGGTCGCCCACGTTGAGCGTCACGGTGTCGCTGCCGCCGTCCTGCACGAGGACGAGCGCGCCCGTGGTGTCATAGAGCTGCACCATGTCGATGCCATTGCCCTCGACAGTCACCTGGTCGTCGGCCGGGTTGGGGTAGAGGCGCAGGCCGCCCTCGCCGGCTGTCTCGTCGATGGATGTGAACGCGTCGACATTGAGCGTGTAGTTGCCGCCGATGGGGATGAAGCCGTTGCCGTTGTTGTAGGCCACCTGTGCCGTGTATTGGCCAGCCGCGAGCATCATCTCGCCCGACACCTGGATGTCCACGGTCTCGCCCTCGCCTATCTCGGCGTAGCCATAGGCTGCCGAGCTGGTGGCGGTCGTCGGCCTGACGCGGAACTCGCCGGCGAAGTAGCCGCCGTCATTCTTCACGCGGATGTTGAACACCGAGTTGTAGCCCATGCCCGACATCGTGTTGATGACTGTCGTGCCGTCGTCGAATGGCATGAGCGTGAACGACGGGTTGCCTGTCGCCGCAGTCACCTCGACCTCCACTGGCTCGACGCCCGGGACGGTGGTGTACTGCGGGTGGTTGATGTCGCCGTTGCTGTCGTACATCGGGTAGACGAGGTAGGTGCCCGGCGTGAGCGTGATCCTGCCGCTCACGGTCACGGTGTTTTCGTCACCGTTGTTGATATACTGCACCTTGCTCAGGTTGCTCTGCTGGATTGCCCCCTCCTTGGCGCGGATGAGCACGCCCAGCCATGAGTAGTAGGAGTAGCCCTCGTTGCCGAATGTGATGGTGAACTGCGCGTTCCTGTTCTGCACCAGCCTCTTGGGCACAGTCACCTGCGTGGCGGTGATGTCGGCGTTGCCGAGTTTGGACAGAGTGACCCTGCCGCCCGACACGTTGGCGACGAGCTGGTCGGGTGTGGCTGCATACCAGCTGTGCATCATGTGCCACTCGTCGTCCTGGAACTTCGTCTCCTTGTAGCCCAGCCTCAAGCGGTAGGTGCCGTCTGCCAGCGTCGAGGGGAACGAGACACTCAACGACAGTTTGTCGCGGTAGTAGCCGCCCCTCAGCCCCGACAGCATCGTCCTTTCGAGTTCCTCGACCACGTTGCCGTTGTCATCGAGGACTATCGCGCCGACAAACCCTGTGAACGTGAACGGGCCCGAGGTCATCACGGCAAAGCTGAGGCTGATGGTCTCGCCCAGTGCCACGTCGGTCTTGCTGGGTGTCAGTCCGTTGCCGTCAAAGTCAAACAACGCCAGCTCTGTCCTCGCGTCGATGTCGCCCGCGCTCGCCGGCTGGAGGTTGGTGATGATGCTCTGCATATAGTCGAATCCCATCGTGTTGCCGCCGATGCCCTGTGTCGTGGGGACGAGTGACGAGAGGACGAAGTAGCCGTCGCTCGTGCCGCCCCAGCCCCAGTTGAAGTGGTACATCCCGGCACCGTCGTAGCCGTCGCAGACGAATGCGTGCCCGCCGTCACCCGACCCGGTGTGGAACACGGGACGGCCTGCCGCCAGCTCCAGCTGGATGGCAGCGTGCCAGTCCTCGGTCGAGGTGTTGTAGCGGTTGATGAGGTTCATCCGGTTGCTGTAGCCGAAGTGCTCGATGAGCCCGTCGATGAGGTCATAGTTGTTGGCACCGCTGCCGCCCATCGATGCCGGCCTATAGTTCATCTTCGCCAACGCGCCGATGTGGTAGAGGAATTTGGCCACCTCGGCCCTTTCCTCGGCCGTGCCGGGTGTCACGCTGTAGTTGGGCAGCATCTTGTCGTAGTCGTAGGTCACGCCGTCATAGTTGACGCGCACCTGCAACCCCAGCTCGTCGGTGGTGTAGTTGACCGACCCTGTCGCCGTCGTCGGGTAGCGGTAGTAGCGCAGCACCTGCCCGATGGCCGTGGCGAGGCATCCCGTCACCGTCCTGGCGTTGTTGTACTCGGGGCACTGGCCGTTGTAGGGGCCGTCCTGGTTCCACTTGATGTCGCCCAGCAGGGGGTAGATGACTGTCTTGTACTGGTCGGTGGGCGATGTGACGGGGTTGACCGCCAGCCCTTGCTCGCGGTTGTCGGCGCGCAGGGCGTTGATCTCGTTGTCATAGAAGTCCAGCCAGTCCTTCAGGTTGACGGGCAGGTTGCCGGCATCGATAGTGCCGTCGAGCGTGTAGCCCAGCACCGGCAACGCCTCGTCATCGCCCGCGACGACGACATAGCCGCTCGCCCCGGCGTTGACCACGTAGTAGGTGGGGTCGCCCGTCACCGCCTTGGCCTTGCGCACGCCGTCGGCCGGTGTGCCGTCGTTGCTGTCAAAGGCGATGGTGAAGTCGATGTCGGCCGGCGCTTTGGCCTGTCCCGACGCTCCGAGCTTGGAGAGGTAGAATTGCTTCGCGATTTCCAGCGCCTCCTGGCTTCCCACCGGTCCGGCAAGCGTTGTGCCCGCTGCTCCGCAGAGCACGAGGGCTAATGGTAAATAATTCTTCATTTCGTTTGATATTGGTTTTTATGTATGTCGTTTCACAATTTCACTTTCTTGACCATCCGCGCCGACTCGTTGTTGAAACGGTCGATGGCGGTGATGACGTAGAATTGTTTTTTGCGCCTGCCCCCCGTGCCTTCCTCCAGCCTGACGTGCGTGTCGCTGGTGACGGCGACGATGGCCAACGGGCTGCCTAAGTTAATGTCTTTTTTCCTGTCGAAACGGTAGACGCAGTATTTTACGGGTTGCTTGAAACAATCTTTAACCTTTTTTGTCCTCCAGAACAGCACTTTGCCGTCGGAAGTGTCAATCACTCTGGCTTTTCTGGGCTTGGCCGGCCTCATGCCCTCGAACCTCCTGGCCACGGGCGGCAGTGCGGGCGTGGCGTTGTAGTCGGCCGCCAGCACGTCGGCGTATCCCCCCGTGTTGGCCATCACCTCCTTGACGGGGTAGAGGCAGTAGCCGTCCACGCGCCCCTCGGCACGCAGGCCGTCGAGCTTGTCGCGCTGCTGGTTTTCGCCCCTGACGCTGCGTGCCACGTCCTGCCCGATGTAGAGCAGGCATCCCTCGGGCACGTTGTCGCTCCACCAGCCGAGCAGTTCGCCATAGTCTGCCGCCGGGTGTCCCACTTCCCAGTAGAGCTGCGGGGCCACGTAGTCCAGCCATCCCTGCTCGACCCAGAGGAGGATGTCGGCATAGAGGTCGTCATAGTTTTGCAGCCCCCTCGTCTTGCTGCCGCGCGGGTCGCTCGCCTCGTTGCGGTAGATGCCGAATGGCGATATGCCCAGCTGTACCCACGGGGCGGCCGAGTCGATGGTGTCGCGGATTTGCTTGACCAGCTTGTTGACGTTGTCGCGCCGCCAGTCACCTATGTCGGCAAAGCCGCGCCCGCGCTCCTTGAAGTCGTAGTAGTCGGGCAGTTGCTCGCCTGCCTTGGGGTAGGGGTAGAAGTAGTCGTCCATGTGGATGGCGTCGATGTCATAGCGCGTGGCGATGTCCTTGACCACGTTGCAGATGAACTCCCTCGACTCGCTCAGCGCGGGGTTGAAGAACGTCTGCCCGCCGTAGTCCATGAACATCCCCGGATGCCTGTTGGCGATGTGCCGCCTGTCAAGCCGCGTCGCCTGGCTCGTCCTGACGCGGTAGGGGTTTATCCACGCGTGCAGCTCGATGCACCGCTTGTGGCACTCATCGACCATGAACTCCAGCGGGTCCCACCCCGGGTCGCGCCCCTGCGTCCCCGTGATGAAGCGGCTCCATGGCTCGAAGCGCGACTCGTACCACGCGTCCGCCTCGGGACGCACCTGGAAGAACACGGCGTTGATGCCCAGCCGCGCCATCGTGTCGAGTTCGCGGGTGAGCTTGGCCTTCATCTCCTTTTCGCCCCTGCCCATGTATTCGCCCGTGACGGTCGGCATCCACACTCCCCTGAGTTCCCTCTTGGGCGGCGTCTGCGCGGCGGCGATGGCAGTGCAGGCGGCGGTGGCTGCGATGAGCAGCAGTTTCCTTAAAAATCCGTGTGTCATTGTTGCAAGTGTTTCTTCAGATATTTCCCCGTCCACGACGCTTCGCACTGGCAGATTTGCTCGGGCGTGCCGGTGGCGACGACCTGTCCCCCGGCTTCTCCGCCCTCGGGGCCGAGGTCGATGACGTGGTCGGCGCATTTGATTATTTCCATGTTGTGCTCGATGATGACGATGGTGTGCCCTTTGTTGATGAGCGAGTTGAAGATGTCCACCAGCCGCCTGATGTCGTGGAAGTGCAGCCCCGTGGTCGGCTCGTCGAAGATGAACATCGTGGGGCGCATCCCCTCTTGTCCGAGGAAGTAGGCGAGCTTGACCCTCTGGCTCTCGCCGCCCGAGAGGGTTGACGACGGCTGGCCGAGCTTGACGTAGCCCAGCCCCACGTCCTCGAGCAGCTTGAGGCGGCGGGCTATCTTGCCCTGCTTGTGCGACTTGAAGAATGCCGCCGCGTCGCTCACCGTCATGTCGAGGATGTCGTTGATGTTGCGCCCGTCATAGGTGACTTCGAGCACCTCGGGCTTGAACCGCTTGCCGTGGCAACTGTCGCACTCGAGCACGATGTCGGCCATGAATTGCATCTCGATGGTCACTGTCCCCTCGCCCTTGCACTCCTCGCAGCGTCCCCCGGCGACGTTGAACGAGAATGTGGCGGGCGTGAATCCCATCTGCTTAGCCAGCGGCTGTTCGGCAAACAGCTTGCGGATGTCGTCATAGGCTTTGATGTAGGTCACGGGGTTGGAGCGCGACGACTTGCCGATGGGGTTCTGGTCCACGTACTCGACTGCGGCGACAGCCTCCACGTCGCCCTCCAGCCGGTCAAAGTCGCCCGGTGCCTGGTCGCCCGCCGTGTCGAGCTCGCGTTGCAGTGCGCGGTGCAGGATGCTCTTGACCAGCGTGCTCTTGCCCGAGCCGCTCACTCCCGTGATGACGGTCATGACGTTGAGGGGGATGGCGACGGTGATGTTCTTGAGGTTGTTCTCGCGTGCGCCGACGATGGTGATCGAGTGGTTCCACACGCGGCGTTGCGCCGGGGTGGGGATGCGCTCCCTGCCCAGCAGGTAGTCGGCCGTGCGGCTGCCCTCGGCCGATGCCAGGTCGGCCATGCTGCCGGCATAGACGACGTTGCCCCCCTGGCTGCCCGCATCGCGCCCGATGTCGATGATCCAGTCGGCCTCGCGGATGATGTCCTCGTCGTGCTCGACGACGAGCACGGTGTTGCCGATGTCACGCAGCTTCTTGAGGATGCCCACCAGCCGCTCGGTGTCCTTGGAGTGCAGCCCTATGCTCGGCTCGTCGAGCACGTAGAGCGAACCCACCAGGCTGCTGCCCAGCGACTTGATGAGGTTGATGCGCTGGCTCTCGCCCCCCGACAGCGTGTTGCCGAGGCGGTCGAGCGTGAGGTAGCTCAGCCCGATGTCGTCCATCAGGTCGAGGCGGCGCGTGATCTCGTCCAGCAGGCGGCGGCCGACAGCCCTCTCGGTGTCGGTCAGCGTGAGCGAGGCGAAGAAGCGGCGGATGTCGGCGATGGGCATACGCGCCACCTCCGAGATGTTCTTGCCGCCTATCCTGACATAGCTGGCCTCCCTTCGCAGGCGGCTGCCCCCGCACGTGGGGCAGGTCGTCTTGCCACGGTAGCGGGCGAGCATCACGCGGTTTTGCACCTTATATAGATTGGATTGCAGGTAGTCGAAGAATTCGTTGATGCCGTACCGCCCGTTCCACAGCCTGTCCTTCTGCTCCTCGGTCAGGGCGTAGTAGGGGGTGAACGCCGGGAATCCATCAGCCGCCGACGACTGGATGAACATCGTGCGCCACTCGCCCGTCTTCTCCCCGCGCCAGCAGGCCACCGCCCCGTCATAGACGCTCAACGCCGTGTTGGGGATGACCAGCCGGCGGTCGATGCCCAGCACGTTGCCGAAGCCGTCGCACGTCGGGCAAGCCCCGTAGGGCGAGTTGAAGTTGAACAGCCGGTCGCTCGGCTCCTCAAACTGCCCTCCGCCGTCGTCGAATGTGCTGGTGAAGTCGCGCACCTCGGTCCCACCGCCCGTGTAGAAGAGCAGGCGGCAACGCCCCCGCCCCTCGTCGAATGCCGTGGTGATCGAGTCATAGTAGCGGCTGACCGAGTCGCTGTCGCCCGCCGCCGTGGCGCGGTCGATGACCAGCCACAGCCCGTCGCCCTCCTCGTCCCCGCCGATGTCGGCGATGCCGGCCACGCGCCCGCCGGCGAAGACGCGGCTGTAGCCGCCCGCCGCGTAGGCATCCAGCTGCTCGCGCATCGTGCGCCCCTCCTGCGCCTCGATGCGCGACATGATGAGCAGGCGCGTGCCGTCGTCGTGCGACGTGATGCACTTGATGACATCCTCCACCGTGTCGCGCTTGACCTCCTCGCCGGTGACGGGCGAGTAGACCCGCCCGATGCGGGCGTAGAGCATCGACAGGTAGTCATATATCTCAGTCGCCGTCCCCACCGTCGAGCGCGGGTTGGTCGTGCTCACCTTCTGCTCGATGGCGATGGCGGGCGGGATGCCGTCCACGCGGTCGCACGCGGGCTTCTTCATCTGCCCGAGGAACTGCCGCGAGTAGGCCGAGAGGCTCTCCATGTACCTCCGCTGTCCCTCGGCATAGAGCAGGTCAAAGGCCAGCGACGACTTGCCCGACCCCGACACCCCCGTCACGGTGATGAACAGGCCGCGGGGCACGTCCAGGTCGATGCCCTTGAGGTTGTTGACCCGCGCCCCCCTTATCTCGATGTATCCGTTGTCTTCCATTTCCTGTCAGTATCTCGTCCGCGCCGCCGCCCGCCCTGCGCGGGCGCGGCACAAACCGCCGCAAGTTAGTGATTAATTTGCAAACGGGAGCAATGCCGCGCTCGGCGCGGGGAGGATGGAGGGGGCTGCGTTGTCATCCGACCCTTTCCCCTTTATCATTAGGATGGTGAGTGTCGCGTCATCCCGTGCCGCGCCGTGCGTGGCAGGGTGGTGCGCGGCGATTTATTTTGCCGTCGCATGGTGGAGTTTTGGCGGGTAATCGTTATCTTGCAAGCGGATTTGCGCCTTTTGTAAATGTTTTTAAGAAACAATTAATCATTATCAAAACTTTTACATGAGACAAAGGTATTTACTTTTTGCCGTGTGTTTAGGTGTGTGGGCTGTCGGTTTCGCGCAGACCCCGAGCCATGAGCACTATGTCCTCTATCCGGAGAATGGGGCAAACGACGATTTTGCTTCAAAGTACCAGAGTTGGACGCCCGGGCAGCCGTTTGACGAGAATTTTTCCGACGACGAGGAGTTTTTCATCTCGCGTGTGAAACCCAAGGAGCGTTTCACCTACGCCCCGACGCAGGTTGACACTGAGCAGTCGCCCGAGAGGCGTTTCCTGTGGTGGGTGCCGATGGGGCAGAGCGCGTGGAACGCCGTGCCGACCTACTTCTACAACTCCGAGGTGTTCAATATGTGGAGCTACATCGACCACTGGGGCAACTGGACTGCACCGTTCCTGCGTGCGCCGGGTGCCTACCTCGACATCTGCCACAAAAACGGTGTGACGACATCGGTCGTGGCTGCCGTGGCTTTCGGCGCGACGGTCAACGCTTCGTCCCCGCAGCCGCACGGGCCGAACATCAACGCTTTGATCCAAGGCGGGTATCAGAAGTTCCTGAAGTACCTGCGTTACTACGGCGTTGACGGCATCGGCTTCAACTCCGAGTTCCGCATGGACGGCTCGATGGCCACGGATCTGCAAAACCTGGCTGCCAACTCGCATAAGCATGGTGAAGAATACGGCGTGCCGTTCTCCTACGCATGGTACGGCGTGACGGGCAACGGTGGTGCGATGGGGTCTATCTGGGACTCACTCAACAGCGGCAACAGTGACTGGTTCTGGAACAGCTCGGTGGGCGACTACGTTGCCAACTACTTCTTCCCCAACTACAACTGGAACGCGGGCTACTGCCAGTCGAGCGAGACGCTCGCCAACAGCCTGGCCGGCCCGGGCGCGTCGTGGAACGTCTACATGGGCATGGATATGCAGGGACGTGACTATGCACCGTGGATTGCGTTGAGCAACTACAACGTGTCATTCGGTATGTGGGGTGCGCACGACATGAATATGCTGTTCGAGTCACGCGGTGAGATGGGCTCGTCGGGCTCTACGCCGCAGGAGACCTACCTGACGCGCAGCGAGAGGTTCTTCACCGGCGGCACGCAGAACCCGGTCAACCCGCCTGCGATAGCGGACAAGACTTACTACAGCGTCAATTCGGCCAAGAATTTCCACGGCATCTCCAGCTTCATCACCGCCCGCAGCGTGCTGCAAGGTGACTTGGCGGCTGAGCCGTTTGTGACCTACTTCAACCTCGGCAACGGCTACTTCTTCAACGTCAACGGCGAGACTACCTTTGACAAGGAGTGGTACAACGTGGGCATCCAGGATTACCTGCCGACATGGCGTTGGTGGTGGACCAAGGACTTCATGGGCCGCACCGAGGACCAGGTGCCCGAGACGGGGCTGACGGCGACGTTCACTTGGGACGACGCGTGGTTTGGCGGTTCATGTATGCGCATCAGCGGTTCGACTGACGGCGAGTACTTGCAGCTGTTCAAGACCAAATACGATATGAAGGTTGGTGACAAGCTGACCATCCGTTACAAACTGCTGAGCGGCAGCGTGTCGATGGAATGGGCTGTGGCTACCGAGCAGAACATCAATGGCGGTGCTACGACAGCCCGCATCCGCAACACCGGCGCGCTTGGCGATTGGCAGGAGGCGACTGTCGAGGTCGGATCGGGTCTCACCACGCTCAACGTGGCTGGCCAGACAATGGCTTTGATTGGCTTGCGCTTCTTGGAGGCTGAGAACCTCGATATGCTCATCGGTGAGATTTCGTTGACCCGCGAGGATGCCGTCACTCCAGCTGCTCCTGTCTTGCGCAGGGATGTCCAGGGGGTTAAAGCTGAGGATGGCAGCACTGTCACTTATGAGGCTGGTGCAGCTATACTCGACTACACCTACCAAGGTGCTACTGTCAAGCTCGTATGGTCTATGGGCGAGGCACCCGAGGACGAGCCTTGGGCTAACCTCTACAACAGCGACGTCAATACATGGTATTATAAGGTATACGTCCAGCAGGAGCAAGGCGAGCCCGTCATGTGCACTGCCACTACGTCATGGGCTGCCTACGTTGTCGGCGCGCCTGTTGACCCGGAATTGGGCAAGCTGCGTGTCGGCGTGAGCGCGGTCAGCATGGACGGCAAGACGGAATCGGACATCACGTGGAGCGACTACATGGAGTTGCCTGAGCCTGAGACCATCGAGGGCATCGAGGTTGACAAGGCTGTCGTCAAGCCGGGCGAGGAGTTCACCGTCCGCTACGTTGACCCCAACCATGACCCGGCAACCGAGTGGGTCATCCGCGCGGCGAGCGCAGGCGACGAGGGCGAGGTGCTGTTGTCATCAAGCAACTCGACTTCGGTGAGCGGCTCTTTGGACGAGATAGGCCTCTATGATGTCTACATCACTACCGATAATGGCACGACGGCGCACCGTGGCCTCGTGCAGATCTCTGGCGAGGAGGTCGGCGCAGTGCCAAGGATCGAGTCGTTGGCAGTCAACGGCGGCACCGATGATGTCAATGTGACGCAGGGTGAGGCAGTGACCTACTCCTACGTCGGTCGCGATGCCGACGGCACGGTGTCACGCGGTATGTCGCTCCAGAGCAACGGCTTCGGCATGGACTTCGAGCAATTCGGCTTCAACGACCAGTCGCCGATGACCATCGCTTGCTGGGTGCGTCCCGACGAGCTCATCATGGGCCGGGAGGGCATCACTGGCCTGAGCATCCGCAACCCCAAGCAAGGATGGCCTGAGAACAACTGGGGATTCATGTGGCTGGACTTCAACGAGGACTACCGCCTGCAGCTCTCCATCAAGAGTGCATCTTCGATTGGCGGAATGCAGTTCTATAGCGACGGCTTCCTCATCGAGGCTGGGCGTTGGTATCATATCTGCATCGTCCTCGACTATGACAGCAACAGGGGACGCATCTGCTCCATCTATGTCAACGGCAGGCTCTTCGCGACGCAGGTTGCCGACAACGCCTATTCCTATGGCAGCGGTGCGGGCTTCTACCTCATCTTCGGCGGCTATGCGGCCAACCGCACGGCATTCGTCGGTGCAATTGATGAGTTCCAGGTTTGGGACAAGGCCCTCAACGCCGAGGAGGCTGCGGCAAGCATGAACCACCAGACGACAATTCCCGAGGGACTGGTCGGCTACTGGGACTTCGAGACCGACGCGGCTGAGGACAACTACCTCTACAGCACGGGTGAGAACAAGGACCTCAAGGCCTACCTCATGCTTTCGGCTGCAGGTGACGGTGGCGAGGGCGACCGCGACTTCTCGCAAGGTGTCCCGACGTTTGACGCAGGCGCACCGTTCCTTGAGGGCAGCTTCGACGTTACAACAGTGCCCGACTGGGGCGTTGACGTGCGTGTAGGCACTGAGTCCAATGAGGAGTTCACGGCAACCGAAGGCTCGGTCGATGTGACCTACAACACGGCCAATGCCGACGGCTATGCGGCTACGTTGACGCTGAGCAACAGCTGGGGCAGCGACAGCAAGACGTTCCCCGTCGTTGTCGTGGCTACAGGCCTTGACGAGGTTGGCGGTGATGCGGCTGACGCTGTCTATCCCAATCCGTTTGAGAACGAGCTCTACATCGCGTTCAAGGATGCAGGCGCTTACACCGTCGATGTCTACTCGCTGGCAGGCAACCTCGTTTCTTCACAAGCTGTTTCAGCAATGGGCGGTGAAGTGATCAACGTGCGTGTCAATGCCGAGCCGGGTTCCTACATCGTCAAGGTGGTCAACGCCGAGGGCAAGACCGTAAGGACTGCAAAGGTCATCAAGAAGTAAAAATCATCCGCGCAAGCGGCAATCACAACGGCAGGGCATGACCCCGCCGCCAGGACAATCCGCCGAGGGCTATGCCCCCGGCGGATTTTTGTTTTTTGGGGTAGTGTGCATCGCCTCGCCAGTAGAGACGCATAATATGCGTCTCCTCCACGTCCCTTGCCACGTGTGTCTCCGTCCATCCTGCCTGCTGAAGAGACGCATATTATGCGTCTCTACACCTACGGACAGTTTCCTCGCGGAACTCTCTCTGTGATATGGCATCGCGTAGCCGTAGAGACGCATAATATGCGTCTCCTCATCGTCCCCTGCAAAACTGCTTTCTGTCCTGCATCGCCTGCCGACGAGACGCATATTATGCGTCTCTACACCTACTGATAAATAATATAATTTTTTAATGATTATGCGGTTGAAATAATTGATGTTCTTTTTCCTTTTTGTCCCATAATTGGCTATCTTGTCATTCCAAATGATTACTGAATGGCTGACGCCAAGTATAATAAAATCTATCGTATCCCAACGTCCCGTGCTGTTTGGGGTGATTATTCCGTAGGTATGTTTTTCGTGACGATTTGCACGGCAGGTCATATCCATTATTTTGGTGAAATCGTTGGTGGCTAAATGCGTATGTCTGATTTGGGACGTTATGCTGCAGAGTGTTGGATCAATATTAATGTGCATTTTCCCCATGTTGAATCCCCGTTGTTTGTCATCATGCCAAATCACGTGCATGGCATATTGGTCTTGCGTCAGCAAATAGGCTCATGTGGTCGTGATGATGCCAGAAATCGCTATGGGGGTCAATCAAGGAATCTTGCATCAGTGATTCGCGGTTATAAATCGGTTGTGACGGCGTTTGCCAAGGCCAATGCAATGGACTTTGCTTGGCAACCAAGATATTATGACCACATCATACGCAATGTGAATGAGATGAACAGTATAAGCAATTACATCAAAAACAATATTGCCAAATGGGACGCAGATGAATATAACAATCAGTGAATGTGCAAATTTAATGACATTGCGTAGCCGTAGAGACGCATAATATGCGTCTCCCCCGCGTCCCTTGCAAACTATTCCCTTCCTCCATCGCCTGCGGATGAGACGCATATTATGCGTCTCTACACCTACGGACGGTTTCCTTGCAGGACTCTCTGTGATATGGCATCGCGTAGCCGTAGAGACGCATAATATGCGTCTCCTCATCGTCCCCTGCAAAACTGCTTTCTGTCCTGCATCGCCTCTCGAAGAGACGCATATTATGCGTCTCTACACCTACGGACGGTTTTTTGGCAAGCTCTCTGTGTGATATGGCATTGCGTAGC
>CALNGU010000041.1 GCA_939800445.1 uncultured Bacteroidaceae bacterium | reverse complement strand
GTAGCGCACCCGCCATGCCACTGCCGACGCGATGAGGGCAGACCACTGCGCGACGAGGGTGCCGAGGGCTATGCCGTCGATGGTCATGTCGAGGAAGATGACGAATGACAGGCTCGCCCCTATGTTGACGATGTTCTGGAGGATGGACACCGCCATCGGTATCCGCGAATTCTGCATCCCGATGAACCACCCCGTGAAGCAGTACTGCATCATGACGGCCGGCGCGCCCCAGATGCACACCGACAGGTAGGTGCGTGCCAGCCGCTCGACATCCGCCTCGGTCACTATCACGTGGCTGAATGCTAGGTCAAACAGCCACGGGTGCGCCGCCACGACTGCCGCCGAGATGACGGCGGCGACGAGCAGGGCGCGTGACAGGACGGCGAGCGACCCGGCATCGTCCTCCCTGCCGCAGGCTTGCGAGGTCAGCCCCCCGGTGCCCATCCGCAGGAAGCCGAACAGCCAGTACATCACGTTGAACAGTGTCGCCCCCACCGACACCGCCGCCACGAATGCCGCGTCGCCTATGTGCCCCGCGATGGCGAGGTCGCACATCCCGAGGAGCGGGACTGTGATGTTTGACACCACCGAGGGGAGGGCGATGGCGAGGATTTGCTTGTCGGTGCGTGTCAGCCGCATGGTCTTTATGCTTTGGTTGAAATGGCAAAGGCGTGTCACTGGGGCACGCCTTTGCAAATGTTGTCTGATGCTTGTTGCTTATCTCACGTAGGAATGGCTTTTGACGAAATCGACTATCTCGTCGATGTAACCAAACGCCATGCAGACAGCCGTGTCGGCAGCTCCGTAGTAGACTGCAACCCTCTCTCCATCCTGGAGTGCGGCGCAGGGGAACACCACGTTTGGCACGTCGCCCTGCAATTCGTAGGGTGCTGCCGGGGCAATCAGGTAGTCACGGGTGCGGTAGAGCACCTTTTCGGGATTTTCCTTGTCCAGTATCACCGCGCCCATCGAGTAGCGGAAGCCGTTGCACGTCGTGATTACGCCGTGGTAGAACATCAACCATCCCTCTTTGGTCAGGAATGGCACTGAGCCTGCCCCTATCTTGGTGCATTGCCATGCGCTCTCCTCAAAGGGTGTGACTTTCATCACGCAGCGGTGCTCGCCCCAGTACTTCATGTCGGGGCTGTAGCTGATGTAGATGTCTCCGAATGGCGTGTGCCCGTTGTCGCTCGGACGGCTCAGCATGGCATAGCGTCCGCCAATCTTTTGCGGGAAGAGCACGCCGTTGCGGTTGAACGGCAGGAACGCGTTCTCGCACTGGAAGAATTCCTTGAAGTCAAAGGTGTAGCCGATGCCAATCGTCGGTCCGTGGTAGCCGTTGCACCATGTGATCCAGTACCTGTCCTCTATCCATGTGACACGCGGGTCGTATTTGTAGTCGGAGTCAATCATCTGGGTGTTTCCCGGCTTGAACTTTATCGGCTCATGCTCTATCTCCCAGTTGATGCCGTCCTTGCTGAAGCCGGCAAAAATGTTCATTTGCACCGCTTTGTTGTCACATCTGAAGATTCCGGCATAACCGTCGCCGAATGGGACTACCGCACTGTTGAAGATGCTGTTTGACGTGGGGATCTGATACCTCCCGATTACCGGGTTCTTGGAATAACGCCACATCGCGTCCGTGCAGCCTGCGGGACGTTCTTCCCACGGCATATTACGCTTCTCTGACATAACTTTTCTGTTTTATTGTTTAACGTTGGATGTAATCATTCGCGTTCCCCGGCCAGCAGTTTGCCTTGGCGGTCGTACTTGAACGGCACGAAGTAGGTGATGAGGAAAGCCGGTATCGTCGCCACAAGCACGAATATGAAGAACGGCTCGTAGCCTCCCGGCTTGTCAAACAGCCCGCCGAGCTTCTCGCACACCCAGCCGCTCATCATGCCGGGGAGCATCACGCCGAGGTTCATTATGCCCGACGCGAATGCATAGTGGGCCATTTGGTGTTTGCCCGGTGCAATCTGCTGCATCATGAACAGTGTCAAGCCCACGAATCCGAACCCGTAGCTGAAATACTCGAAGACTATGCACGAGCATATTATGAGATGGCTCTCAGGTTGGAATATTGACAGGTAGGTATACACGACGAATGGGATGTTGAAGATGCAACACAGCTTGAACAAAGTGTTCTTCAAACCCTTGGCGGCGACGTAGTATCCCGCCAGCAGCGAGCCGAGCACGAAAGCGATTGCCCCGCCGGTGCCGTAGTAAAGTCCTATTTCTTTCTCGCTCAGCCCCAGGCCTCCCATGGCTCTGTCGGCTTTGAGGAAGAGGGGGACAATCTTCATCACAAACCCCTCGGCAAAGCGGTAGAGGATGATGAAGAAGATGTAGTAGACGATGTGGCTCTTCCTCAGGAAATCCATCAGCACGCCCCCGAGCTCATGCAATATCTCTTTTGATGAATGTCTGGCTGCCTTATCCTTCTTTGCCTCGTGTGACGGGAGCATGAAGATGTGGTATATGCCCAGCAGCACCATGAGTGCGCCGATGACGAGCATGATGATCATCCATGCTTTTTCGTTGGCCGCAATCACATTCTCCTGGGGTTGTCCCTTGCCGCCACCGAACATCTCGATGAGATAGCCTGCCGCGTAGACGAGGCCTCCCATCGCCACGACTTTGGCGATGTTGTAGAAACCGCCTTGCCACCCGATGTAGCGCGCCTGGTCGGTCAGTGACAGCTCGCTCATGTAGACACCGTCGCACGCGATGTCATGCGTGGCGCCGCTGAATGCGATGATTGACAGCAACGCTATCGTCACTGCGAAGAAGTGGGGGAGTCCCAGCGCGAATGCCACAAGCCCGAATGTCACGCCCGTGATGATCTGTGTCGCGACGACGAAGAACTTCTTGGTCTTGAACAGACCGATGAATGGACTCCACAGGAACTTCAACGTCCACGGCAGCATTATCAGGGATGTCCAGAAAGTTATCAGCGTGTCATCAACGCCAAGTCCGCTGAACATCAGCACAGTGACCATATTCAAAATCACGAATGGCAGCCCCATGGCAAAATAGGCTGTCGGAACCCACGCGACGGGGCTTACCCTTCTCTTTGATTCATTCTGTTCCATCTCTATGACAATGAGTTATGTCCTGCCGCGCATCACACTTGGCGACAAGTGTTGCAAATGTAAGACATTTATTCAATTAATGCATTTGGTCACGTCATATTTTATCTCCGCGCCGGCTGGCGGCGATGCCGTGCGCTTCATAAGTCTTCATGGTAAAAGCATCAGTTGTTATTCGCACTAACAATGCTTGCCGTGCCCGTTATCAAGGCATGATATGCGTCGCGGCATCGTATGCTATTTCCGTCTTCGTCAGATGTCGTCGCGGGTTGCAACAAGAATAAATAGTGATGGCATCAGAGGCGCATTTAATCATTTTTATTAATTTTGCCCACATTATTGCGAGTAAGGCAATTGCACATCAGGACAATAACTATACCATAATATATATAGCAGTGGGAGATACAAAGTACATTTTCGTCACAGGAGGAGTGGCCTCGTCATTGGGCAAGGGCATCATCTCCTCGTCAATCGGCAAACTCCTCCAGGCGAGGGGATACAAGGTAACGATACAAAAGTTCGATCCCTACATCAATATCGACCCTGGGACACTCAATCCTTATGAACACGGCGAGTGCTACGTGACCGTCGATGGTCACGAGGCGGATCTGGACTTGGGACACTACGAGAGATTCCTCGGGATAGAGACCACCAAGGCCAACAACATCACGACCGGCCGCATCTACAAGAGCGTGATTGACAAGGAGAGGCGCGGCGATTATCTCGGCAAGACCATACAGGTCATCCCGCACATCACCGACGAAATCAAACGCAACATCAAGCTGCTCGGCACGAAGTACAAATATGACTTCGTAATCACCGAGATTGGCGGCACGGTGGGTGACATCGAGTCGCTGCCATATCTGGAGAGCATCCGCCAGATGAAGTGGGAACTCGGCCGCGACGCGCTGTGCGTCCACCTGACCTACGTCCCCTTCCTCGCGGCTGCCAAGGAACTCAAGACGAAACCGACGCAACATTCCGTCAAGGAACTGCAATCGGTGGGAATCCAGCCCGACATCCTCGTGCTGCGTTCGGAGCATGAGTTGAACGATAATGTAAGGAAAAAGGTGGCATTGTTCTGCAACGTAGAGGAGTCGGCAGTCGTCCAGTCGGTCGATGTGCCCACTATCTACCAAGTCCCGCTCAAGATGCAGGAGCAGGGATTGGACGAGACAATCCTGCGCAAGACAGGACTTCCCGTCGGCGAGCGTCCTGCCATGCTGCCCTGGAGGCACTTCCTCGAGAGGCGCGAGAAGGCGACCGAAGTCGTCAACATCGCACTCGTCGGCAAGTACGTCGAGTTGCAGGATGCCTACAAGTCAATCCTCGAATCGTTGTCGCAGTCGGCAACCTACAATGACAGGAAGCTCAAAATCACCTATATCCAATCAGAGAACGTGACGGATGAGAACATTGCCGACAAGCTCAAGGGCATCGACGGCGTGATCATCTGCCCCGGTTTCGGCCAGCGCGGCATCGAGGGCAAGTTTGTTGCGGCCAAGTATACGAGGACGCACGACATCCCGACCTTTGGCATCTGCCTCGGGATGCAGTGCATGGCAATCGAATTCGCACGGGATGTGTTGGGATATGCCGATGCAAACTCTGTCGAGATGGACGAGAAGACACCCCACAACGTCATAGATTTGATGGAGGAACAAAAATCCATCACCGACATGGGCGGCACCATGCGTCTCGGCGCATACGAATGCCTGGTGAAGAAAGGCTCAAAGGCATACGAAGCCTACAAGACCGAGCACATCCGCGAGCGTCACCGCCACCGCTACGAGTTCAACAATAAGTATCGCAGCGAATTCGAAAGCAAGGGGATGCTCTGCACCGGCATCAATCCCGAGTCGGATCTTGTTGAAATCATTGAGTTGCCGGCACACAAATGGTATGTCGGGGTACAGTTCCATCCGGAATACAGCAGCACGGTGCTGCATCCGCACCCCTTGTTCCTGAGCTTCATCAAAGCTGCCATCACGAAATAATGACCACGACAGTTTATGGATAAGAACACAATCACGGGTTTCGTCCTGATTGCCCTCGTTTTGATAGGATTCAGCTACTTCAGCCGTCCGTCACAGGAGGAAATAGAGCAAATCCAACACTACAACGATTCCATCGCCGCGCTGGAACAAAGGCTTGAAGCGACCCGCCAGGCTGAGCGTGCCGCCGCACAGGAAGCGTTGCGTGACACTAACGCGCTGTTTGGCCGTGCCACGGCAGGCAAGGACGAGGCGGTCAGGATAGGGAACGACCTCTTCGACCTCGAAGTGGCAACGAAAGGGGGCACGCTGGCAAAAGCCATTCTCAAGAAGTACAACAACCAGCAAGGCCAACCGCTCACGTTGTTTGGTGACGGCGACGCGCGCTTTGACTTCAAGCTCAAGGGCAATGGCACGACCTACAACACCAGCAACTACTACTTCACGCCAGTCGAGCACACAGACACCACGCTCACGATGCGGCTTGAGGCCGACAGCGCAAGCTATGTTGATTTCCGCTATGCGGTGCATTCAGGCAGCTACATCGTCAACTTTTCCATCGTGCCGCGCGGCATGGCCGGGCTGTTGTCGCAAGGCGACAGGACGATCGATGTGAGCTGGACGCAGGACACCCGTCAACAGGAGCGGAGTGCTACGTTTGAGAACACGAGGACAGAGCTCATGTACCGCACCATGGACGGTGATGTTGACAATCTCTCGACGGGTGGCAACGACAGCGACGAGATTGACGGCCTGACACAATGGGTGGGATACAAGAATCAATTCTTCTCTACCGCCTGGATATGCGACAACGGCTTCTCCAACACCGCAGTCGAGTCGTCGATGCTTAACGAGGATGAGGGCTATCTCAAGAAGTTCACGACCACGGCACGGATTGATTTCGACACGGCCGACGGGGCTTCCAACGATATGCTCTTCTACATTGGTCCCAATCATTTCAACACGCTCAAGGACATTGACGATGCCCTTGGCAAGGACTATGACCTCCAGCGTCTCGTCAACCTCGGGTGGGTGCTGTTCCGTTGGGTGAACCGCATATTCACAATCCCGCTTTTCGACTGGTTGAGCGGTTGCGGGTTGAGCATGGGTCTGATTATTTTGATAATGACAGTGATTGTGAAGATTGTGATATTCCCCTTCCAGTACAAGTCATTCATGTCAACGGCCAAGATGAAGGCACTCCGTCCGGAGATAGATGCAATCAACAAGAAATATCCAAACCAAGAGGACGCGATGCGCAAGCAACAGGAGACGATGGCGCTCTATTCCCGTTACGGTGTGAGCCCGATGGGTGGGTGCTTGCCGATGCTTCTCCAGATGCCGGTGCTGTTTGCCCTCTTCATGTTCGTCCCGTCTGCCATCGAGTTGCGTCAGCAGAGTTTCCTGTGGGCTGACGACCTGTCGTCCTATGATGCCCTGATTAGCTGGGGTGCGCACGTGCCTTTGATTGGCAACCACATAAGCCTTTTCTGCTTGCTCATGTGCCTGACGACGCTTGCCAACACCTATTATATGCAGAAGCAACAGCCCATGCAGCAGGAGGGCATGGCGTTCATGAAGTGGTTCATGTATCTCATGCCGCTGATGTTCATCTTCATCCTCAATGACTATCCGTCAGGGTTGAACTATTACTACTTCCTTTCGACCATCTTCAGCATTGCCATAATGTTCACGTTGGAGAAAACGCTCGACAAGGCCAAGCTCCGTGCCAAGTTGGAGGAGAACCTGAAGAAGCCGCGCAAGAAGTCGGGCTTCATGGAACGCCTTGAGCAGATGCAAAAGGAGCAGGAACGCATCCTCGAGGAGCAGAAGAAGAGGAAGGGGCAACGCTGACCCCGGCGGCTTTTGCCGATACTCCGCACAGACGAGGCCGCGCCGTGACGATTTCACGGCGCGGTCTCATTTTTATAACTCGTCGGGAAATGGATGGGATGATTGCGGGCAACTGCGGGTGGCATTGTATGTTACCCGCAAAAACATTGTATGCTGAATGCCGTAGCATACGATGTTTTTCCAGTTTGCATTGTATGCCATCGGCCAGTCGGCAGAATGATTTTCCGGGAGATTTAATGGCAAAAATCCATGCGGTTAAATGAAATCACCATATATTTACATCGTTGGTCATCTCTGCCAGGCATGATTGCGAGCACTTGGCGGTGGAGTGCACCGACATCTCACTATGTAACAGCTGGATGATATGAAAGCCATGATCACGACACTCGTCCTTGCCATCGCCTGCCACTGTGCCGGCTGGGCGCAACTCACGGTGGAGGAGTGCTACCGCAAGGCGCAGGACAACTATCCACTCATCCGTCAGCACGGATTGATAGAGAAGACCCGGGACTACAACCTGTCCAATGCGCGGCGAGGTTATTTGCCGCAGCTCAATCTCTCGGCGCAGGCGACCTACCAGTCGGACGTGACGCAGATTCCAATCGACCTCGCAGCCATGGGGTTTGACGGCATCGAAATCCCGACAGTGAGCAAAGACCAGTACAGAGTGACCCTCGATCTCAACCAGCCCATCTGGGATGGCGGGAATGTCCGTGCCGCCAGGCGAAGCCTTAGGACACAGGCCGAGGTGGATCAGAGGAATGTGGATGTCACCATATATGCCATCAACGAGAGGGTCAACCAACTCTTTTTCGGCATACTGCTCGCCGACGCGCAGGTCAGGCAAATCCGCCTGTTGCAAGACGAGTTGCAGCGCAATTGTCAGCAGGTGGAGTCCTACATAAGGAACGGCATCGCCAACCAGGCCGACCTTGACGCGCTCAAAGTCGATTTGCTCAAGGCGAAACAAAACGAGGCACGGTTCATCCACACCCACCGCGCCTATGCCGCCATGCTTTCACAACTCATCGGGGAGGAGATAACTCCTGACACGGAATTGGTGAAACCGTCGGCCGCCCGCGCAGTCGTGGGAGAAAACAACCGTCCCGAACTGGCCTTGTTCGATGCCCAAATCCGCAATCTGGAGGCACAAGACGACCACATCGTCTCGGGCTTGATGCCGCGCCTCGGCTTGTTCGTCACGGGAGGGCTGGGCAGGCCGGGACTTGATATGCTTGATGACGACTTCAAGCCCTACTATGTTGCCGGGTTGCGTCTGACGTGGAACATCGGAGCGTTTTACACCAAACGCAACGACCAGCGGAGGCTCGAGACCAGCCGCCAGTTGGTTGAGACGCAGCGGGAGGCATTCCTCTTCAACACGTCGCTCGACATGAAGCAGCGGAACACCGAAATCGACAACTACATCGAGCAACTGAAGTATGACGACGAAATCATAGCCCTGCGCCGCTCAGTCAAGGAAGCGTCACAAGCCAAGATGGCCAACGGGACAATCTCAGGCACCGACCTGACACGCGACATAAACGCCGAGCAGACCGCCATCCAGGACAAATTGATGCATGAGATAGAGTTGCTGATGTCCATCTACAACCTCAAGTACGTCCTGAACAATTGAACACCCATCAAGATCCGAAGACCATGACAGCAGTCGATGTGCGGCACATCAGCAAATCCTATGGCAAGGTGCAGGCGTTGCAGGATCTGACATTCACCGTCGATGCGGGCGAGATATACGGTCTCATCGGCCCCGACGGGGCGGGCAAGACGACACTGTTCCGCATCCTCACCACACTCATCCTCGCCGACAGCGGCACGGCATCGGTCATGGGGCATGACGTGGTGCGGGATTACAGGCGGATACGTGAAGTGATAGGCTATATGCCCGGCAAGTTCTCGCTCTACCAAGACTTGACGGTGGAGGAAAACCTCAACTTCTTTGCCACGGTGTTTGGCACGACCATACGGGAGAACTACCATCTCATCGAAGACATCTACAAGCAAATCGAGCCGTTCAAGCACCGCAGGGCAGGGAAGCTCTCGGGCGGGATGAAGCAGAAGCTGGCCTTGAGCTGCGCACTCATCCACAAACCGTCGGTCCTGTTCCTTGACGAGCCGACGACGGGCGTTGACCCCGTGTCGCGCAAGGAGTTCTGGGGGATGCTGCTCAAGTTGAAACAGCAAGGCATCACCATCCTCGTCTCGACACCCTACATGGACGAGGCTACGCTGTGCGACCGCATAGCCCTGATGCAGGGAGGCCGTTTCCTCGGCACAGACACCCCGGCAGGCATCGTCTCACGCTATCCCCGGACGCTCTGGGCGGTGAGGTCGGACAAGATGCACCAGCTGCTCGGCGACCTGCGGGGTTACGGGCATCTGCACTCGTCGTTCTCATTCGGGGAGACCTATCATGTCACATTCGCCGACGGAGGCTCGCCCGATGGGCTCAAGGCCTATCTCGCCGCGCTCGGTCATTCGTCGGTGTCGGTGTCGGTCATAGAACCGTCGGTGGAGGATTGTTTCATGTTGCTGTCCAAAACGAAAGACGATGAATGATAAAGTCATATACACCGACCGCCTGACCAAGCGTTTCGGGCGGTTCACCGCCGTTGACGGGATAACGTTTGACGTTGCCCGTGGGGAGATATTCGGCTTCCTCGGTGCCAACGGGGCGGGCAAGACGACTGCGATGCGGATGCTCTGCGGGCTGAGTGCCCCCACGTCGGGACGGGGCGTGGTCGCCGGATACGACATATCCACCCAACCCGAGATGGTGAAGCGGAACATCGGGTATATGAGCCAGAAGTTCTCCCTCTACGACGACTTGCGCGTGGGGGAGAACCTCCGCCTCTTCGGCGGCATATACGGCATGAGCAGCAAGCTGATTGCCGAGAAGACAGACGAGATGCTCGGCGAACTCGGCTTCGAGGCCGAGCGCGACACCATCGTCAAGTCGCTGCCGCTGGGTTGGAAGCAGAAGCTGGCATTCTCGGTCTCAATCTTCCATGAGCCGAAAGTCGTGTTCCTCGACGAGCCGACCGGGGGCGTTGACCCGGTGACGCGCCGCCAGTTTTGGGAACTCATCTACCGCGCCGCCGACCGCGGCATAACCGTTTTCGTCACAACTCACTACATGGACGAGGCGGAGTACTGCGACCGCGTGTCAATCATGGTCGATGGCAAGATAAAGGCTCTCGACACACCTGCCGGTCTCAAGCGGCAATTCGCGGCAAGCAGCATGGACGATGTCTTCCAGCAACTCGCGCGGCAGGCTGTGCGGCGTGCCGACTGACGGCATGGCGCGGCGGCTGCTTGGCGTGCATGGCGATGTGCCTTCAGAGGCCGTTGCGCGGGCATCAGGTGACTTGCCGGATGTCATCCTTTGTTAGTGCGACTAACAAGGCTTGTTAATGCGACTAACAAAGCTTGTTATTGCCACTAACAACTGATGTCATCCGCCCGTCGTCCCGGGGTGATGGCTAATTTCCCTATATTTGCAATCATTGACAACGATGTTTCCCGCAAAAAACAACAGACACATGACAGACGAGAAGCAGGCTGGCGGCAGCCACAGTGATTTGGTCATCTACAAGGCATCGGCAGGCAGCGGAAAGACGTTCACCCTCTCGGTAGAGTACATCGAGATGATGCTGCGCGACATCACCTCCTACAAGCGGACGCTCGCCGTGACGTTCACCAATAAGGCGACTGTCGAGATGAAGACGAGGATACTCTCCCAGCTCTACGGCCTGGCCAACGGGCTGGAGTCATCGGCCTCCTACCGCGCGGTGTTGAAGGAGAGGAATCCCGACTTCACCGATGACTTTATCACCAGCCGTGCGCAGATGGCGTTGACGTGCATCCTCGGCGACTACAGCAACTTCCGTGTCGAGACGATAGACTCTTTCTTCCAGCGGGTGCTCAAGCAACTCGCCCACGAGTTGAGGCTCAGCACGAGCTTCAACATCGAGCTTGACTCGGGTCGCGCCCTTGACGAGGCGGTCGATGCGCTGCTTGAGAACCTGCACAATGACCGGCAGTTGCTGCAAGTCGTCCTGCGCTACATCGAGGAACGCATGACCGATGACAGGAGCTGGCGGGTGGAGTCGGGCATAAAGTCCTTTTCGCGCCACATCTTTGACGAAACCTACGCGGCGCGCAAGGTCAACCCTTCGCCCGAGACTATCGAGGTGTTCAAGAAGATGCTCTTGGCGCAAAAGGAATGTGCGCAGCAATCAATCGCCGCCGTGGTCGAAACGTTTGACAAGATGCTCAGTGATGCCGGGGTGGCGGTGGAGGACTTCAAGAATGGCAGCCGTGGGCCATGCGGCTTCTTCGTCAAGTTGAAAAACGGAGTGATGGCTGACGATAAATTTAGCGGCAAGACCTATCGTGAAGCCGCCACCGACCCCGAGAAGTGGACGAGCAAGAAGTCGCCTGCCGCTGCACGTGACCTTGCACCCCGCCTGATGAAGTTGATGTACGAGGCAGACACAGTGCGGCAAAAAGCCAGCCGCATCATCAACACGGCTGACCTTGCCCTGCGTGACTTAAACAACCTGAGCCTGCTTGACAACATCTCACGCACGCTGCAACGGCAGAACGATGAGAAGAACCGTTTCCTCCTGGCCGACACCAACAATATGCTGCGTGAGATGATCGGGAGCGACGACCCGTCGTTCATATACGAGAAGCTGGGCAGCCGCATTGACCACATAATGATTGACGAGTTCCAGGACACCTCGTCGATGCAGTGGGAGAATTTCAGCAAACTGTTGAGGGAAGGGCTTGCCGCTGGCAAACGCAGTCTCATCGTGGGTGACGTGAAACAGAGCATTTACCGGTGGCGCGGTGGCGACTGGAACATACTCAATTCGCAGATAGAAACCGACATCATCCCATTCGCCTGCGACGTGAGGACGCTCGCCACCAACAGGAGGAGTGAGGAAAACATCATCAGATTCAACAATGCACTCTTCCCTGTCATAGTTGGCAATCTCGAATATCCAAAGTTGAAGCAAGCCTACATGGACGTTTGCCAAGACGTTCCCTCAAGCAGGATGTCGGGCAAGGGCTATGTCAAAGTGGTGCAGTTCGGTGTCTCATCCGACACAGGCAGTGGCGACAAACAATGCAAATTGTCGAATGATGAATACAAACAGGAGACACTCGCCGCGATGGTGGATGAGATAAAGGATTTGCTTTCCAATGGTTTGCCGCAAAAGGACATCTGCATCCTTGTCAGGCGGCGGGCATCGATGCATGACATAGCCGGCTACATGGCTGCCAACCTGCCGGAGGCCACGTTGATAAGTGACGAGGCGTTCAACCTCAGTTCGTCAGAGGCAGTAGGAATCATCATTGCCGCCCTGCGTTATCTCAACGACCGCTCGGACGAAGTGTCGCTGGCAAAGCTCGCATTGTGCGGTTGTGACGTGGACAAATGGAATGACATGCTCCTCAACCACGGTGATGGTGGCACTTCGGCACATTTGCCAGTGAGCTTCATCGCACGTTACGATGAGCTCAGGGCTATGCCGCTCTACGAGGTCGTGGTCAATATTATCGACATCTTCGACATCTACGGGCGGAAAGACGAGCAGGCATATATAAGCACTTTCATGGATCTTTTGAAAGAAACGATGCGTGACGGCGTGACCGACATCACCACATTCCTTGGGCTGTGGGACGAGAGGCTGTCATCACGGGCGATTTCTGCGAATGCCGATGATGGCATACGCATCATGACTATCCACAAGAGCAAGGGGTTGCAAGCCCACACCGTGCTTATCCCGTTCTGTGACTGGACGTTGACGACGGATGCAAGGAAGGACAACATCGTGTGGTGCGACAATCCATATGGCGACTTCAAGGACAAACTCGCCATCCTCCCAGTCAATTACTCGAAGGCAATGGGAGAAAGCCAGTTTTCAAAGGACTATGACACTGAGACCGAGCAAATGGTTGTCGATAACATCAACCTCCTTTATGTGGCACTCACGAGGGCGGAGAAGAATCTGGTCATCTTCACCCGCGAAAAAACCGGAACTATTGGCGAGAAACTGACAGTGGCATTGTCGTCTAACAGCTTAAAGTCGATAGCAATATCTGTGCTTCCTACATTCGAGTTGGGCAATAAAATCTATGAGAGCAAGGAGAAGTCAAGTGATGGAGGCGACAATCCCTTTGCCGATGCTCCTGCCGACCTGCATTGCGAAACAATGAACACGCCAGTCAGGATAAGGTTCAGGCAGAGCAATAAATCGGCAAGATTCATGCGTCATGGCACGGAGGAGCAACAGACCTACATCGACCGTGGCATCGTCATGCACCTCCTCTTCTCATCACTCAGGACTGGGAGCGAGGTGGAGATAGACAGGGCTATCGCCGACATCGAGCATGAAGGCCTGATAGATGACGTGAAGCAAAAGGCGGCGATGCGTGACCTCGCCATCAAGCGTGTTGCTTGGGTCAAAGACTATGGCTGGTTTGACAGTAGCAACCGCCTGTACAATGAATGCGAGCTCATCTACCGCAACGAGGACGGCGTACTCGAACAGTGCCGCCCCGACCGTGTCATGGTCAACGGGCGAACGGTGACGGTCGTGGACTTCAAGTTCGGTAAGCAAAAGGATGAATACCGTGAGCAAGTCGAGCGTTACAAACGGCTGCTTGCCCGTGTCGAATTGCCAGGCACACCAGTCGAAGGGCGTGTCGTCAAAGGATATTTATGGTATGTTTATGATAATAATATAATAGAAGTGTAATGGCAAAATTCCTGCAATCGGTAGCCTGTGACCTCAAGCGCCGCATCGGCAAAGACTTGTCAACGACCGTCGTTGTGTTTCCCAACAAGCGTGCGGCGTTGTTCTTTGACCGCTATCTTGTCGAGGACGAGGACAACCCCATCTGGTCGCCAAGATACTTGACCATCAGCGAACTCTTCCGCGAGGCAAATCCCGCCTTGTCCGTCCCCGACACGGTGGAGCTGGTCTGCCGCCTCTACAAGACCTATTGTGCTGTGGTGGGGGCGAAAGGCGGAAAAGATGATGATGGCGGAGATGCGGTGTTGGAGACATTGGACTACTTCTACCAATGGGGGGAGACGTTGCTCTCGGACTTTGATGACATAGACAAGAATATGACTGATGCCCACTCGCTGTTCCGCCAGATCGATGACTGGAACAAAATGGAGGACACCGGCTACATCGACGAGGAAATGGAGCAGCGCATCAGGCAATTCTTCGCAGGCTTCTCCATCGACAAACTGACTAAACTCAAGCGACGCTTCATGGAGATGTGGGAGAATCTCGATGACATATACACGAAGTTCAATGAAGAGTTGAGGGGCGATGGATTGTCCTACGAGGGGGCACTCTACAAGGACGCGGCGGTACGGGGACTGGTGTCCGCTTTGCCCTATGACCACTTCGTATTCATCGGTTTCAACGTGCTTGACGAGGTGGAGAAGACCGTCTTCAGGCAGTTGGCCGAGGCGGGCAAGGCTCTGTTCTATTGGGACTACGACGACAGTTGGGGTGAGAACGATGCGGCGCGGTTTGTCAGGAGGAACATTGAGGAGTTCCCCAACGCCCTGCCCGCCGCATCCGACAGCGTGACGGAGCGGCCCGACACGACCGTCATCTCGTCAAAGACCAATGACATCCAGGCACAGTACGCCCGCCAGTGGGTCGCCGACAATCTCACTCATGACGAGAGCGACACCGCTCTCGTGCTGTGCGACGAGCGGCAGTTGCAGGAGGTCATGCACGCCATCCCCGAGAATGTCAAGGCACTCAATGTCACCATGGGCTATCCGTTGAGCGAGACACCTGCCATGGGCTTCGTCCAGTGCCTTGCCGAGTTGCAGGACAGCTATGATGGGACGAAAAACAGTTTCTCCTACCAGTCCGTCTGCAAGCTGCTGCGTCATCCCTATGCCTCGCTGGTCTCGTCGTCGGCAAGCGAAATCCTTGACCGGGTGATTGGGCAAAACCTTTTTTACCCACAGCCCGAGCAGCTCAGCACGCCTGGTGGAAAGGAGGATGGCGACCTGCGTGCCATCTTCACCCCGCAGACTGACAACCTTGGCTATTGCAACTACCTGCGCAATGCCGTCGCTCTCGTCGCCACGCGGTCGGACAGGGCTGGGCAAGGCACAGCCGGTGACGGTGCTGGCGACGGGGTGTCAGACGAGGCCGCACTCTTCCAGCAACTCTACAACGAGAGCCTTTTCCGCACCTACACCACGTTGACACGCTTTGCCAATCTCGTTGAGAGCGGAGTGCTCGACGTTGGCCGTGCCACGCTGCTCAAGCTCATCGGACGGGTGATGCAGGGCATAACCATCCCCTTCCACGGTGAACCTGCCGTCGGCCTGCAAGTGATGGGTATGCTTGAGACGCGCAACCTCGACTTCACCAACATCATCATGCTCGGTGTCAACGAGGGGATGCTGCCAAAGAATGACGACCGCCCGTCGTTCATTCCTGCGACGCTGCGGCGCGCATTCGGCATGACGACTCCCGATAGGTGGGTTGCCGTTTTCGCATACTATTTCTACCGTCTCGTGAGGAGGTGCAAGCGGCTTTGCCTCATCTACAATGACGAGGTGGAGAATGGCAAGAAGTGCGAGATGTCGCGCTTCCTCCTTCAGCTCATCGCCGATGGTTGCGGACGGGTCAGCCGTTACGCCCTTGTCCCGCAGCTGAAGCTCAGGAAGCCGTCGGCGATAGCCATCCCCCGCACCACGGAGACTTTGCAACGCCTCAAGGAACGTTTCGCCTGCCGTGCCGGGGAGGAACGTCCACCCGTCGCCGACTGGCTCGGCAGGTGGTCGGGCAATCCGGCCAAGACGGTCGCGATGTTCAGTGGCGACGGCCGCCAGTATGCCAACCGGCACATACTCTCGCCGTCGGCCATCAACGCCTATCTCGATTGCAGGCTGATGTTCTACTACCGCTACGTGGCACGCATCAAGCAGAAGGACGAGATGAGGGCGGGCATAGACAACGCGTTGTTCGGCACAATCTTCCATGCCTCGGCCGAGGAGATATATGCCCGCCTTGCGGCAAAAGGCAACTACATCGACGCACGTCTCATCGACGAGGCAAAGGCATCGCTGTCCATCGACGACATCGTTGACTTCTATTTCCGCAAGCACCTCTTCAAGCAACCCCAGCTCGCCACAGTCGCCACGCTTGCCAGGCAGGTGGCCGAAGGGGTGGAATGTCCGCAGGCCGACTATGACGGCATCCAGCTCATCAACCGCGCCGTCATCACCCGCCTGCTTGCCAAGCTGCTTGAGCTGGATGCCAACCTCGGCAGCTTCCACTACCTTGGCTCGGAGGTCAATGTCAGCCGCCGCACCGCCGTCACGCTCGGCGACGGCAGCACGATGGCCGTCGATGTCGGCGGCAACATAGACCGCCTCGACTATGTGGCCGGCTTGCGGACTGCGCAAGGGGGGACGGTGCGCGTCGTTGACTACAAGACCGGGGCGAGCGAGGCGCGTGCCGCCGATCTCGACTCGGTGTTCATGCCGGTCAAGGGCCGCTCGGGCTATCATTTGCAGACACTGCTCTATGCCTCCATCGTGTGTGACATGACCGGGGGCAAGCTGGCCGTTGCCCCGTCGCTGCTCTACATCCAGAAGCAACGCCGCGACCAGATGCCTGTCCTCACCCTCGGCCATGAAGAAATCACCGATGTGCGCACCATCAAGCAGGAGGTGGACGACAACATAGCTCGTATCGTCGATGACATTTTCAACGGCAGTGACCCCTACGTGCAGACGGGTGACGAGGACCGTTGCCAGTACTGCGACTTCCGCGCGCTCTGCGGCAGGTGAGCCGTGGTCGGGAATATTATATATGGTATAGGGAGCATTCCATCGCCTGCCGCCCGTGATGTGTGGGGACGCACGGGCATTCGTGGAGGTGCATCGGGAGACAAATAGCGTGACAATAGGGGTAAACTTCCCCCTCGTGCCGAGAAAAGTTCCATGTCTCGGCGAGTAAAGTATATTCAGAACTTTT
>CALNGU010000040.1 GCA_939800445.1 uncultured Bacteroidaceae bacterium | reverse complement strand
GCCCGTTCACCGCATTTCGAGTGCGGCCCGATCGACCACTCCGGCATCTCTCCTAAAAAGAAACGCGCCCATCGCTTGTTGCGAAGCGCGCTTGGTCAGTCAGTTTTGCGGAGAGAGAGGGATTCGAACCCCCGGTACCTCTCGGTACGACGGTTTTCAAGACCGTTGTAATCGACCACTCTACCATCTCTCCTTTTATGTTATGCTTGACGTGACCTCTCCTCTGAAAGGTGGTGCAAAGGTAATGCTTTTTTCGTAGCAGCCAAACATTCCGCACGATTTTTCCTCTCCCGCCGCATCCCTTGCCGTCCGGGCGGGGTGGTGCGGCTTGCGCTCACCGTGTCTTGCCGGCGAGCCTCAAGGCGATTTCCATGGCGAGTGAGGAGTAGCGTTCAAGGTAGATGTATGGCCGCTGCACCGTGCCGTACTTGGAGTAGGAAAACTCCACGTCCTGCATCATGCTCCCCTCGAAGTCGTAGGCCTTGACCCTTGACGAGCAGAAGCGTATGGCCTGCTCCACGGCGAAAGTCGATGCGCCCGCCGACGCGTTGCGCACGTCGGTGCAGCTCATCAGCTGGTAGGCCGTGGTGTCATCCCACACCACAAACACGGCCGACTGCAAATCCCCGCCACGTCCGCGCACGGCGATGAAGGCGCATTGCCCCCTTGCCGCCATCGTCGCGGCCAGGCGGTCAAACACTGCCTTGGCATAGACCGGCCTTTGTCCCTTGGTGGCGAGGCAGCGGGCATGGAAGTCGCGGAACTCGTCGCCCCCCATCGCGCAGTCGGCGACAAGCCCGTCGGCCGCCGCCGTCCTGAGATGCCCGCGTTTGGACGGATGGAACGACCTCACCACCTCGTCCGGCGACGAGATGTCGGGGAGCAGGTAGGTGTAGCGCGTCGTCTCGCGGTAGCCTGCCCAGTGGAAAGGCAGCCAATCGGTGTAGGTGTGGTGCATCGCCATCTGGACGTAGGCGAAACGCTGTGAGGCGATTTGCCCGATGATGTCCGTCGCGCACTCGCGGAACAGCGAGCGGCGGCGGTAGTGCGACTCGTTGGTCAGGGCGAAATCGACCTGCGGACCGAGGAACTGGGTCAGTTGCGGCTGCAACATGAACCGCCGCCCCAGCCGCCGCACCCCGTGCCACGGCATCGCGGCGGCGACACGCCCCGACTTGCGTGCGAACATCACGTCCCATTCGCCGGGGCACACCGCGTCGAGCCAGTAGGGCTGGGCGAACAACGGCACGGCCACGCGCGAGCAGAAGTCCTTGTATTCCTCTATGTTGTCGTCCCTCGTCATCGTCAGGATGCAGTGCAGTGCGGCATTTGTCAAGGCAAAGTTAGTTTATTTTCCCCACAAAACGCCGGTCCCGCCGCGCGAAGCGTGCGCTGCCCGCCGATGCTGCCGTCCAGCCGCAGGCGGCATTGTCCGTGGCACGGGAAGCAAACTTTATTTTTAGGTTAAATCTATATATTTGCAGGTTAAGTTTATATGTTTTTAACTTGAAAATATATAGCTTTAGCCTAAAAACAGACTTTTTGTCCCATGCCGACGGCTTTTTGTGAGGCGTGGGGGCGTTTCCCGTCCGTCTTGCCAGTGCAGCCGGCAGGCTTGGCGTGCCGTGGGGCGGTGCGCTGCGGTGGCGGGTGCGTTTAAAAAATCTTTTGCGAATGTTTCATAAATAGACAAGAAAGAGTACTTTTGTCGGCAATATGGATTACAACCCCTTTATGCACGGGGTGTTACGTTGAAGAATAAACAAAGAAAACTGACAATAGAACAATGGCAACTCAAAAAAAGAACACAAATCAAGGCCTGAATGCCGAGGAGATGTTGAGCCGCTCGGAGACATTCATCGAGAAAAACAAGAAGTCAATCATCGGCGTTGTCGTAGCCGTGGTGGTCGTTGTGGTCGCCGTGGTGCTTTACAAGAACTATTACAGCGCGCCGCGTGAGGAGAGGGCTTCGGACGCTTTGTTCCGTGGCCAAGCCTATTTCATGGCAGGCGACTACGAGACAGCTCTCAACGGAGACTCGGTTTCCTACTTCGGTTTCGCCCGCGTGATTGCGGACTATGACGGGACTGATGCCGCCAACCTTGCAAAGGCGTACGCCGGCATTTCGTTGGCCAAGAATGGCAAGTACGAGGAGGCGGTGTCCTACCTGCAGGACTATGAGGCGACCGACGACTATTTCGCCGCGACGGTCATGGCTGCGCTTGGCAATTGCAAGGTCAACCTCGGCAGTCTGGAGGAAGGGGCTTCGTTGCTCGTCGATGCAGCCGGCAAGGCCGATGCCAATTCGCTCAGCCCCGTGTGGTTGAGGCAGGCCGGCATCGTCTATGAGAAGCTGGGCCGCAAGGCTGACGCCCTGAAGTGCTACACGGAGGTAAAGGAGAAATATGCTGCCAACCCCGTCATCGCTAACGACATCGACAAGTACATCGAGAGGGTGTCGGAGTGACATCGCCCTTGAGGTTTGACAACATGGCAACACAGACGGGTCGCCGCAGGCTGTTGGGGCTGGCGGCGACCCGTCCCACATACAAACATTATTGATTTATGGCGACAAGGTTTCACAATTTGTCTGATTATGACCCCTCGCAAGTGCCCGCCACGCGGGGGATGAGTTTCGGCATCGTGGTCTCGGAATGGAATGGCGAGATCACCGGCAAACTGCTTGAAGGGGCGGTCGGTGCGCTCAAAGACAACGGAGTGGCGGACGACGACATCAAGGTGATGTATGTCCCCGGCAGTTTCGAGCTGACTTTCGGCGCGAACCAGATGATAAAACACGCCGGTGTTGACGCTGTCATCGCCCTCGGGTGCGTCGTGCGTGGCGACACGCCGCATTTTGACTACGTCTGCCAAGGGACGACCCAGGGGATTGCCCGGCTCAATGCCACGGGTGACGTGCCGGTCATCTACGGCTTGCTCACAACCGACGACATGGCACAGGCGCAAGCCCGTGCGGGCGGCTCGTTGGGCAACAAGGGGACAGAATGCGCCATCTGCGCAATAAAAATGGTTGATTTTATTTGGAGGTTGAGAAATTAGCCTTATCTTTGCACCACCAAACGAGCGGCGCGTCCGTTAGTCTGGTGGAAAGGGCAAATTCCAGAGTGGCCAAATGGGGCAGACTGTAAATCTGCTGTCTTACGACTTCGGTGGTTCGAATCCATCTTTGCCCACAAAACATTTTGCGGAAGTAGCTCAGTCGATAGAGCATTAGCCTTCCAAGCTGAGGGTCGCGGGTTTGAGTCCCGTCTTCCGCTCTGAAGATGAAGAGGAGTGCATCCTCTTTTTGTCTAAAGGATGGTTCCGTAGCTCAGCTGGATAGAGCAACGCCCTTCTAAGGCGTGGGTCAAGCGTTCGAATCGCTTCGGAATCACGGTCTGAAGCCCCAATTCGCCGATGCGGCGCAACTGGGGCTTTTTCTGTGTCCTGCACAGGCGTTGTCCCGCCCCGGCCGTTGTGGCACGGCAACAAATAGCGGCAAAGTTTTGTGCAATCGGAATAATTAACATACATTTGTGGAAATATTGCAAGTCATGACAGCCGAGGATAGGATTGTCCTTGAGACGTTCAAGGTGCGACTTAATGATTTTGTCAAGAGGTATGACGAACTGAAGTACCAATTTGATGTCTTCAAGGAGCAGGCAAGGCTTGAATTGGGTGAGAAAAACCGCGAGATAGTCGCCCTCTCCGCTCGTGTGGAGGAGTTGGAGAAAAAGTGCGACGAACTGCGTGTCGCCCGCTCGCTTGCCAGCGGAGGCGAGAGCCCGTCGGATGCCAAGAGACGGTTGTCGGGCATTGTGCGTGAAATAGACAAATGCATAGCTTTGTTAGGTGGCTGATGACAAAGGTATGGATGAAGATAAGTTGAAAATAAACCTGAACATTGTCGGGTGCGCGTTGCCGTCCATCGAGATTGACAGGCAGGACGAATATTTCTACCGTCAGGCGGCAAAGGCAATCCCAAGTGTTCTTGCCTATTATAAGGAGGCATACAAGGGTCTGTCTGAGCAGGAGCATTACTATATGGCATTGGTGCATTTCGCCGCCAATATGTATTGCCAGATTGACAGGAACGAGACCAAGCCATTCGTGGACGAGATGCGACGCCTCACGGCTCTCATCGAGGACAGGTTGGCAAGGTGACAAGCCCGGGACGGCTTGTGTTGTGACAAAGAACTATTCGCGCACGTCATGCCATGCAAATGGGATGGTGTGCGTTTTTTATTTATAATTTAATAAACAAAACTATGGATGCAATGCATATCATACTGCCCGTAGCAGGTTTCCTCATCGGAGGCGTTGTGACATACATCTTCTACAAGACAGCGTTGAAGAGCAAATGTAACAACCTCCTCAAGGAAGCTGAAGCCGAGGCGGAAGTGATAAAGAAAAACAAACTGTTGGAAGTAAAGGAGAAATTCCTTAACAAGAAAGCCGAGTTGGAAAAGGAGGTGACGGCACGCAATCAGAAGATCCAGCAAGCCGAGAACCGTATTAAGCAAAAAGAAGCCGCTTTGACTCAGAAGCAAGAGGAGTTGCAAAAACGCAAAGCTGAGAACGATGACCTCCGCACCAGCCTTGAAGCGCAGATGAAGGGTCTGGACATGAGGCAGGAAGAGTTGACGAAACTGCAACAACAGGAGATTGCGAAACTCGAATCCATCTCGGGCCTCTCTGCCGAGGATGCCAAGGAACGTCTCGTGGAATCATTGAAAGAGGAAGCGAAGACGCAAGCCGCGTCCTACATAAACGACATCATGGATGATGCCAAGTTGACCGCCACCCGTGAGGCCAAGCGCATCGTCATCCAGTCCATACAACGTGTGGCTACGGAAACGGCGATTGAGAACTCTGTCACCGTGTTCCACATCGACAGCGATGAAATCAAAGGCCGCATCATCGGACGCGAAGGCCGCAACATCCGCGCCCTCGAGGCCGCAACCGGCGTGGAAATCATCGTGGACGACACCCCCGAGGCGATAGTCCTTTCGGCCTTCGATCCCGTGAGGAGGGAGGTTGCCCGCCTGGCATTGCACCAACTGGTGTCAGACGGACGTATCCATCCAGCCCGCATCGAGGAAATCGTGGCAAAGGTCAGGAAGCAACTCGAAGAAGAAATCATCGAAGTGGGCAAACGCACCACTATCGACCTCGGCATACATGGCTTGCATCCGGAGCTTATCAGGATTATAGGTAAAATGAAGTACCGCTCATCCTACGGACAGAACCTCTTGCAGCACGCCCGTGAGACTGCCAACCTTTGTGCTGTCATGGCATCAGAGCTGGGATTGAATCCCAAGAAGGCGAAACGTGCAGGCTTGCTCCACGACATAGGCAAAGTGCCTGATGATGAACCGGAACTGCCTCATGCACTCCTGGGTATGAAGATAGCGGAGAAATACAAGGAGAAACCCGATATCTGCAACGCCATCGGCGCACACCATGATGAGATAGAGATGAACACGCTCCTTGCCCCGATAGTGCAAGTGTGCGATGCTATCTCAGGTGCCCGTCCCGGTGCGCGTAGGGAAATCGTCGAGGCGTATATCAAACGTCTGAACGACCTTGAGCAACTGGCTCTGTCCTATCCCGGAGTCAACAAGACCTATGCAATACAGGCCGGAAGGGAACTGCGTGTCATAGTCGGTGCAGACAAGATAGACGACAAGCAGACGGAGAGCCTGTCGGCGGAGATAGCCAAGAAGATACAGGACGAAATGACCTATCCCGGTCAAGTGAAGATCACGGTAATCAGGGAGACAAGGGCGGTAAGTTTCGCCAAATAAACCTGCACCAACAGGCATCGTGGGCCAGGTCATCTTGACCTGGCTCATTTTGTTTGGATGTCATAACGGGAAACACGGAGAATATTATGGTAGTACAAGGTTTGACCGTGGCGTATTTCTCACCCACGGGGACTTCGAGAAAGGTTGCCGAGAGCATAGCCAATGGTGTGCATTGTGCAAATGTCTCTACATTGGATTTGACCCATGCGCCTGCATCTGCGATGGTGGCAAGTGACAATCTCACCATCGTTGCAATGCCTGTCTATGGCGGTCATTTGCCGCCGCTTGCAGTCGAGAGGATGCGTGACTTGCGGGCGGATGGCGCACCGGCGGTGGCTGTGGTCGTCTACGGCAACAGGGCATACGAGCACGCGCTTGAGGAACTGGCAGAGTTGCTTGCAGGCAATGGTTTCAAGGTCATCGCGGCGGCTACTTTTATTGGCGAACATTCATACAGTACGGCACAATTGCCCATAGCGCAGGGCAGGCCGGATGCCAAAGATTTAAGTTTTGCCGAGCAGTTCGGGGAGAAGGTGGCTGCCAAACTGTCGCGCCTCACTGCGTTGGCACCAGCTTCGCAAGTTGATATCAAGAAGATAAGGAAGCCGCGTCAACATCCCTTTGCCATGATGCGTTTCACTATCGGTGCAATGAGGATGATCATGGGGAAAGTCCGTATGCCGCTCACCCCGTCTGTGGACGAGACGCTTTGCTTGCATTGTGGTAAGTGCGCGAGTCTTTGCCCGACGTGTGCAATCCGTGCGGGGGAAGAGCAGGTGACTGACAAGACCAGGTGCATCAAGTGCTGTGCCTGCGTCAAGGGTTGCCCGGTTGGTGCAAGGACATTCCCTACACCGTTCGCGAAGTTGCTGGCAGCAAACTTCAAGCATAGGAAAAGCCCCAAGCAGTTGCTTTGACTTCTGCATGGGGCTGTGCGGTGGTTGGGGCGGATGCCGTTTACATCATGATGGCTGATTGCCTGAGTCCGGTTGTCTCTTCGAGGTTGAACATCAGGTTCATGTTGTGGACGGCCTGCCCTGCGCAGCCTTTCATCATGTTGTCTATGCAGCTTGTGATTGCCAACTTGCTGCCTTGGGCATCAAGTCGTATGAAGCAGTTGTTGGTGCCTATTATATATTGGAGTGAGGTGTCTTCGACGAGATAGATGAATGAATCTTCCTCATAGTACCGTCGGTACAGTTCTTTCAGCTCATCCAATTTGACGTTGATGTCGGTGGTGACGGTCGCGACTATCCCCCTTTTGAGCGGAGATATGACGGGCAATACGAAAAGGTCGGCATCAAAACTCTTCTGGGCTGCCGACATGGTGCTCTTTACTTCGTTTGTTATTTCATTGTCAAACGGTGACACCATCGACATGATGCCTTGCCGGCCAGGGTCGTGTCTGAAGCATGAGCTGGCGGCGATGACTGTCGCCGTGATTTCATTGTTCAGCAGCAGGCTTTTCGCCAGAGGCAGCAGTGCCAACTCTACGGCCGAGGCGATGTCGCCTGGGATGGAGACGTATTTTGCTTGGCACGTAATCCGCCTGTTCAACTCTGGCAGGCCGTAGACGAATCCCTCGTCACCGTTGCAGTGTCTGAAGTCATGTGACAAATCGATTATCTTTAGTTTTTCCGGGATGGCGGTTTCCCTCATGAACCTTCTCATGAAACCGTCGCCACGGTAGCAGCAAAACAGCACATCCACCTTGTCAAGTGGCGACCCGTTTGTGAAGCTCATTCCCGTCGCACCGGTCATGCCACGGAAAATGTCGGTGAGCATCGCGTGTTCATGCTCATCTGAATCGACGAATACAATCTCCGCATCCGGATGGCAGAGCAGGAGGCGGAGCAGCTCGCCTACGGCATGAATGTCGTTGCCTGTTATCCCAGCTTTGATCATGGCGTTAGAGGTTGGGGATTATCTTTACCAAAAGTTCTTTCAGCTTCTGGCGGCTCGTGCCTTCGCGCAGGACGAGCAGGATGGTGTCGTCGCCGGCAATCGTGCCGAGGATTTCGTCGAAGTTGGCTTTGTCTATCTCGTAGGAGATGCCTCCAGCGTACCCTGACCTCGTTTTTATTATGGCCATGTTGCCCGAGAAGTCAATGGATTTGTAGCCGTTGTTGATTGGCATATTGGGGGTGATGACTATGTCGTGGCTCACCCTGCGGTACATGGCGTCATTGGGCAGCACGTAGATGTAGCTTCCGTTTGGCGTGGCTGCCTTTGCCACCTTGAGTTGCTTCAGGTCGCGTGAGAGGGTGGCTTGCGTGAGGTTGAACCCATGGTTCCTGAGGATGCCAAGCAATTCCTCTTGGCTGCCTATCTCGCTGCTGGAGATGAGCATCTTGATGACGTTGAGGCGGCTGCTTTTGTTTTTCATGTCTGGTATGTTTATGCTGTTGCTTTTCGACAAAAGTATGCCTTTATGCACTAAAACCAAATGTTTGTCCAGGTTTTTATTGCGCCGATGTCTGGCCGTCCTGCTATAAATGCCTGATTTGCACAAAATAGGGGCTTGGTGATGCCTGTTTTGTAAGCAGTATATTGCAATTGCATAATTATCCCTAAAGGCCCGATGTCCTGGCATTCGCTGCGGCAAGGTTCAGAGCTTGCCTTCGTCAGCAAAGCTGTAGTAGCCGTTGGAAGCGACAATCACGTGGTCAAGCAGCTTTATGTTGAGCACTTTCCCCGCTTCTGCGATGCTTGCCGTCAGGCGTATGTCGTCGTTGCTTGGCGTGATGTTGCCCGACGGGTGGTTGTGGCAGACGATGATTGCGCTTGCCCTTGCCATGAGTGCCGCTCTCATGACGAGGCGCACGTCCACTGCCGTCTGTGTGATGCCGCCTCGTCCGATGAGTTCTTTGGTGATGACTTTGCCGGCGTTGTTTATCATGATGCTCCAGAACTCTTCATGTGGCAAATCCATCATTTCCGGGCGCATGATGCGGTAGATGTCGTCGGAGGAGGTAATCCTTGTGATTGTCTCGGTGTTGAATTCTTCCAGCCTCCTGATGCCTATCTCGACGGCGGCCATCAGGGTGACGGCTTTGGCCGGTCCTATCCCTTTGAACGCGCACAATTGCTGGAAAGAGTATTGCCCCAGTGTCTTGAGGCTGTCTCCGCAGCTTCTCATGATGTCGCGCATCAGCTCAACCGCGCTTTTCTCTGCTGAGCCCGAGCCGATGAGGATGGCCAGAAGCTCGGCCGTGCTCAAGGCTTTCGGCCCTTTCTCCAGCAACTTCTCCCTCGGGCGGTCGTCCTCAGCCCATTCTTTTATGCTTGCTCTTGTCTTTTTGGGTGTTGCATCGTCGACGGGGTGTTCATCCAGTGTTTTGGCGGGGTGTGGTGTCATTGCGGTTCCGAGTCTTTGGTGAGCAACCTTTCAAGCTCCTCTGCCGTTATTTTTATGTTGAGTTCCCCGTTGTGCGCCACCGAGATGCCTCCTGTCTCTTCTGAGACTATCACTATGTCGGCATCTGATTCCTGCGACATCCCCAGGGCTGCCCTGTGGCGCAAGCCGAGGTCTTTGGGGATGTCAAGGTTGTGTGACACTGGCAGTATGCACCCGGCGGCCTTGATGCGCTTGTGGCTGATGACCATCGCCCCGTCATGCAGTGGGCTGTTTTTGAAGAAAATGTTTTCAATCAGCCTCTGGTTGATGTTTGCGTCGATTGTTTCCCCCGTTCTCACGATGCCGTCGAGTGCCGTACTCCGCTCGATGACGATGAGTGCGCCGACTTTTTTCTTGCTCATGCTCATGCACGCCATGACTATGGGCATGATGTCCTCGTGGTCGGTGTCCGACTTCTTGTTCTTGGTCAGCCATTTGAACAGCAGGCTCGTCTTGTCGTGTGAGCCGAGTGTCAGGAGGAAACGTTTGATCTCGTCTTGGAACAGCACGATGAGGGCTATTGCTCCGACCCCTACCACCTTGTCGAGGATTGAGCCGAGCAGACGCATCTCAAGCACTTGAGAGACGACGACCCAGATGACGATGAAAATGATTATGCCCGTGAAGAGATTGATTGACCCCGAGGACTTCATCATCTTGTATATATAGTACATGATGGAAGCGACGAGGAGGATGTCTATCAAATCCTTTATTCCGAAGTCCAGTAGCATTTTAACCGAATTGCTTTAATTTGCCTGTTATCTCGACTGCCTCGACAGCCTGCCTCACGTCATGGACACGCAGGATGTCAGCCCCTTTCATCAAGGCGAAAGTGTCGAGTGCCGTCGTGCCGTTGAGCGCGTCGTCGGCGGTTATGCCCAGCAGCTTGCAAATCATGCTCTTGCGCGAGACACCGACGAGCAGCGGGCATCCCAACTCCTTGAAAAGGTCGAGGTGCGCCATGAGGCGGTAGTTGTCGTCAAGCGTCTTGCCGAATCCGAAGCCCGGGTCGATGACAATGTCGCTCACGCCCTTGTCGTTGAGTGTCGCGACCTTGCCTGCCAGGTACTGCATCACTTCGCCGAGCACGTCTTCATAGGCGGGGTCGTGCTGCATATCCTTTGGTGTGCCTTTCATGTGCATCAGCACATAGGGGACTTTGAGCCGTGCCACGGTGTCAAACATCGCGCCGTCCAACTCTCCGCCCGAGATGTCGTTGACCATCGCCACGCCATATTCCTCGACGCACATCCTGGCCACGTCGGCGCGGAACGTATCGACCGAGCAGACCGCGTCGCCCACCGCTTGCCTGATGATGCGCAAGGCGTGTGCCAGGCGGCGCATCTCTTCCTCGGGCGGCACATCGTCAGCTCCCGGTCGGGAAGAATAGGCACCGATGTCGATGATGCTCCCGCCCTCGTCGATGATTTGCTTTGCCCTGGCTGCTATTTCGGCATCGCCCTCCGTCCTGCTGGCCGGGTAGAACGAGTCCGGGGTCACGTTGAGGATGCCCATCACCAACGGCTTGTCGAGTTGCACGAGGTTGCCTGCGAGATTGATGCTTGCTGTGGTCTGCTTCATTATGTGGTGTGTATGACAGAACAAAAGTACTGAAATAATGCATACCTTTGCAAGATGCTAACAAAACATTGCGTTTTATGGAAATCAATGACATATACCAGCTCTTCCTGCAATGCCCGAGGATAACGACGGACAGCAGGAATTGTTCGCAAAACTCCATATTCGTCGCCCTGCGTGGTGACAACTTTGACGGCAACGCGTTTGCCGCTGCGGCGTTGGCCAACGGCAGTGCCTATGCCATCGTCGACAATCCCGACTATTATGATGCCACTGACAAGCGCATGGTGCTTGTCGATGACTGCCTTGACACGCTGCAACGCCTCGCCAACCATCACAGGCGGGTGCTCGGGATAAAGATACTGGCCATCACCGGCACCAATGGCAAGACCACGACCAAGGAACTCATCGCCACGGTGCTCTCCGAGGTGCACAACGTGCTCTACACCCAAGGCAACCTCAACAACCACATCGGCGTGCCGCTCACCTTGTTGCAGATGACCAACCGCCACAACCTTGCCGTCGTCGAGATGGGTGCAAGCCATCCCGGGGAGATAGCCAAGCTGGCGGACATCGTCGAGCCAAACTTCGGGCTCATCACCAACATTGGCAAAGCGCACCTTGAGGGCTTCGGCTCATTCGAGGGGGTCAAGCGCACCAAGGGCGAGTTGTTCGACTACCTCCGCACCAAGGAGGACGGCACGGCGTTTGTCAACAACGAAAATAAATGTATTGACGAGATGGCCGACGGCTTGCTGAAGATTCGTTACGGCACGGCCGACGGCCTGTATGTCAATGGCTCGATTGTCTCGTGCGACCCATTCCTGTCATTCCGCTGGAAGGCGGGCAAGAATGGCGAGTACACCGAGGTCAAGACCAAGCTCATCGGCTCCTACAACTTCGAGAATGCCATGGCGGCAGTCGCCGTGGGACGTTTCTTCGGCGTGGATGCCAAGCACATCAAGATGGCACTCGAGAGCTATTCCCCCTCAAACAACCGCTCGCAGTTCCGCCGCACGGCGGCCAACAGGCTCATCATCGATGCCTACAACGCCAACCCCACGAGTATGTCGGCCGCAATCGCGAACTTCAAGAAATTGAATGGCGAGAACAAGACACTCATCCTCGGCGACATGAGGGAGCTTGGCGTTGAGAGCGCGGCCGAGCACCAGAAGGTCATAGAGATGCTTGTCGAGTACGGTTTCACCGATGTCATCCTCATCGGCACGCAGTTTGCCGAGACCGACAACCGTTTCAAATGCTTCCCCAATGTGGTCGCTTTTGCCAATTACCTGAAGTCCAACCCGCTCGTTGACCGCACTATCCTCATCAAGGGGTCAAATGCCGTGCATCTCGAGCGAGTGATTGATCTCCTCTGAGCCGCTATGCCCGCAGCCACTGGCCGCCGTGCCATGTTGGGGGCATCAGATGATGACTGCAAAAGCATCGTATGATTCCATGTGTAGCATACGATGTTTTTGCGTTTACCATGCAATGTTTTGGCTGTTTGCATACTATGCTTTTTGCGCCAGCGTGCAATGCCGTGCGCTGTGACATGGGATGGCGAGGGAGTAAGGTTAAATGTTGTTAATATATTGATTGATCTCTTTGCAGATACGGCAGGAATGCCTACTTTCGCGGTCAGAAAGAAATCGCGGAGTGGAGCAGTTGGTAGCTCGTTGGGCTCATAACCCAAAGGTCGTGCGTTCGAGTCGCGCCTCCGCAACAATCTGAAGAGCCAAATCTTTGATAAGCAAGGGTTTGGCTTTTTTGTGTTATTCCCTGTGCCCTGTGTCTGGATGTTTACCGCGATGCACACAATGTCGCTGTCGTGGTGTGCTATTTCGTTACTTGGAGTTGCGCTGGTCGAATAAAAATAACAAGGTGTCTTGGGGCTTGTGTTATAAAATATTTACCTTTGTGGCAATATACTAAAATATAAGGCATGGATAATCGATTGAAAGACATAGTGTCGCATTTTGACATAGACGGTGAAATAGTGGACATCAAGCCTCTGGGGTCGGGACTGATCAACGACTCCTATGAGGTTGACACCGACTCGCGTGGCCGCGCCTATGTGTTGCAGCGCATAAACCACAACGTTTTCCGCGACGTGGAGTTGTTGCAAAACAACATCGAGAAGGTGACTGCGCACATCAGGAAGAAGCTCGTCGAGCGCAATGAGGAGGACATCGACCGCAAAGTGTTGCGATTCACGCATTGTGGCGACAAGACCTACTATTTCGACGGTGACAACTATTGGCGCGTGATGGTGTTCATCAGCGACTCCTACACTCATGAGAGCGTCAATCCGGAGTATTCCTATTGCGCCGGACGGGCGTTTGGCGATTTCCAGTCAATGCTTGCCGACATCGATGAGGAGCTGGGCGAGACGATTCCGGACTTTCACAACATGGAGTTCCGCCTCAAGCAATTGCATGATGCCATCGATGCCGACAAGATAGGGCGTCTTGCCGGGGCGCGTGACGTCGTGGACCGCTATCTGGCATTCGCCGACGAGATGTGCCTTGCCGAGCGTCTGCACCGTGAGGGCAAACTGCCCAAGCGCATCTGCCACTGCGACACAAAGGTGAACAATATGCTTTTCGACAAGGACGGCAACGTGCTTTGCGTCATCGACCTTGACACGGTAATGCCGAGTTTTGTCTTCTCTGACTTCGGCGACTTCCTGCGCACCGCCGCCAACACAGGCTTGGAGGACGACCCCAATCTTGACAATGTGGACTTCAACATGGACATCTTCCGCGCATTTGCAAAGGGCTATCTGGAGTCGGCATCCTCGTTCCTGACCGAGAGCGAGAGGGGCAACTTGCACTATGCTGCGGCATTGTTCCCCTACATGACAGGAGTGCGTTTCCTTGCCGACTATCTTGACGGGGACAACTATTTCAAGACGCAGTACGACAATCACAACCTCGTGCGTGCCAAGGCCCAGTTCAAATTGTTTGAAAGCGTGCGCAATCGCTATCCGGAAATGAAGGCGTTTGTCGCAGACTACAAGTAGCCGTGCGGTACGCCTGACCATAATACCTTTATTAATATGAAACACATCGTCGCACCACGCATCCAGGTGGATGCAGAGCCTGACCCGCAGCAAGTCAAGGGGCTTCTCGATCGGGCCGGGGTGCAAGCTGAGACCATCGGCACAGTCAATTGGGGCGAATTCCCCTATCGTCCCGAGGTGAAATTCCGCATCGCGCACACGGGCACTTGCATCCTGTTGCACTATGTGGTCAATGAGCGGACCAGCCGCGCCGCATACGGCGACGACCTCGGTCGGGTGTGGACGGACTCTTGCGTGGAGTTCTTCTCAAGCCCATCGGACGACGGCTACTACTACAACCTTGAGACCAATTGTATAGGCACGGTGCTGCTCTGCTGTGGCAAGAACCGTGAGGGGCGCGAGGCCGCACCGGGCAGGGTGCTTGATTCGGTCAAACGCTACGCCACGCTCGGTCGTCAGACTTTCGACGAACGGCCTGTCGGGCAATGGGAACTGAGCCTGGTCGTCCCGTCATCCTTCTGGTTCAAGCATGACATCAAGTCTTTGTCAGGGTTGGAAGTGACGGCCAACTTCTATAAGTGCGGTGATGAACTGTCCACGCCCCATTTCCTCTCGTGGAATCCCATAACCATCGACCATCCGGATTTCCACCGCCCCGACTTTTTCGGGCGTGTGAGGTTTGAGTAGTGGCAGTGTTGTGGCAACCGTTTCCTAATCCAGTCGGCGCATCCGTGCAGCGTGCATGAGGTGTGCCGACTGTCTTTTTTCCCTACCTTTGCACCTTGAACCAGACAGAATGCAATGATTTATCCCACGAATTTTGAAGAAAAGATAGGTTTCAACGACATCCGCGCCATGGTCAAGGCACGCTGTGCCAGCGGCTATGCACGTGAGAAGGTCGATGGCATGGACTTCACGTCGCGGCATGACGAGGTGGTGGTGCGCATAGACCGTGTCGTGGAATTCATGTCCATCATCGATGGCGACGACAGTTTCCCTGACGGGCATTATTGCGACACCCGGGAGCAGTTGCACAAGGTGCGGGTCGAGGGGGCGTGGATGGACGAGGGCGAATTGTTTGACCTCCGCCGCTCGCTGCAAACGATAGGCGAGGTCGTCTCGTTCTTCTCCCGTGAAGAAAAGGCGGCAGCCTATCCGGCCCTTGCGGCGATGTCAGAGGGCGTGGCGACGTTTCCCGCCATAGTGAGGGACATCGACCGCATCATCGACAAATATGGCCACATCCGCGACAACGCTTCCCCGGGGCTGGCACGCATCCGCCACGAACTCGAATCGGCGGTGGCAAGCATCTCGCGCAGCCTTAATTCCATCCTGCGGCAGGCGCAGTCGGAGGGGTTGGTCGATAAGGATGCCTCGCCGGCGATGCGTGACGGCCGCTTGGTAATCCCCGTTGCGCCCGGTTTGAAGAAGAAAATCCGTGGGATAGTCCACGACGAATCGGCCAGCGGCAAGACTGTCTATGTCGAACCGACCGAAGTCGTCGAGGCCAACAACCGTGTCCGCGAGCTGGAGCGTGAGGAGCGGCGCGAGATAATCCGCATCCTCATGCAGTTTGCCGACAGCATCCGTCCCGAATTGGAGGGGTTGCGGGCGGCCTACGACTACTTGGCCGAGGTCGATTTCATCCGTGCCAAGGCAATGTTTTCCCGCGAGATCGGTGCGGTCAAGCCATCCATCGAGCGTCGATGTCTCATCGACTGGACGATGGCGGTGCACCCGCTGCTCATGCTGGCCTTGCGCAAGCAGGGCAAGCAAGTCGTGCCGCTTGACATAGAGCTTGACGGCGACCGCCGCATACTCGTCATCTCCGGCCCAAACGCCGGGGGCAAGTCGGTCTGCCTCAAGACCGTCGGACTGTTGCAGTATATGCTCCAGTGCGGCCTCCCCGTGACCATGGGCGAGGGCAGCCGCATGGGACTGTTTGAAAGCATCTTCATCGACATCGGCGACGAGCAGTCCATCGAGAACGACCTCAGCACCTACTCGTCGCACCTGCTGAACATGAAGAATATGATACGCGGCTGCAACGCCCGCAGCCTCCTGCTCATCGACGAATTCGGCGGCGGCACCGAGCCGCAGATAGGCGGAGCGATAGCCGAGGCCGTCTTGCGCCGCTTCAACGACAACCGCACATTCGGCATAATAACAACCCACTACCAGAACCTCAAGCACTTTGCCGAGGACAACGAGGGAGTGGTCAACGGCGCGATGCTCTACGACCGGGCGTTGATGAAGCCGCTCTTCCAGCTCCGCATCGGCAACCCCGGCAGCTCGTTTGCCATAGAGATAGCGCGCAAGACAGGCCTCCCCGAGGACGTAATCAAGGAGGCTTCGGAAATCGTGGGCAGCGACTACGTCAATGCCGACAAGTACCTCCAGGACATAGTGCGCGACAAACGCTACTGGGAGAACAAACGCCAGAGCATCCGCCAACGCGAGAAACAGCTGGAGGAGACGGTCGCCGAATACGAAAAGCAGATTGCCGCCCTGCGCGCCTCGCGCCGCGAAATCATCGACCGTGCCAAGGAGGAGGCCGGGGAAATCATCCGCAAGTCAAACTCTGCCGTCGAAAGCACCATCCGCGCCATACGTGAGGCGCAGGCCGACCGCGAGGCGACGCGCCAGGCACGCCAGCAGCTCGACACGGTCAAGGAGGCACTGGCCGCCGACACCGCCGACGACGAGCGCGAGCAGGCGATTGCCCGCAAGATGGAGCAGCTGCGCCGCCGCGCCGAGCGCAAGGGCAAGGGCAAACCCTCGCGCCCCGCAGCCGCCGCGCCAGTCCCCAAGGAAGCACCGCTCGCCGTCGGCGACCACGTCAAGCTGCGCGGCCAGTCCACCGTCGGGCAAATCATCGCCCTGCAAGGCACGACTGCCCGCGTGCAGTGCGGCATGATGCAACTCAGCGTCAAGACCGACCGCCTCGACCGCGCCTCCGCCCCGCAGCCGGCATCCGACACGAGCCGCGCCACCTCCTTTCTCACCCGCCAGACACAGGACGAGATGCACGACAAACGGCTCAACTTCCGCCAGGACATCGACGTGCGCGGGATGCGCGGCGATGAGGCCGTGCAGGCCGTCACCTACTTCATCGACGACGCCATTCAGGTCGGTGCAGGCCGCGTCCGCATACTCCACGGCACGGGCGGGGGCATCCTCCGCACGCTCATACGCAACTACCTCGACACAGTGCCAGGTGTCCGTTCCTACAAGGACGAGCACGTCCAGTTTGGCGGCGCGGGCATCACGGTGGTGGATTTGGAGTGAAACCTCCTGCCACTCACCCCTTTGCTGCCAGTCAAACCATGACGGAAGCCTTGCCACGCGGTGCTTGAACCCGCTCGGCAAGGCTTTTTTCGGTGTATGTCCCGACCATAAATCCCGTTGCCCTTGGCATGAAATCCGCTTCCCCCGTGCATGAAGTTGTCTATTCCTAAGGGAAAAGTAAAAACAAAACTTCTGAATATTAAAACAAAACTTTTGAATGAACTTTTCCCTTAGGGGTGGCGAACTTTCTGCCTGACCTCATGCGGCTTTGCTCCTGACATCGCATGGTTTTGCCCGCAGTGATGGCGGCGTGGGGCAAGGGCGGGG
>CALNGU010000039.1 GCA_939800445.1 uncultured Bacteroidaceae bacterium | reverse complement strand
ACGTCGTGATGTCCCGCCTCTGGGTGTGCGTCGCCGCGACAGGCGTGCGGTCAGGGTTGTGTCGTGACTTCGTGCTTTGGCTCGAGGTCTATGGTGATGGCGCTGCCGTCGTCCGCTGCGTGGGCGCGGATGGTGTAGTGCCGCTCGTCGCTGCCGAGGAGCTTGAGCGAGATAGGGTCCTCCAGATTGTCCTGGATGCACCGCTTGAGCGGGCGCGCCCCGAATTGCGGGTCGTAGCCGCGTGTGATGATGTAGTCGGCGACACTCTCGTCCGTCACCAGCGTGTGCCCGAGGTGTGCGACGCGCGATGCGAGGTCGGCTATCTCGAGGTGCACTATGGACTTGAGCGAGTCGCGTGACAGGGAGGCGAAGGTGACTATCTCATCGAGGCGGTTTATGAACTCGGGGGAGAATGTGCGGTTAAGCGATTTCCTCATCACGTCGTCTGAGTAGCTGCGGTTGCTCTCCTCGGAGCGGTCGAACCCGATGCGGACGGGGAAATCCTTCAACTGTCGCGAGCCGATGTTGGATGTCATGATGACTATCGTGTTCTTGAAATCGACGGTGCGTCCGTAGCTGTCGGTCAGACGGCCCTCGTCCATTATCTGGAGCAGGAGGTTGTAGACCTCGCTGTGTGCTTTCTCGATTTCGTCGAGGAGGATTATGGAGTATGGCCGCTTGCGGACTTGCTCGGTGAGTTGCCCTCCCTCGTCGTAGCCGACATAGCCCGGGGGCGCGCCGACGAGGCGCGAGACGTTGTACTTCTCGGTGTATTCGCTCATGTCGATGCGGATGAGCGCGTTGCTGTCGCCGAACATGAATTGGGCGAGTTGCTTGACCAGGTAGGTCTTGCCCACGCCTGTCGGGCCGAGGAATAGGAAGACGCCGATGGGCTTGGCGGTGTTATTGATGCCGACACGGTTTCTGATGATTGATTTGCAGATGGTGTCGATGGCTTTGTCCTGGCCTATGACCTTGGACTTCAACGAGGCGGCCATGCCGATGAGGCGTTCCCTCTCGCTCTTGGCGAGACGCTGGACGGGGATGCCCGTCATGTCTGACACGATGCCCTCGATGACATCGGTGTCGATGACTTGCTTGTTGGACTTGAGGCTGCTCTCCCAGTCGTTGCGGGCTTCGAGGAGCTGGATTTGCGTGCGCCGCTCGTTGTCCCTTATGTTTGCCGCAGTCTCGAAGTCCTGGCGGTCGATCGCGTCCTGTTTGCTTTTCCTGAGCGCGTCGAGTTCGAGTTCCATCTGCTTGAGGTTGTCTGGCAGGGTGACGTTGAGCGAGTGTGCCCGCGCTCCCGCCTCATCCATCACGTCTATGGCCTTGTCGGGGAAAGCGCGGCCTGTGACGTAGCGTTGCGACAGTTCGACGCAAGCCTTGATGGCGTCGGGAGTGTAGGTGACGTTGTGGAAGTCCTCGTAGCGGTCTTTTATATTGGTGAGTATCGTGAGGGTCTCCTCCGCCGTCGGTTCCTCGACGACTACGCGCTGGAATCGGCGGTCGAGTGCGCCGTCTTTCTCGATGATTTTCCTGTATTCCTCGCTTGTCGTCGCGCCTATGCACTGGATTTCGCCGCGTGCCAATGCCGGTTTGAGCATATTGGCCGTGTCCATCGAGCCGGCTGCCGAGCCTGCCCCGACGATGGTGTGCAGTTCGTCGATGAAGAGGATGACGTTTTTGTTGGCCTTGAGTTCATTGATGAGGTTTTTCATCCTTTCCTCGAATTGCCCACGGTACTTCGTCCCTGCCACGAGCGATGCAAGGTCGAGCGACAGCACCCTCTTGTCAAACAGTACGTGTGAGACGTTGTGCTGCCTGATGCGGATAGCCAGCCCCTCGACGATGGCCGATTTGCCTACGCCGGGTTCGCCGATGAGCACGGGGTTGTTCTTCTTGCGGCGGCTGAGGATTTGCGAGACGCGCATTATCTCCCTTTCACGTCCCACGACAGGGTCGAGGCCGCCTTGTGCCGCAAGCGCGGTCAGGTCGGTACAGAACTGGTCGAGTGTCGGCGTGGCCGTCTTGCTGTCGTCGCGGCGGGCGGTCTTCTGTCCACGGGGAGCGTCGGTCATCTCGTCGTCGTCGCTGAATGACATCTCGAAGTCCTGTTTCTCCTCTTCCTTGCCCTTGACGGCATCCTTCACTTTGTCATAGTCTATGCCCATCCTCTTCAGTACGTCGCTCGTGAAAGAATTGTTGGCGTTGAGGATTGAGAGCAGCAGATGCTCGGTCCCCGCCGTTGGTGAGTCGAGGCGTTGTGCCTCCTGCAACGCGCCGCGCAGTGTGGCGGTGGTCGCTTGGTTGAGTGCCACGTCAGCCCGCTCGACGAGTGAGGGGTCGGAGGTGGCTTCGAGGAAACGCTCGATCTCTATCCTCAGCTTGTCGAGGTTGATGCCCATGGCGGTGAGGATGAGGCACGCCTTGTAGGTGGTGTCCCTCAGCATCCCCAGCATCAGGCACTCGGTCGTCACGTAACGGCTGTGCAACCGCGATGCTTCCTCCTTGCTGTGGACGAGCGTCTGTGATATCTGTTGTGAGAATTCTGTTACCATCTTTTGTGTCTGTTTGTTTTGATTGAGTGCAAAAGCCGTGCCACGCCAGACCGTGCGTGTTTGTGGATGGTCGTGTGCTGTGCCGATGCCTGTGGCGCGGTGTCACAGCCTCTTGTCGTACATCCCCTCGGGCAGCACCCCCTTGACATCATAAATGACACCTCCCTTGGCGAGCAGGCGGTGCAGGTCCATCGTCTTGAAAATGTCGTGCGCCGTGCACAGCACGATGCAGTCAAATCGTGCCTGACACTCCTCGATGTCATCGGTGGCAATGTCGATGCCGAATGATGCCTTGACCACCGCCGCGTCAACCCATGGGTCGTAGACGGTGATGCGGCCGGTGTACTGGCTGAAAGTGTGGTAAATGTCCGCCACCTTGGTGTTGCGTGTGTCGGGGCAGTTCTCTTTGAAAGCGAAGCCGAGGAGCAGCACCGCCGCATCTTTGACGCGGACATCGTGCAGGTTCATCAGACGTATGGCCTGGTTGGCCACGTAGTCGCCCATCGAGTCGTTTATCCTCCGCGCCTCGGTCATCACACGCGGCAGCACGCCGCTCAGCTTGGCGCGCTGGATGAGGTAGTAGGGGTCTACGCTGATGCAGTGTCCTCCGACCAGTCCCGGGCGGATGTCGATGAAGTTCCATTTGGTCCTTGCCGCCGCGAGTACGTCGCACGTGTCGATGCCCATCGCATTGAAAATCTTCGCCAGTTCGTTCATCAGCGCGATGTTAACGTCCCTCTGCGTGTTTTCTATGATTTTGGCGGCCTCGGCGACCTTTATTGACGGTGCTTTGTGCGTGCCGTTTTTGAGGACGGAGTTGTAGATTGCGTCAATTTCATCCGCCGCCGCCGGCGTTGAGCCTGACGTGATTTTCCGTATGTTCTCCACGCGGTGCACCTTGTCCCCGGGGTTTATGCGCTCGGGGGAGTAGCCTGCGCAGAAATCCACGTTGAGCCTGAGGCCCGACACCCGTTCAATCTCCGGCACGCATATCTCCTCGGTCACGCCGGGGTAGACGGTTGACTCATAGACCACCAAGTCCCCGCGCGAGATGACCTGCCCGATGCTCCTGCTGGCCGCGATGAGCGGGGCGAGGTCGGGCTGCCTGTTGCCGTCGATGGGGGTTGGCACGGTCACGACATAGACGTTGCAACAGCGCAGGTCGTCGATTGCCGTCGTGCAACGCATCCCGTGCGCGATGGCGTTGCGCAACGACTCGTCGCCGGCCTCGCCAGTCCTGTCGATGCCTTTGCACAATTGTTCCACGCGGTCGCGGTCGATGTCATAGCCGACGACCTTGTGCCTCGTGGCGAAAAGGCACGCCAGTGGCAGGCCGACGTAGCCCAGCCCGATGATGCCAATCTTGTAGTTCTTTGAATCCAAATGGAATGCTGGTTGGTGTAATGCGCACAAAGGTAGTGAAAAGGTGCGGTTGTGCAGTGTTAAATATCCCATATCGTTCCCGGCACATCGCATAAAAAGCCGGCGGGGCAGGATGGAAAGTCTGTTTTTAGGTTAAATCTATATATTTTCAACCTCAATCTATATATTTTTAACCTTAAAATATATGTTTTTAGGCTAAAAACAGACTTTTCATGCCTCCCCGCCACTTTCCCATGCCGTGACGGCGGCTGCCAGGCCGCCTGTGCGGACAATAAATGTTGCTGCCGTTTTGCTTTGGATTTATTTTGGTGTAAATTTGGCAACATTGCAACGCTTTTAAAATAAATAGTTTATGAATCCTTTACTGAATGTGAAAGTCTATTCCGAGGTAGGCCGCCTGCGTGGTGTCATAATCCATTCGCCCGGGGCTGAGGTGTCGAGCATGGCACCCACCGAGACCGAGGGCGCGTTGTTCAGTGACATCATCAATATGTCGGTGGCGCATCGCGAATATGCAATGATATCTGACATTTTGTCACGCTTTGCTGCAACCTACGAGGTGCGCGATCTCCTGGCGCGGGTCCTGGAGGATGCGTCGGCCAAGCAGCAAGTGCTCGACCGCATCGAGGCAATCGAGCCGTCGATAAATGAGAAGAAGCACGGGCGCAGGCTCAAGGATTTGCTCCTCGACACCGATGCCCGCACCCTTGCGGGTTTGCTGGTCGAGGGGGTCGAGTTTGACCGTGACAATGTGGAACGCTTCTTCAGCAAGGACCGCTACCTGCTTGTCCCGATGTACAACTTCTTCTTCACCCGCGATTCATCCATGTCCGTCGGGCGCAAGGTGCTGGCCGGCCGCATGGCAAATGCGGTGAGGGAGAGGGAATCGGTCATCATGAAGTCCATTTTCGACTTTACTCCAGAGTTCCAGACCGAGGTGATGGATGTCGCTCCCTATGACAGTGGCGGCGACCGCAAGGTGACTGTCGAGGGCGGAGATGTGTTGATGTTGCGCGAGGATGTGATTGTCGTCGGTTGCGGCCTTAGGACTACGCCGCGCGCCATCGATGCTTTCATCGACCAGCTTGCCAAGAGGGCGGGCGGCAGGGAGGTGCACGTCTTCGTCCAGGAGCTGCCCCGCTCGCTTGAGTCCTTTATCCATCTCGACATGGTGTTCACGATGGTGGACAAGGACAAGTGTGTCATCTACGAACCCGTCATAATGGACAAACGCCAGTTCCGCACGCTCCACGTCAGGATATGCGACGGACGACAGGCCGGTGTGCGGCAGGAACCGGGTCTGCTCGAGGCGTTGGCTGCCGTCGGGATGGAACTCCAACCGATATTCTGCGGTGGTGACATCCCTGTCAACCAGCAACGCGAGCAGTGGCACAGCGGGGCTAACTTTTTTGCAGTCGGTCCTGGCAAGGTGTTGGGGTATGCCCGCAACTACTACACCGCCGAGGCGATGAGCAAAGCCGGCTTTGAAATCATCAAGGCTGCCGATGTGATAGATGGAAAGGTGGATGTCAATGGCTGTGGCAAGTTCTTCATCACGCTCGATGTCTCGGAGCTGGCGCGTGGAGGTGGCGGGTTGCGTTGCATGACCATGCCTGTCCACCGCGATGACTTGTGATGCTGGGCATGGATGTGTCTATCCCTGCCGCTTACAGCAAGGCGAAAAGAAAGGGGCGTGTCCGTCGGACACGCCCCTTTGCATTGAGTGTTATGTGTGTTAAGTCGCTGTGGACGATTACATCATGCCGCCCATTCCGCCCATGCCGGCTGCACCCATCGGCATCTCGGGCTTGTCTTCTTTCTTCTCGACAATCACGCATTCGGTCGTAAGGAACATACCTGCGATTGATGCGGCATTCTCCAATGCGACCCTTGCTACCTTGGCCGGGTCAACGACACCTGCCGCATGGAGGTTTTCGTAACGGTCGAGACGTGCGTTGTAGCCGAAGTCGCCTTTGCCTTCACGCACCTTTTGCACGACGACAGCACCTTCTTTTCCGGCGTTGACTACAATCTGGCGGAGAGGTTCTTCGATGGCGCGCTTGATGATTTCTATACCAGTCTGCTCGTCGTCGTTGTCACCTTTGAGTCCTTCAAGTGATTCGATGGCACGGATATAGGCCACGCCGCCGCCTGGGACGATGCCTTCCTCGATTGCCGCACGGGTTGCGCAGAGGGCATCGTCTACCCTGTCTTTCTTTTCTTTCATCTCAACCTCTGAAGCCGCGCCGACATAGAGCACTGCCACGCCGCCTGACAACTTGGCAAGGCGTTCCTGGAGTTTCTCTTTGTCGTAGTCTGACGTTGTGGTCTTGATTTGTGCCTTGATTTGGTTGCAACGCTCCTTGATGAGTTCCTTGTCGCCGCCGCCGTTGACGATGGTCGTGTTGTCTTTGGTGATGGTGACTTTCTCGGCTGTGCCAAGCATCTCCATGGTGGCTTGGTCAAGCCTGAGGCCGCGCTCTTCGCTTATCACGACTCCGTGGGTCAATATCGCGATGTCTTGCAACATTTCTTTTCTGCGATCCCCGAAGCCTGGAGCCTTGACAGCACAGATCTTGAGGTTGGAGCGCAGGCGGTTGACGACGAGTGTGGTCAATGCCTCGCTGTCCACGTCCTCTGCTATGATGAGCAGCGGGCGGCCTGTCTGCACTGCGGGTTCGAGAATCGGGAGCATATCCTTGAGGTTGGATATTTTCTTGTCGTATATGAGGATGTAGGGGTTCTCCATCTGGCACTCCATCTTCTCGGTGTCGGTGACGAAATAAGAAGAGAGGTAGCCACGGTCAAACTGCATACCCTCGACGAGACCGATAGTCGTGTCCGTGCCCTTTGCCTCCTCGATGGTTATCACGCCGTCCTTTGAGACTTTGCGCATTGCGTCGGCGATGAGTTTGCCTATCTCAGGGTCGTTGTTGGCGGAGACTGATGCGACTTGCTCTATCTTGTCGTAGTTGTCGCCCACCTTCTCGGCTTGCTTTTTGATTGACTCGACAACTGTTGCTACCGCCTTGTCGATGCCGCGCTTCAGGTCCATCGGGTTTGCCCCTGCGGTCACGTTCTTCAGGCCCACGTTGACGATTGACTGTGCGAGCACTGTCGCAGTCGTGGTGCCGTCACCTGCGTCGTCGCCGGTCTTTGATGCCACTGACTTGACGAGTTGTGCGCCGGTGTTCATGAACGGGTCGGCGAGTTCAATCTCCTTGGCGACGGTCACGCCGTCCTTGGTGATGTGCGGTGCGCCGAATTTCTTTTCGATAATCACGTTGCGTCCCTTGGGGCCGAGTGTGACTTTGACTGCGTTTGCAAGCTCGTCGACGCCTTTCTTGAGCTGGTCGCGGGCGTCTATGTTAAAAAGGATGTCTTTAGCCATGATTCGTTTTGTTTTAAGATGTTAGTCTTGTTTTGTCTTATCCCAGGATGGCGAGCACGTCGCTTTGCCTCATGATGAGGTATTTCTCGCCGTCAAGCTCGATTTCCGTGCCTGAGTATTTGCCGTAGAGCACTTGGTCGCCGACCTTGAGCACCATCTCTTCGTCCTTAGTGCCGTTGCCGACAGCTTTGACTTCGCCTTTCAGCGGTTTCTCTTTGGCGGTGTCGGGGATGATGATGCCGCCGATGGTCTTCTCTTCAGCTGGTGCAGGGAGGATGATCACCCTGTCTGCCAATGGTTTAACGTTCATAATGATCCTTTATTTTTAAATGTAACACAATTTGTCGTCCGATGCTCCTCTTGCGAGGGCTCACCCTTGCTTTTGCCAAAAGCGTGCCATTCCGCCTCGCGGGGCTGATGCCGTGCCGTGGGTGACAAAGTGTCAGCCGTTTCTGCCAAAGGTGTTGGCGGCCGTGCCCCGGCTTGCTGTTTTTGTCAGTCGGCGTGCTGCTGGCGGCTGTGTCCTGGGGGAAAATGGTGGGAGGTCGGGCATGGATTTGCGGGTGGTCGGGGGCAAACTTCCATGTGGTCTGATGAAAAGTATATTCAAAAGTTTTGTTTATAAAAACAAAACTTTTGTTTTAATATTCAGAAGTTTTGTTTTTACTTTATGACTGACCATTCCGAGGTTTATGCCTGGCGACATCGGGGTTTGCCGGCGGGGCGGTGCGGCTTTTCTCCCGTCCTGAGCGGCGGGACGGGGCAATAAAATGTGGCTTTCCCGCGTTTGTAGAGAAAACGATGACAGGGTGAAGAGGGTTTTGCTGACATTGGCGTTGCTCCTGTGTCTGTTGCCGTCGGTGGCGCAGATGCAGAAGGTGCAGATACGTCCCTACATCGACCAGCGGAGGTTCCACTACGGCTTCTTCATCGGCGTGCATATGCAGGACATGGAGTTTGTCAACAACGGCTTCGTCACCGAGGACGGGCAGTCGTGGTTCATGGATGTCAACGAGTACCTGCCGGGCTTCCAGGTCGGGGTGCTGGGCGAGATGTACCTGCACAAGCACATCGCGGCGAGGTTGCTGCCCTCCCTCTACTTCGGCGACCGCAAGGTGGTGTTCAAGGAGGCGGTGACGGGCGAGCGGCGTTATATGCAGATGCGGTCGTGCTACGTCAGCGTGCCGGTCAACTTCAAATTCGCGGCCGAGAGGGTCAACAACTTCCGCCCCTATGTCGTGGCGGGTGCAGCGCCGATATTCAACCTCACCACGCCGAAGCAGAAGGAGCTGCGCGTCAACACCTTTGATATGCAAATCGAGATAGGGCTGGGTTGCGACATCTACCTGCCGTTCTTCAAGCTGATACCCGAGCTGAAGTTCTGCTTCGGCGTGGTGGACATCATCAACAAGAACAGGAACGACTTGACGGACAAGTATATGTACCGCTTCACCCAGTCGGTTGACCGCGCCATGTCGAGGTCGATAGCGTTGACATTCTACTTCGAGTGACGGGTGCCGCGCGGCGAAAAGACCCGGGGCGGGTGGCATGAATGGGCAATTTGATTATTTTTGCCCACCGAATAGAACAATAAAACATTAGACAAGTGATAGATATGAAAAGACTGTTATCCCTGGCACTCCCCTTGGCGATGGCTCTGGCGGCCAACGCACAGGGCCAGACCGACCCGGTCGTGATGGAAATCGGGGGGAAGGAAATCAAACGCTCGGAGTTTGAGTACATATATAATAAGAACAACTCGGCCTCGACCGTCGAGAAGAAAGACCTGGACGAGTATGTCGGTATGTTTGTCAACTTCAAGCTCAAGGTGCTTGAGGCCGAGAACGCGGGCATCGACACGACGCAGGCGTTCATCAAGGAGTTTGAGGGCTACCGCGCACAGCTGGCCAAGGGCTACCTGACGGACAAGGAGGCGGACGAGGAGTATGTGCGCCGCGTCTACGAGAGGCTCAAGGAGAATGTCCGCGCGTCGCATATCCTGATTGACTGTCCCGAGGGCGCACTTCCTGCCGACACGCTGCGTGCCTATGGCCGGGCGATGGAGGTCTATGAGCTGTTGAAGTCGGGTGCCGACTTCGAGGAGACCGCCAAGCTGATGTCCGACGACCCGTCTGTCAAGTACAACGGCGGCGACCTCGGCTATTTCACGGCGTTGCAGATGGTGCCGTCATTCGAGGCGGCCGTCTATGAGTTGCAGCCCGGGGAGATAAGCCTGCCGGTGAGGTCGCGTTTCGGCTACCACGTCATCAAGATGACCGACCGCCGTCCTGACCGTGGCAAGGTGCACGTGGCGCATATCTACAAGCATATCTCACAGGATGCCGCACAGAGCGTCGTCGATGAGGCCATGGCGCAGATGGATTCACTCTATGCCGCCATCATGGCAGGGGCTGACTTCGCCGAGTTGGCCAAGACCTATTCAGACGACAAGGCTTCCGCCCAGCGCGGGGGTGAGCTCGGTTGGGTCGGGATGCGGCAGACGATTCCGGCATTCGAGGACAAAATCTTCGCAATGGCTGACGGCGAGGTCAGCAGGCCGTTTGTCACGCCCGTCGGCATACACATCGTCAAGCGTTTTGAGCATAAGCTGATTGAACCATACGATGTGAAGCATGACCAGATAGTCATGATGCTCAACCGCATGGGCGAGAATGACAAGGGGCAGAAGGCGTTGATTGCCCGCCTGAAGAAGGAGTATGCGATGAGTGCCACCGACCAGCAGGCCTATGAGATGCTGCTTGGTCTTGCTCCCGACGCGCAGCTGGGTGACTCGGCTTATGTCGCCGCGCTCGCGGGGAGGGATGATGTGCTGTTCACCCTCGATGGCAGGCAATACGGTGTCCAGGGATTCATGGATTTTGTCAACGGCAATTCGCGTCTTAACAGGGGTAGCCGTGCCGTCGTGCTGAGCCGCCTGATGGATTTGTACAGGGACAGGGTGGTGCTCGACTACGAGGATTCAAGGCTTGAGGACAAATATCCTGAGTTTGCCTTGCTGGTCAACGAATACCGTGACGGCATCCTGCTCTTTGACATAAGCAACCGCGAGGTGTGGAACAAGGCTTCGTCTGACGAGGAGGGGCTGGAGGCGTACCCCGCCGTGATTACCGGTGGGATGAACCCCACTTCAAAGGCCTGGTCGTGCATTGCGTCAGTGACTCGTTGGAGAAACCAGTGAAGCAGTTGCTCAAGGGTGAGGACTATGCTGACTGGGTGTCGGAGGTTCGCAAGGCATTTATGTCAGATTCAGTGAAGTTGGTCAAAGTGGAGCGAGGTCTCTATGTCAAGGGGGACAATAAGTATGTCGATTTCTTCAAATTCAAGGGCGAGGCATTCGAGCAGCCGGAAGGTTTCCCCTATACCTTTATATATGGCAAGCTGCTCAAGCGCAAACCGGAGGATTTCCGCGACGTGCGTGGCCAGGTCTCGGCCGATTATCAAAACTACCTTGAAAAAGAGTGGGTGGAGAGCCTGAGGAAGAAGTATGCCGATCAAATCATCATCCATCAAGATGTCCTCAAGACAGTCAACAACCATTGATGTGACGAGGGAGCAGGGCAGACCTGCTCCTGTCGTTTCTTTACTGTTGTTGCAGTTGGTCGTGTCGATGGCACTTCTGTCGTCATGCCGGCAGGAAACGGTGATTGACGGGGCGACACCTCTCGTTGTCGTCGATGGCAACGTGCTTTATTGGGACGACGTCGAGGGTCTTGTGCCTGAGACTGCAAGTAGTGAGGACAGCGCACATTTTGTCGAAGAGTATGTACGGACGTGGGCTGAGGAAGTCTTGTTTTACGAAAAGGCTAAGTCTAATGTCTCTGATGCAGGGCTGATTGACAGACTGGTGGAAGATTACCGTAAGAACCTGATTATAAACTACTATCAGAACAATCTCATAGAGGAAAACGCCGATATGCTCATCCCTGACGATTCGGTCAAATCACGCTATGATGGCAGCAGGGAATCCTACCGCTTGGAGCGGCCTGCGGCAAAAGGTGTGTTTATGAAGCTGCGCAAGGGAACGCCAGACATCAGGACGGCCAAGCGTCTGATTGGCAATGATGCGCGTCGTGACGAATTGGAACGGCTGTCGTTGAAACAAGCGGCGGGCTACCTCTATTTCCGCAATCAGTGGATGGGACTTGACGCAGTGGGTGAGAGGTCGCCGTTTGGTGAAAGGTTGGAAACGTCTCAAAGCATAAACGGACTGATGCAGACCGAGGACTCGTCTTATGTGTATCTACTGTATGTGGACAGTTTTTTGCCCAAAGGCAGCGTGATGCCATACGAATTGGCGGAAGATGAAATCAGAGAGTCCATGCGCAATGAGCAGAAAGTCGCCTTCATACGTTCCGTCAAGGAAGACCTTTACAATTCCGCCCTTGAGCGTGGGCGTGTCAAGTATCCAGACAGGCATGAGTGATTGATAGCGTTTGCCCCAGATGTCTAAATTATCTAAAAGCAAAGGCGCGGTGAGGAAAAAATGATTATTTTCGCTGACTGTTAAATGAATAGGCAGTGAAGCAAGGATGGAGAACCTTGCTTCGCCGCTGTGAATGAAATGATTAGTTTAAACGAATGCGTAGAAGTCTTATAGTCAAAACAACTGTTATCCTGCTGTCCTTAATCTTCCCTGCCATGTTGTTCTCACAGGACAACATAATAGACCAGGTGGTCTGGGTAGTAGGAGACGAAGCGATTCTTAAATCGGAGGTGGAGGAGGAACGTCTTGCCGCTTTGTCTGAACGCCGTGACATTGATGGCGACCCCTATTGCGTTATACCTGAGCAGTTGGCCATCCAGAAACTCTTCCTCAATCAAGCAGAGATAGACAGTATCGAGGTCGATGATTCAGAGATAATCTCACGTGTCGACGCCCAAATCAACTTTTTCATACAGCAAATCGGCTCAGAGGAGAAAGTTGAGGAGTACTTCAACAAGACGATGACCCAGATTCGTGAGAAGCTCCGCCAGAATGTCCGTGATGGCTTGACCGCCCAGCGTGTACAGCAGGAAATCGTGGGGGAGATAAAAGTGACTCCTGCCGAGGTGCGAAACTACTTTAACAGTTTGCCTTATGACAGCATCCCCTATATCCCGACAAACGTGGAGGTACAAATCATAACCAAAGAACCGACAGTCCCGCAGGTGGAGATAGATGCCGTCAAGGCTAAGTTGCGTGAATTCACCGAGCGCGTCACTTCTGGCGAGACATCATTTTCGACACTCGCCCTTCTTTACTCGGAAGATCCGGGATCAAGGGTGCGTGGAGGCGAGCTTGGATTCATGGGACGCGGGCAATTGCTTCCCGAGTTTGCCAATGTGGCATTCAACCTGCAAGACCCTAACAAGGTGTCTAAAATCGTTGAGACAGAATATGGCTATCACATCATCCAGTTGATTGAGAAACGTGGAGACCGCATCAACTGCCGCCACATATTGTTGCGCCCCCATGTCCCGGCGGAGGCGATTGACAGTTCGCTGGTTGGTCTTGACTCGATAGCTGACAACATCCGCAACAATAAATATACCTTTGAGCAGGCCGCCCTTTATATCTCGGATGACAAGGATACGCGGTTGAACAATGGCCTGATGCCAAACCCTTACGACAACACTTCAAAGTTCCAGATGCAGCAGTTGCCGCAAGAGATAGCAAAGGTTGTGGACGGTCTCAACGTCGGTGAAATCTCCGACCCGTTCACCATGCTCGATGACAATGGCAAGGAGGTCTGCGCAATAGTCAAGCTGAAAACCAAAATCGAAGGTCACAAAGCCACAATCAGTGAAGACTACCAGAGGTTGAAAGATTTGGTAACGGCGAAAATGGGCGAAGAAAAGCTCAAGGAATGGATAAAGGAAAAGTTGAAGACCACCTATGTTCGCATCGATCCCGAATGGAGGAATTGCGATTTCAAGTATGAAGGGTGGGTGAAGGACTAATTGTTGTTGGATGAGCAGTAAGTCGAAGCCCTTTTCGGTCTCCCGCCGAATTGCGTTAATGACAGTCATCGGATTGGCTGTCATAGCCTTTTCTTCAGCCCGTCCGCCTGAGGAGGATAAGGAAGGCGGGCAGAAAGTCACCAAAGTCTATCTTCTTCACGCTGACGTAGCCAAGGCAGATGACAAGAAGCTCCCGGGAGTGCAAATCCTTGTGGGCAATGTCAAGTTCCGTCATGACAGTATGTATATGTATTGCGACAGTGCCCATGTCTACGAATCAACTAACTCTTTCGAGGCGTTCAATCATGTCCACATGGAGCAGGGTGACACTCTTTTCATCGATGGCGACCATCTCTACTATGACGGTCAGTCGATGATTGCCATGATGCGCAACAATGTCGTGATGATAAACCGCAACACGACGCTTGAGACCGACAGCTTCAATTTTGACCGTGTGGCCAATCTCGGCTATTACTTTGACGGCGGGACGTTGTTTGACGAGAAAAACACTCTTACATCCGTTTGGGGCGAATATAGCCCCGGGACCAAAATAGCCCGCTTCAACCACAATGTCGAGCTGGACAACGAGCAGATGACGATGTTGTCAGACACTTTGGTCTACTCGACCGTTACAAAGGTTGCGACCATTCTTGGTCCTTCCAATATATATAGTGATGAAAACCATATATACTCGGAGCTGGGCTATTACAATACCGACACCGAGCAGGCAGAGTTGATGAACCGTTCCGTCTTGACGAGTGAAAACAAGACCCTTGTCGGTGACAGCATCTTCTATGACCGCAAGAAAGGCTATGGGGAGGCGTTCTTCGATGTGGTGATGAACGACACTGTGGACAAGCATCTCTTGCTCGGCGATTATTGCTTCTATAACGAATTGACCGATTATGCCTATGCGACCGACAATGCGGTGGCTGTTGACTATTCGCAGGGTGACAGCCTGTTCATGCACGCCGACACGTTGAAATTGGTCACTTACAACCACGACACCGACACGATGTACCGTGATATGCTTGCCTACCGCAAGGTGCGGATATTCCGTCCCGACGTGCAGGCCATCTGTGACTCCCTTTCGTTCTCTACCAAGGATTCCTGTTTACAGATGTTCTACGAGCCGGTCTTGTGGCACGGCAAGCAGCAGATATTGGGTGAGAAGATTGACATTTTCATGAACGATTCCACGCTCGATTGGGCGCACATCTACAACCAGTCACTCTCTGTCGAGCAAGTGGACAGCAGCTACTTCAACCAAGTCTCTGGCAAAGAGATGTTTGCCTACTTCAACGGTGAAGGCGATGTCTACAAGATTGATGTGGTTGGCAATGTGTTGTCAGTCTACTATCCGCAGGAGGAGGACAGCACGGTCATGCTCATGAACGTTGCGGAGACCAGCCTGCTTAACGTCTACGTCAATGACCGCCGCATAGAGCGCATGGTGATGAGCCCGGCTTCCAACGGGGTGGCCTATCCCCTCGACCAGATTCCTGCCGGCGAGGATTTCCTCAAGAGTTTCGTCTGGCTCGAAGATTTGCGCCCCAAGGACAAGACCGACATCTTCGTGTGGAAAGGCAAAAAGGAAGAAGATAAACTCAAGGAGCAAGAAACCAGGGAAATCAAACTGCCCACCCGTGTCCTTGTCGAAGGTGAATGACAGCCGCGCTGCCGTTTGCGTCCAGTGCAAGGCATGGTGCTGATGGCTTCTCTGATTCTTGTGTCAATCCTTTGGGTGTGCAATAATTAAAAACATTTTAGCTTATGAGTGATGTGATTAGGCTTTTGCCTGATTCTGTTGCCAACCAGATAGCGGCCGGCGAAGTCATCCAACGCCCCTCGTCCGTCGTCAAGGAGCTTGTCGAGAATGCCATCGACGCTGGTGCCACGACCATCAATGTGGTCATCACCGATGCGGGCAAGACCTGCATCCAGGTGATAGACAATGGCAAAGGGATGTCGATGACCGATGCCCGCATGGCATTTGAGCGTCATGCCACGTCGAAGATAAGGCAGGCGGCTGATCTTTTCGATTTGCACACCATGGGCTTCCGTGGCGAAGCGTTGGCATCCATTGCAGCCGTCGCGCAGGTCGAACTCCGCACCAGGAAGGAGGAGGACGAGGTCGGCACATCCCTGACCATAGAGGGGTCGCAAGTCAAGGCGCAAGAGCCGGTCTCCTGCCCGAAAGGAGCGAATTTCATTGTCAAAAACCTCTTTTTCAATGTCCCGGCGCGGCGCAAGTTCCTCAAGTCTGACAACACCGAGCTCAGCAACATCCTTGCCGAGATGGAGCGCATCATGCTGGTCAATCCGTCAGTGGCCTTCACGTTGAGGCACAACGGCAACGATGTCTATTCCTACCTGCCATCGACGATGAAGAAACGTGTCGTGGACATCTTTGGCCGCAAGATGGGGCAACAGCTTCTGCCACTGTCCGTTGACACGCAGCTCGTGCGTCTGGAGGGGTTTGTCGGCACGCCGGAGTCTTCACGCAAGAAAGCCCAGCAGTACTTCTTCGTCAACAACCGCTACATGAGGCATCCCTACTTCAACAAAGCGGTGATGGAGGCCTACACCAAGCTCATCCCCGTTGGTGAGCAAGTGCCATACTTTATCTATTTCACCGTCAATCCTGCCGATATTGATGTCAACATACACCCGACGAAGACCGAGATAAAGTTTGAGAACGAGCACCCTATCTGGCAAATCCTCCTCTCTGCCGTGCGTGAAGCTCTGTCGCGCTCATCGTCCATGCCGTCGATAGACTTTGACACCGAGGGGATGCCCGACATTCCCCCGATGCCCCATGGCGGCAAGCTCGTCATGCCCAAGGTGGCCGTCAACAGTGGCTATGACCCGTTCAAGCAGGGCGGCGCGGCGCATGGCGGCGATGACTGGCGCAAAATCTATGAGGGACTGAACGGCAGCAGTGACTTCGACGACAGCTCATGGAACGATGACCTTGCCGCTGCGGTAGGCACGCCCGCCGCCACCATAGACAGCAAGGACGACGGCGACATAGCCATCCTGCCCAGCGCGTCCAACGATGACTCGCTCTTCGGCGCGGCGGCTGGCGGCACGGCACAGTACTACCAGTACAAAGGCCGCTACATCATAACATCGGCCGCATCCGGCCTGTTGGTCATCGACCAGCACCGCGCCCATGTCCGCATCCTCTACGACCGTTTCCGCAAGACGATTGAGGCGCACGGCGGCAACTCGCAATGCCTGCTCTTCCCCGAGATGATGACGCTCGCCCCGTCCGAGGAGGCACTCCTGCCGATGGTCATCGACGACTTGCAGGCACTCGGATTCGAGATAACCAACCTCGGTGGCGGCAGCTACTCAATCAGTGCCATCCCGCCCGAACTCAAAGGGGCGGACTACGTGAAGGTGGTCGCCGGGATGCTGCACACCCTCGCTGAGGGAGGCAAGGACGTGCGTGACGACATCCGCCTCACCGTCGCGCTGGGCATGGCAAGGGCATCGGCGATTCCCTATGGGCAAGTGCTGGGCGCGGCCGAGATGGACGACCTCGTCGCCCACCTGCTTGCCTTGCCGGGACAGGATATGTCGCCCGACGGCAAACGCACGATGACGATAATCAAGGATGACGAATTGAACAAAATGTTTTGACCCGCAACACCTATGGAACTCAACCCCTCTACAACCTACCTCCCCATCGTCCCCGTCCGCGCCTTCCCCTCCGAGCGGGCGGAGCTGGTCACGCAGATGCTCTTCGGCGAACTGTGCCGCGTGATTGACACCCACGGCTCGTGGAGCCGCATAGAGCTCGATGCCGACGGCTACAGCGGCTGGGTCGATGCCCGCATGATCGAGGCGGTGGTCGATGACACCCTGTCGTCGATGCGCGGCTACGGGCGCAGCATCATCGCCGCGCCAGTCGCCGAGGCACGCAATGTGATGACGGGGCGCACCACCTACCTGACGGCAGGGAGCGTCCTGCCGCACTGCGATGCCGAGCATGGCACATTCGCCGTGCACAGCCACATCTACGAGGTCAATCCCTTGTCGATAGGCCCGGTGCGCGGCCGCATCACCCTCACGGCACTCCGTTTCCTCGGCATACCCTACCTCTGGGGTGGCAAGAGCGCATTCGGCATGGACTGCTCGGGGTTCATCCAGACGGTGTTTGCCATCCACGGTGTGCGTCTGCCCCGCGACGCGTCGCAGCAGGCGCAGTGCGGCACGCCAGTCCCGTTTGAACGCCGTGCGGCGGGCAACCTCGCCTTTTTTGCCAACGGTGAGGGCAAGATCGTCCACGTCGGCATGGTCATGGACGGCGGCGCAGTCATCCACGCATCCGGCTCGGTGCGGCTCGACCGCCTCGATGCCCACGGCATCTACGACGAGACGCGCCAGGTCTACACCCACCGTTTTCATTCCGTCCGCGCCGTGCCGGTCTGACACGCGGCGGCCGCAAGCTGCGGCACACGGCATCACATCGGGGACACGCAGGCGGCGTGTCCCTTTTTCCTACCCTATATATAATATGGTATAGGCGGCGTGCCGTATATCTGCCCGCATGGTGTGGAAACGCTGCCTGCTGCGTCTCCCAGCCAGACCGCGCGACGTTTGGATATGCGCGCATGACGTTGAGGAGACGCATATTATGCGTCTCTACTGCTGACACTTCCGCTTTTCCCGCTATCTGCCCGTATGGTGTAGAGACGCATAATATGCGTCT
>CALNGU010000038.1 GCA_939800445.1 uncultured Bacteroidaceae bacterium | reverse complement strand
AGTTCTGCTGTCTGATACAAGAGGATAAATTGAATTGATAGAACTCACCTACATTTGCATCAGCTAACAAAAAACTTCGGATATGGAAGACTTCACACACGGCGTTCACCCGCTGGAACAATTCACCCATTGCCCCAAGTGCGGCGGGGCATTCGTCGTCAACGACTGGAAGTCAAAGCGTTGTGCGGCGTGCGGGTTCAACTACTATTTCAACCCGTCGGCGGCAACCGTCGCCCTCGTGACCGACTGGCGCGGCGGTCTGCTCGTCAGCACCCGTGCCGGCGAGCCGGCCAAGGGGACTCTTGACCTGCCGGGAGGCTTCGTGGACATGGGCGAGACGGCTGAGGATGGCGTGGCACGCGAGGTGATGGAGGAGACGTCGCTGCGTGTGACCGAGGCGCGTTATGTGTTTTCGTTGCCCAATGTGTATGTTTACAGCGGTTTCGCGGTGCACACGCTCGATATGTTCTTCCGCTGCCGTGTCGATGACTTGTCGCCGCTGGAGGCGCATGACGATGTGGCTTCGCTGAGGTTCATACCTTTCGGTGAAATCAATCCGGCAGACTTCGGCTTGCAGTCCATCAGGCGCGGGCTGGAGTTGATAAAGGAGAGGGGGGTGTGGCTATGAGGACGCGTATGTTGTCGCTTGCCGTCGCCCTCTGTCTGCTGTGCGGGGCGGCGCGTGGCCAGGGGTGGGACGTGACGGCGTTGCAGAAGGTCAACAGTTGGGACACACCTTTTGCGCGGAAGTTCAACAAAGGAGTGTCCAACTCAATCTATGCCGTCGGTGTCGCCGTCCCCCTGTCGATCGGGATAGCCTCGTTGGTCAAGCGCGACAGTGGGCTTATGGGCGATGCCATCTACATAGGCACGAGCATGGTCGAGGCGGCGGCGTTGACCTTTGCCGCCAAGGAAGTCGTGCGGCGCGAGCGTCCCTTTGACCGTTGGCCGGGGATGATTGTGCGGCGCGAGGACGTTGGCAGCAAGTCTTTCCCGTCGGGACACACGGCGATGGCCTTTTCGCTGGCCACGTCGCTGTCGTTGCGCTATCCCAAGTGGTACGTCATCGTCCCGTCGGCACTCTGGGCGACATCGGTCGGGGTGTCGCGGATGCAGCTGGGAGTCCACTATCCCAGCGACGTGATTTCGGGTGCGCTCATCGGGGTGGGGGTTGCCTTTGCCAATGTCTACGTCAACCGTTGGCTTGACCGCCTCATCTTCCCCAAGGAACGTCCGCGCCGTTACTTCGCCTACTGACCGTGGCGTGGGCTGTTTCGTTTATATTAAAATATACAATTAAGTATTAAAACGCTCCCCGCGATAGGAGAAAGTTTTACTTTTGTAGGTGCGAATCGGGCTTTCACATCGAGAGCAACGATGAAAGACACAAGCAATGAGGAAATTATATCTGATTACTTTCGCATCCGAGAAGCAGAAAGGCAGCATTTCCGAGAGGCACAAGGAACTGCTTGACTTGCTGAGGACGCAATATGAGGTCAATCTCGTCAACATCCGCAACATAGACCAAATCCCACGGGATGAACTGAAACTGATATTCATAACCAGCCGCTACATCGAGCAGCAGATAGTCAACCATTACGAATCACTGCCTCACCCGCTGTTGCTCCTGACCGATGGCTACAACAATTCGCTTGCCGCCGTCATGGAGATAAAAGCGTGGGCCAACAGTCAGTCAATCAAGGCCAAGCTGTTGTACAGCGAGGACGAGTCGATCATCGGCCGCATCGACACCATCTATCGGGTGCACAGTGCGCTGTGCCGCTTGCGTGGACGGCGGATTGGCGTTGTCGGCACTCCGTGCAATTGGCTCATATCGAGCAGTGTCAACTACCTGCTGGCACAAAGGCGGTGGGGTATCGAGTATGTTGACCTGTCGGTTGATGAGTTGCTCGCCGAGTATGCCAAGGTGACTGACGACGAGGTTGGCGAGATGGCGGCTGACATTGCCGGCAATGCCCGCACGTGCATCGAGGCGACCCCAGAAGACTTGCTCAAGGACATGAGGGTTTACAAGGCGTTGCGCGGCATCGTTGACAAGTACAAGCTGGATGCCGTGACCGTCAACAATAATAAAATAATGGATGAGGTGGGCACTTCGACCTGCGTCGCCCTGTCACGCCTCAACGATGACGGCATCCCGGCGTGCGGAGAGAGCGACCTGCAAAGCATCTTCACCGCTTTGGTCATGAAGGAGCTGACGGGTGAAATCCCGTTCATGGGCAATGTCTCGGCCATCGACACGCGGGCCAATGCCATATTGCTTTCCTATTGCTCGGTGGGGACGAAGTTTGTCGATGGTGACTATTCCATACGCCGCCATTACGAGTCAGGCGAGAGCGTGGCGGTCGAGGGCTATATGCCGGATGGCAACAAAGTGACCATGGTCAAGTGCGGCGGCGAGAGCCTTGACGAATATTTCGCCGCTTCGGGCATTACCATTGCCCATGAGCATCGTGAACGCTGTTGCCGCACGCAGGTGAAAGTCGGTCTCGACACGCCTGTGTCCTATTTCACCGACAATCCGGTCGGGAATCACCACTTGCTCGTCCGTGGGGATTATGAGCAGCTGGTCAATGCTTTCTTCGAGAGTGCCAGTTGCAAGATGATAAACGAGTCATGGCAACGTCTCGGACTGTAAGGGCTGATGGGTAAACGCAAGGCATCTTCCGGCCGCAAAGGCGGCAATCTGGTGACGGTGGCATTGCTGCTCGTTGTCGTGGCACTCGTCGCTGCGATGAAAGTCAATCCGCGCACTAACCCAGTGGACAGTGTGAAGGCCACGGCTTCGCAGGTGGCTGGTGACGTGGCTTCGCTCGCTTCTTCCGTCAGTGACCTTTCAGATAAGACCAAAGACCAGGCAAACCAACGCAAGGCATCAACAGTAGGTTACAAGGATTTGGAACTGACCATTGTCCCCAAAGGAACACGCAATGAGTTGGTCAGGCACACAGGCTATGTTGTGTCGCACAATTCCAAATGGAAGATACCTAACTGGGTGGGCTACGAACTGACACGCCGCGAGGTGGCGGGCAACAATCCACGTGACGATGCCTTTGCCCCTGACCCGGATGTCCGTGGGCACAAGGCTGAGCTTGCCGACTACAAAGGTTCGGGTTACGACCGTGGACACATGGCACCGGCGGCTGACATGAAGTGGAGCAAGAGGGTGATGCGCGAATCATTCTATCTGAGCAATATGTGCCCCCAGAATCCTTCGCTCAACCGTGGTGACTGGAACGACCTGGAGGAGAAAGTCCGCAAGTGGGCAAAACGTGACAGTGCCGTCATCGTCGTTTGCGGTCCGATTGTCTCCAAACGTCCCGCCACGATAGGGCATGGGAAAGTGGCAGTGCCAAAGGCCTTTTTCAAGGTTGTCCTTTCACCATATTCCAAACATCCGTCTGCCATAGGTTTCATCATGCCAAATGAGAAGGGCAACAACCCCTTGCGTTCCTATGCCAAGTCGGTGGATGAGGTGGAGGATGTCACTGGCTTTGATTTCTTTTCATCGTTGCCTGACGGCTTGGAGGGGGATGTCGAGGCACGTTATGACCTGAGTTATTGGAATCTGTGATGCGCTTTAAGAAAAGAAACATCATAATCATTGTTGCCGTCCTTGCCGTGCTTGTTGTCGTGGCATCGGTCGGCGTCTATTCAATCTTCGCACCAGCCATGGACAAAGGGCGCACGTTGACAGTCTTTGTTGACGGTGACGACGACATCGACTCGGTGCGTGTCAGCATAGATGGTGGCATGGATGCGTTGCCGGCACGCGGTTTCGCTATGCTTTGCAAACTGTGCGGGTTGTCGCCCCGCACGGGGCATTACGTGGTGACAGGGGCTGACAACGCGTTTTCCGTCTATCGGAAACTCAGCCATGGTTTGCAGCAGCCGGTGCGTCTCGTCGTGCCATCGGTGCGCACTGTCGGACAATTGTCGGGCAGGCTCTCGCAGCAACTGATGCTTGATTCCGCCACGGTGGCTGATGCGCTCGGTGACACGGCTGTTTGCTCCCGTTATGGCTTCACGCCACAGACGGTGATGGCGATGTTTGTGCCAAACACTTACGAGGTTTACTGGAATATGAGCGTGGAGAAGCTCCTGTCACGGATGCTCCGTGAGTATGACGCTTTCTGGAACGAAGACAGATGCCGTCGCGCTGCCGCCGTTGGCCTGTCACAGCTGGAAGTGTCCATCCTGGCATCGATAGTGGATGAAGAGACGGCTGTGAACGATGAGAAGCCGACAATCGCCGCACTCTACGTCAACCGCCTCCGCCGCTCGATGCCGTTGCAGGCAGACCCTACCGTCAAGTTTGCCGTCGGTGATTTCACGTTGCGGCGCATCCTGCACAAGCACCTTGCGGTCGAGTCGCCCTACAACACCTATCTCAACGTCGGTTTGCCCCCTGGACCGATACGCAACCCGTCGGTCTCGGCGATTGATGCTGTGCTTGTCGGTGAGCGGAACACCTATTTATATATGTGTGCCAAGGAGGATTTCTCCGGGCGGCACAACTTCGCATCCACGTTGTCGCAGCACAATGCCAATGCGGCACGCTACCGCCGGGCGTTGGACAGGCGTGGCATACGTTGACCGCATCGATTGCCAAAGCGGCTATGGCTATGCCGCCTCATGACTGGAAGAAACGTTTGCGGCGCGGGCGTTGCTTGTCGTGCTTGGGCGTTGCCGTGTTGAGCTCGGGGTAGCTGATGCGGGTGTGGTACATGATGCGCAACTTCTCCTTGAACACCGCTTTCACATTGTCGATGTCCTTGAAGGTGATGGGGCATTGTTTGAAGAACCCTTCTTGCAGTTGCCCGTCCACGATTTTGTCAACGAGGGCACTGATGCTCTGCTCCGTGTATTCCTTCAGGCTTCTCGAAGCCGCCTCGACCGAGTCTGCCATCATAAGGACGGCCTCTTCCTTTGTCCCCGGATTGGGGCCGGGGTAAGTGAACGCTTCCTCGTTGACCGGCTCGCCGGGATGCTCGTTCTTGTAGGAGATGTAGAAGTACTTCGTCTTCCCCGTCCCGTGGTGTGTCGAGATGAAGCGTTTGACCGCTGCGGGCAGGTTGTACTTGTCGGCCAGCTTGAGACCGTCATACACGTGGTTTATCACTATCTGCGCGCTCTGCTCGTAGGGGAGCTGGAGGTGCGGGTTGACCCCGTTCTGGTTTTCGGTGAAGAATGCCGGGTTCTTCATCTTCCCTATGTCGTGATAGAGTGCCCCTGTCCTGACCAGCTGTGCATTGCCCCCGATCCTGATGACGGCGGCCGCCGCGAGGTTGGACATCTGCATCGAGTGCTGGAACGTCCCGGGTGCCGTCTCCGACAACTCGCGCAGCAGCTTGGTGTTGGTGTTTGACAGCTCGACGAGTGTGACGTTGGACGTGAAACCGAATATCTTTTCAAGCATGAACAGCAAGGGGTAGGCGAACAGCAATATGACACAGTTGACAGTGAAATAGATGAGGCGGTGGTAGTTCACCCCGTCGAAGCTCCCTTGGGCGAATGTCTCGATGCCGATGTAGGTCGCCACGTAGGCGACGAACACTATGAACGCCGTGCGGAACAGTTGCGACCGCTGTGACAACTCGCGCAGCGAATAGACCCCGGCAAACCCCGCCACGAATTGCAGCGTGATGAACAGGAATTGATTGGACATACTCAGCGAGCAGATGAGTATGTTGACCATATTCAACGTGACCGCCGTGCGCGAGTCGTAGAACACGCACACCATTATCGGCACGATGGCAAACGGGATGGCGAACCCGTACTCAGGCGAATAGTGCCTCGTCACGAAGCACGTCAGGAGGCTCGACACCACCAGCGCGCCCCACAGCAGCAGGATCTTCCTGTTCTCCTTGAGGTACTCGGGGCGGTAGATTTCCAGATAAGCGAAAAAGCACAGCACCACCACGAGCACGAAGAGCGTCTGCCCGAACAGCATCGTGTAGACAGGCCGGTTGGTGTCATAACGTTTCGACGACTCCACCTCCAGCGACTTGAGGATGTTGTAGGTGGTCTCGTTGACAATCTCGCCACGGTCGATGATCTTCTGCCCTTTGAGCATCTTGCCCACGGCGGGCGACACTGTCGAGAGCAGCTCGTCGCGTTCTGCCGCCGACCGCACCGAGTCCGCCACCAGGTTGGGAGCGATGAAGGTGTTGATGTTGCACGCCCTCGCCACCTGCGCCGCGTGGCGGTTGCTCGGGTCGCTCGCTATCTGCGAGTAGGCACGCTTCTCCGTCAGCAGCTCGTCAACGTCGGTCTTGACCGCCGTGTTGCCATGCACCACGTAGACCGCCCGCACGCTGTCGCGCCTGAGTCTCTCCAGTTCGTCAGACGGCATGATGCCGTTGGCGTAGACCGCCCGCAGCCCACTGGCGATAGCCTCCCTCGTGCGCGGCGCGGCAGCCAGCGACGACAGCGAAGTCATGCACGAGTCGTCGAAAGCCCGTGCGAACTCCTCGCCCACGCCAGCGTCGATGACATAGTAGGGGCAGAACGCCCGCATCACGCTGTCCTGCTCGGCCTGCAGCCGCTTGCTCCCCTTGTAGATGGGGAAGTCAAACTCGGCCGTCAGCAGCCCGTACCTCCACGGGTTGCCGAGCGAGAACTCATAGTTGAACTTCTTTTCCCTCGGCAGCATCCACACGATGAGGCCGACGACCACGACAATCGTCATGGCGCGGTAGGCAAGTTTCAGTATCACCCTCTTCCTTGTGCTCAAGTTGTTCATATCCAATCACGTTTGCGGGCGCAAATTACGAAAAATTATGGGAAAGCATCCCCCCGCCACCCGAAGTTTGATGGCAGCCGCCCCGCAAGCTGTATATTATATTATGGTATGGCTTCCCCCACGCCCCGCCGCGCACCTCCACGCAGACGGGGCGGCAAGGTGGTGGGGGATGCCGTGGCGGTGCGCCTATGTCCCCCTTGCCTCATGGCGGCAGCAGTACGGCACCCGCCCGGCCGCATCAGAGGACAAATCCTGTGACAACGGACATAAACTTCCCCCACACGCCGAGAAAAGTTGGTTGTCTCGGCGTGTAAAGTAAAAACAAAACTTTTGAATGAATAAACAAAACTTCTGTTTATATAAACAAAAGTTCTGAATATTAAAACAAAACTTTTGAATATACTTTGCTCACCGAGACAACCAACTTTTCTCGGCGTGTGGGGGAAGTTTAGGCCTATTGTCACAGGTTTTATGCCCCGTGCCGCGCCGCCCGGGGGTGAATGTGGGCGGGCGCGGTCATTATAGTAATGCCGTCGGGGCGGCGTTAATGGAATTTTATCTAACTTTGCCGCCAGTTCAATGATTTAAACAAAATTTAGCTTTATTTGGTCTTACGACCGATGAGGCTTGTTTTCAAATAACGAAAGAAGGCAATGTCAGAAAGGAAAGTCAGGGTGCGTTTCGCCCCGAGCCCCACGGGACCGCTCCACATAGGGGGTGTCCGCACGGCACTTTACAACTATCTCTTCGCGCGCCAGCATGGCGGCGACTTCATCTTCAGGATTGAGGACACCGACTCCAACCGCTTTGTCCTGGGAGCCGAGGAATACATAATCGAATCGTTCAAGTGGCTCGGCCTGGAGTTTGACGAGGGCGTGGGCATTGGCGGTGACTGCGGCCCCTACCGCCAGTCGGAGAGGCGCGACATCTACAAGCACTATGTCCAGGAGCTGATTGACGCGGGCAAGGCCTACTATGCCTTTGACACGCCGTCGGAGCTTGAGGCGAAGAGGGCGGAGGTCAAGAATTTCCAGTACGACGCATCTACCCGCATGGCCATGCGCAACTCGCTGTCGATGCCTGCCGACGAGGTGAGGGGGCTGATTGACGGCGGGGCGGCCTATGTCGTCCGCTTCAAAATCGAGCCGGGCGAGGACGTACACGTCAACGACATCATCCGTGGCGACGTGGTCATCAACTCGTCGATACTCGACGACAAGGTGCTCTACAAGTCGGCCGACGGGCTGCCGACCTACCACTTGGCCAACATCGTGGACGACCATCTGATGCGCGTCTCCCATGTCATCCGTGGCGAGGAGTGGCTGCCGTCGGCACCGCTGCACGTGCTGCTCTACAGGGCATTCGGCTGGGAGGACACGATGCCGCAGTTCGCCCACCTGCCATTGCTCCTCAAGCCCGAGGGCAACGGCAAGCTCAGCAAGAGGGACGGCGACAGACTCGGCTTCCCCGTGTTCCCGCTCGAGTGGCATGACCCCAAGACGGGCGAGATGTCGTCGGGCTACCGCGAGGCGGGCTACCTGCCCGAGGCTGTCATCAACTTCCTCGCGCTGCTGGGGTGGAATCCCGGCACCGAGCAGGAGATAATGTCACTCGACGAGCTCATCCGCCTGTTTGACTTGCACCGTTGCAGCAAGGCGGGGGCGAAGTTTGATTTCGAGAAATGCAAGTGGTTCAATCACCAATACATCCAACGCTGCGACGACACCGACCTTGCCCGCCAGATGCAGCCCCAGATGGAGGCCGAGGGCGTCACCGCCCCGCTCGACAAGGTGGCTAAGGTCGTGGGCATGATGAAAGGGCGTGTCAGCTTCGTCAAGGAGCTGTGGGACACGTGCCGATTCTTCTTCGTCGCCCCGACCGAGTACGACGAGAAGACGAGGAAGAAACGCTGGAAGGAAGAGTCGCCACGCCAGATGCTCGAGCTCGCCGATGTGCTCGAGGGCATTGACGACTTTTCGCTGCACAACCAGGAGCGCATCGTCATGCAGTGGATAGAGGAAAAGGGCTACAACACCGGGTTGATCATGAATGCGTTCCGCCTCGCCATCGTGGGGGAGGGCAAAGGACCGCAAATGTTTGACATCACCGAGGTGCTGGGCAAGGAGGAGACGTTGCGACGCCTGAGGAGGGCGGTCGAGGTATTGAAGTAAAACCGTTAGCACTATGTTGCTCTACAACGCAGCAATCGCGCTCTACGACCTGGCAGTCTACCTGCTTTTCCCGTTCAGCCGCAAGCCCCGCAAGATGGTCAAGGGGCATTGGGTCGTCTATGACCAGTTGCGGCAGCAGCGGGAGGAGGATGCCGAGTATATATGGTTTCATGCCGCATCGCTGGGGGAGTTTGAGCAGGGGCGGCCGATGATTGAAGAAATCAGGAGGAGGCATCCAGACAAGAAAATCCTGCTGACGTTTTTCTCCCCGTCGGGCTACGAGGTGCGCAAGCATTACGAGGGTGCTGACGTGGTGTGCTACCTTCCATTCGACAAGCCGCGCAATGTCCGCAAGTTCCTCGACTTGGCACGGCCGTCGATGGCGTTCTTCATCAAGTACGAGTTCTGGAAAAACTATTTGGACGAGCTGAAGCGGAGGGGCATCCCGACGTACAGTGTCTCGTCGGTGTTCCGCAAGGACCAGGTGTTCTTCAAGTGGTATGGCGGGCTTTACCGCAAGGTGCTGCACGATTTCACCTGCCTTTACGTGCAAAACGAGCTGTCCCGCCGCTATCTGGGCAGGATAGGCGTGACGGATGTCAAGATTGTCGGCGACACGCGGTTTGACCGTGTGCTCGAAATCATGCACCGCGCCAAGGAGTTGCCCATAGTGGAGGCGTTCCGTGGTGACGGTCCTGTCCTTGTGGCGGGCAGTTCGTGGCAGCCAGACGAAGAGTTGTTCATCCGTTACTTCAACGAGCATCCGGGCATGAAGCTCATTATCGCGCCCCATGTCATCGATGATTTGCACCTCGTGGACATCATCAACAGGCTCAAGAGACCATACGTGCGCTATTCAAAGGCCACGCCCGACAAGGCTGCCAAGGCTGATTGCCTGATAGTGGATTGCTACGGGCTGTTGTCGTCAACCTACCGTTACGGCAATATCTCCTACATTGGCGGTGGTTTCGGCGTTGGCATCCACAACACGCTTGAGGCGGCGGTCTATGGGATGCCCGTGGTCTTTGGCCCGAAGTTCCAAAAGTTTGTCGAGGCCAAAGAGTTGATAGAAGTAGGCGGGGCATACACCATCAACGATTACACCGGACTTGAGACGTTGCTTGACCGCTTCATCTCGGACAAGGCATTCCTTGACAAGACCGGTGATGCTGCAGGGCATTATGTCATGAGCCGTGCCGGAGCGACTGAAAAGATACTTGCAGACATCGGTCTCTGAGATTGCCATCGCCGCGAGATACGCATTAACATAGTTTTAGCCGCACTGCCCATACGGCGTGGTGGCAAATGGATATTTTTGTCCCGTAACAATCATTCGGCAACATTATGTCTAAGATGTCATTGTGCCTGTTGGCAATCATTTTCCCTTTCATGGTTTCTGCGCAGACCTATGAACAATTGGCCAGCATGGCCATAGACAGCCTTGAGGCAGGTCGGTTGGATGCGGCCGAGACACTCTTCAAACGTGCCATCGAGACTGCGCCGGCCGATGCCCGCAATGCTATGCTTTATGCCAACCTGGGCAATGTCCTGATGATGAAGGGGCAGACTGACGACGCGATAGCCGCGTTGTCAACCGCTCTCAACTACATCCCTTTGTCCGTACCCATACTGATGCAGCGCGGACGGCTCTATTTGCAGACCGGCGATGACCGCAGGGCGTTGGCCGACTTCAGCAATGTAGTCGATGTTGCCCCCGACAACACCGAGGCTTTGTTTTTCAAGGCCTATCTCCTTGCACAAGGAGGTGAATATGAGAAGGCGGAGGCTGATTACAAACGCCTTTTGGAGCTCCAACCCGATGACAAGGATGCAAGGCTTGCCCTTGTCTTGCTTTACAACCGCCAACGAAAGTTCGAGCAGGCAGCATCGCTGCTTGCGAAACTCGAGAACGATTACCCCGATGATGCGGATGTCCTGATGGCATGGGCGAACACCCACTACGGCGCAGGGCAGGGCGAGATGGCTCTTGCCGACCTTGGCCGCTTGGTGCGTATGGGGACGAAGAATCCAGAGGTTCACATCCTGCGTGGTAATATATATAAGGATAAAGGGCTGACAGACCTTGCGGCGCAGGAATATGAGACGGCAATAACCCTCGGTGCAAGTGCCGCCGAACTTCGACCTCTTATCGACGAATGCGGCGGTGACGGGCAACGCAAGTCACGCCGCGCACGGCGGTGAATGGATGTCGCAACAGTAGAATAATTTAGACAATGAAAACAGTGCTGATAGTCGTAGGCAAGACTGCCGACCGCAATTTTTCCGCATCCATTGACGATTATGTGGGACGCATAAAGCATTACACCCCGTTTGAACTCGTCGTCATACCTGACCTCAAGAACAACAGGAACATGACTTTCGACCAGCAGAAAGCAAAGGAGGGTGAGCTGATACTGAAAGAAATCCAACCTGGCGATGCTCTTGTCCTCCTCGATGAGGCTGGCAAGGAGCAGACATCAAGGGAATTTGCCACGTGGTTTGAGCGGCGCAGTGCGTCGGTGGGCAAGAGGCTCGTCTTTGTGATAGGCGGCCCTTACGGCTTCTCAAGCGAAGTCTATGCCGCAGCCACCGAGAGGTTGTCGTTGTCGCGCATGACCTTTTCGCACCAGATGGTGAGGCTCATCTTTGTCGAGCAGCTCTATCGTGCTTTGAACATCCTGTCGGGCGGCCCTTACCACCACGATTGACATTCCGCTTGCCTGTTGCTGCCGGGACAAACGAAGCGCGGCGCGGCCACCGTCATGGTGAGCCGCGCCGCGTTTGTCTGTGGGGTGGGCGGTCAGAGTGCCGCCACTTTCCTTGTCACGATGGTTGTCCCTTGTGCCGATGTCATTGCCACCTTGACGATGAGCACGCCGTTGCAGTCGTTTGCATCGCCCAGGTTGACATCCACGGCGTTGATTCCGCTGCCGCACACCGCTCTTGTCGTTGCGATGCTCCGTCCGAGGGTGTCGAAGATGTCGATAGCCACCTCGGCATCCGTGCCGCCACAGTCGATGAGGCATTTGAGCGTCCCGCTGTCTTTGTCAAATGTGAGAGCCGCTACGGTCAGGCCGTTGTCGCCATTCGTCTCTGCCACTCCGTTTGACAGTTGGGCTGTCAGTCCGGGCAGTTCCACGTCTCCTTCCCAGTAGGATTTGACTGAGTAGGTGTCATCGTCGCCTGTCGGTTCGCTGTCGGTGAATGATGTCCCGGTCGTCGTCCCGATGAGAGTCTTGTTGCGGTAGACCCTGTACTCGACAAATGGGCTTGCCGACGCCTCTTTGATTTGGTTGTCCTCGGTCCATGACACTGTGATGCCGTCCCCGCCTCTCGTCGCCGAGGCCGATGTCAGGCATTCCTGCGGGATGTAGAGTGAGAACTGCGCCATCTCGCTCTCCTCCCCATTGCCGTAGACGATGGTCACGCCATATTCATTTAACCCTTGCGGGATGGCATAGAGGGTGAGTGTCGTCCTCTTTTGCAGTCCCCTGTTGTTCATAACGCCGTTGGTCTTGATGTAGAAGTTGTAGCCTTTGACCGTCCCTCCATCGACCTCAGGCGCATCCCATGAGAGGTAGATGTTGCCGTCCTGGCTCCTTGCCGATGCCGACTTGATTTCCACCGTGCGGTCGGTGGCGTAGTCGAAGTCGATGAGGCCGTCAGCATTGTTCACGATGTCGTAGAGTCCGGCACCGGTGCTCTCACCCCTCCAGCTGACGGGGCTTGGCAGCGAGTAGTCATTGAAGCCGCCCACCTCATTGCCGTAAGCCGACGTTCCGAGGCTGGTGTTGCCGAAAGAGTTGGGTGTAGTCCCGGGATTCTTCCCCGCCGCAGCATCGACGATATAGACGGATTGCTCGGCCGAGGCGTTCAGTTCGTTCCAGTCATAGTACTTCTCGTAGAACTGCTCGTTGACATGATAGATGATGAGACCGCTGCCCGGCAACCCTTGCTCGAATGGCGACGACATCTCCTGCCTGTTTTCCAGCAGGAAGTAGTCGTAGTCGTCCCCCGTGTCTATCCGGTAGGTGCGTTGCGACTCCAGGATGTTGGCCATGCCGCGCACCTCGGTGTCGCCCGTCAGCTTCACGGGTTCGGGCAACCACCCGAAGAGTATCCTCTGGTAGGCATTGACCATCGCCGGGCGGTCGCCGTAGTGTCCGTTCCAAGACCCGTCGGCCAGGATGTCCCATGCCCCGGTCGAGCGGAACTCGCCGCCGTTGCCTTCGTAGTCGGAGTCGTAGTAGTCCATCGCCCCGAGGTTGTGCATGAACTCGTGGCAGAACACACCTATGGTCGAGTTGATGCTGAGAACGTCACTCAGGTAGATGAGTTCCGGCTCAATCGTGTAGGCATCGACAAGCACGCCGTCGAATGTCCTCATCCTCTCGCTGTAGAAGTAGGAGAGGTTGCTGCTGTGCGACCAGATGTCGTTCTCGTCCATCGTGCTCTCTTGCCCGAAGCCTTGGTGCAGCACCATCAGCCCATCGACCACGCCGTCGCCGTTGTTGTCGAATTTGCTGAAATCAATCTCCTCGTCTGCCTTTTGCAGCGCATAGTAGACCATGACCTCTGCATTGTCGGTGCGGTCGTTGAAGTAGAAATAGTCGTGTTCCTGGTCGAGTGTCAGCCAGTCGGTCACGGTCACGTCGATGTCGAGTTTGCCGCAAGACGCCTCAAGCATATAGTCCTTGAACGAGCCGATGCTGTTGTAGCCTTCCTCGTTCATCATCCTGCCGATTTCCTCGCTCGTCCGCGTCGGCTCGGTGTCCGAGAAGTTGACCAGCAGCATCAGGAGGTTGCGCTTGCCCTCGGTCGGGAAAATCTGATGCTCCTCGAATGACCTCGGGGCGCGTGCCGCCGCTGCCCGCAGCTGCCTGTCGCTGAACGTGGCCTTGCCGCCGCCCGTCGCCACGTCGCGGGCGAATGCCGCCGTCGGTCCGTCCTGGCGGTAGACCGTCCCCGATGCCACCAGGTCGCCCTCGGCGTTGACCGTGGCATAGGTGAGATAGCCCGCCTCGTTCCTCAACAGCTTGGTGCCGTCGGGTGATTCAAACCAATGCAGCCGCTCGTCACCGCACAGCGTCACCGCCACGCGGCTGCCGTCGGGCTGCGTGAATGTCCTCAGTTCCCTCTTGGCCGGGACGGCAAACGACGGGCAAGCCACTGCCGCTGCCAGGAGGAGAGTGATCAATGATTTATGCTTCATCAGTGTAAAAGTTGTTGTTTGTAAGTTTTGTGCGTAAATATACGACATTAACCATCACACCGTCCATCATCCGAGCAAAAAACATAGGGCGGGATTGCCCGCCCCGTCCGTTGCCATTGGCAGCCCCGCGCCTCGTTTTCCCATGCGGCAACGACGTTACCGGCATGGTGCGTCAGGACTTTCCCCACGTGCCTCAGGACTGTGCCGCGACGAGGTGCGTTGTTAGTGCGACTAACAACGCTTGTTAATGGCACTAACAATGCTTGTTAGTCGCACTAACAAGGCGTGTCATCGCGCTGGTGTCCTGCCGTGTGCCGTGGGACGCGCGGCGCGTGTGTCAGAAGCTGTAGGCGATGTCTATGCCGAAGTGGAACGGCTTGCCCCTCTGGAAAAAGCCCGCCTTGTCGCTCATCGTCGCCCCGATGGTCTCGAAGTAGAAGGTCTTGTAGTCGGCATCCAGCAGGTTGCGCATCCACAGCGAGGCGTTGAGGTTGCCGCGCCACACGCCGAAGTCGATGTCGAGCGTGCCGTAGAAGTCCTGCTTCACGTCATTCGTCTCGGTGAAATAGATGCGTCCCGCCCCGTTGTAGGCTACGCCGAATGTTACCTTGTCCACCCATCCGCGCGACCTCACGCAGTCGGCGGTGTAGCGTGCCTCGGCGTGCAGCGTGTGCTGCGGCACCATGGGGATGTAGTTGCCGTCATAGTTGATGTCGAGCAGGCCGTCCCCGGCCTTCACGTTGGTCGCGTAGTCGGTGAACTTGGCATTGGTGTAGCCGTAGCTTGCCGTGAGCGTCAGCGGACGTGCAGGACGTGCCGTCACTGCCGCCTCTACTCCCGCGCTGCGGCTCTTGCCGCTGTTGACGGTCATGCGCCCGAACCCGCCGGGGGCGAAGAGGGCTATCTGCTGGTCGGTCGTCTGCATATAGAACACTGCAACGTCGATGTCCAGCCGCTCGTCGCACAGGTCGAGGTGCGTGCCTGCCTCATAGTTCCACGTCTGCTCGGGCTTGTAGTGGATGATGTCCTTTATGTCTGCATACGAGCCGCCGTCGCCGCTGCCCTGTCCTCCGCCGCCGGGGCGTGATTGCATGAGCCTTTCCCTGGCTATGTCAGAGAACATCTGGACGTTGTATCCGCCCGAGCGGTATCCACGGCTGACCGTGGCGTAGATGCTGCCGAGCTTGAATGCGTAGTTGACCGTCACCTTTGGCAGCAGCTTGAGGTAGTCGTCGTCTTCGCTCCCGTCGATGTCCACGGGCATGGCGATTGGCTCGCCCATGGGCCGTCCCATCATGTAGGCTTGCGCCGTGGCCGAGGTGTGGGTCGAGTGGGTGATGCTCATCCGCTCATAGTCCAGCCGCAACCCCACGGTGAGCGACAGCCCGTCGGTGAGCAGGTCGTCGATGGTCGATTGGTGGTAGACGGCGGCTCCCGTGGCGGGTGTGTCGTAGCTCCCCGTGATGGGCATCGTCTCGCCCGTCAGCTTGACTGACACGGGTGCACCGCTCATGGCGTCGGCGATGGTCTGCTCAATCATGTCCAATCCCCCGCGCCTGAATGTCACCGGGGCGTTGGTGTTGAGCGACTGGTGGAAGAAGAATGCGCCGGTCGTCCACTGGTAGCGTCCGTCGTGGTTGCTCCTTGCCACCAGTTCCTCGCTGATGTTGTGCATCCGTTGCCGTTGCTCCAGCGTGTAGATGTCCCTCGTCGTGAAGTCCTGGTCGAGGAACATCCTGTCCTTGAGGTATTGGTAGCCCGTGACACTGCTGAGCATCACGCGGTCGGTGGTGCGGCTCACCTTGACCGAGGCGTTGACCATGTCGCGGTCGTACTGCCCGTCCTCGTTGGTCGCCACATCGCCCACCGCCCCCGTCGCCTTGTCGTAGGGGGCGTAGGCATAGCCGCCCTGGTTGTTGTGGTCGTAGGTGACTGCCATGTCTATGTCAAGCTGCTCGTTGGGACGCACGATGGCACGCATCCTGCCGCCCCCGTTGCTGAGGCGGTCGGCCTTGTGGTGCAGGGCGGTGTTCTCGAAGAATCCGCCGCCGTAGCGGTAGAATCCTCCGGCCGAGAACGCGAACCGCTCGCTGATGCGGTGGTAGTGCGTCACCGATGCGATGTAATTGTTGTAGCTCCCCGCGCTGAGCCGCAGGTCAGTGCCCTGGTAGTCGAATGGTGAGCGGGTGTGCACCTTGATGAGGCCGCCCATCGTGTTGCGTCCGTAGAGCGTGCCTTGCGGCCCGCGCAGCACATCGACACGCTCGATGTCGTAGAAGTTGAAGTCGAATGCCGACTTGTCAACATACGGGACATTATCGACATAGAGCCCGACGGCAGGGGTGTTGATGCGTGAGCCTATCCCTCTTATATATATGGCTGACGTGAGGCGCGACCCGTAGTCGGGCATGAAAAAGTTGGGGACGATGCCGCTCAGGCCTTTCAGATCCTCGACATGGTTTTCCTTGAGCGTCCTCTTGTTGATGATGGATATGGATGCCGGCGTCTGCCTGGCCATATAGTTTTCCTTGGGTGATGCGATGATGACGATTTCGTCTATGTTGACCACACGTGCTGTGTCCGGGAGCTCGTCGGTCACCGATGGGAATGCTGACAACGATGATGCGAGTCCGATGATGGCGGGAACGCAGTATTTCAATTTCATTTCTTATAATTTTGGCGCAAAGATAGCCTTTGCCAGTGTTAGCGAGCAATAGTGTGTGATTGGTATTTTGATGAATGACGTGTTTTTGGTCGTCGATGTCGGTGCTTATGTGAGTTAATGTGCCTATTTTTGTCAAAAGTCATTGCGTGATGAGACGGAGTTGGTTACGTTCACTGATGGTGCATCTGGCTCGGATGCGTTACAGTAAAGGGTTTGGCGTGCAGTCGCCCTCGGCCTTTGCTTTCATCCGTGACGTGGTGTTTGAGGAGCTGCCTTATTATGTTTACCACCCTTTGTCCCGTTTCGTTGACCCTTGGCTTGACGTGAAGGCGTGCCAGTTGCTTTTCCGCATAGTCAATTTCACTTCGCCGTCATCCGTCGTCGATGTGTTCCCGGCATCACCTGCGCCGATATGCTATATGTCGTCGGTGTCGCGCCGCATCCGTCCGTTTGTCTTGACTGCTCCTGGCTGGCAGGATGACGGGGCGTTTGCCGGGGTGGGGCGGCAAGGGTTTGACTTCAATGTCGTGAGCAATGGCATTGTGCGTTGCTTGGCGGATGTCTGTGCGTCGGGCAGTGTCGTTGTCCACATCAACAGGACTGATGATGTCGGTTTGCTGGACGAGTTGCTTTCAGTGCTTGTCACGTGCTGTGGCAACGTTGGCATCGTGGTCGTGGACGGCATCAACAGGCAACCGGTCAAGGACATCTGGCGCAAGGCGTGCGATGGGGAGGCGGTTTCCTCGGCCTTCGATTTGTATGACACAGGCATATTGATGTTCGACCCCAACTATGGCAAACATTATTATAAACTCAATTATTGAACTTTTAACCGAATCATTACCATGAAGAAAAGCGATGTTTACACCAAGACTGGCGATGCTGGCCAAACGAGCCTTGTCGGCGGCAAACGCGTGGCCAAGACTGATGCACGCCTCGAAGCATACGGCACTGCGGATGAACTGAATTCATGCATCGGTATGCTCAGGGAAATGGTGGATGATGAGCGTGATCGCGATTTCTTGCTCGGCGTGCAGCACCGCCTGTTCGCTTTGGGGGCATATCTTGCCACCGACCGCACGATGACTGGCGTGCAGCCGTCATGCCTTGTCAGCCGTGATGCACTGGAGGCAATGGAGCGTGAGATAGATGCCATCGATGAGGCTTTACCGCTGCTGCGAGCCTTTGTGATACCTGGCGGATGTCGTGCTTCGGCATGGTGCAATGTCTGCCGCACCGTTTGCAGGCGGATGGAGAGGGCTATGCTACGCCTTGACGACGCGGCGACTCTTGACGCGGTGCAGACCGCCTACGTCAACCGTTTGTCGGACTATCTATTCGTGCTTTCACGCAAGCTGAATGTGGCTGAGGGTGTCAACGAAATTTTTTGGGATAAAAGTTGCGACTAATCATATTTATTATACATTTGCGCAAAAATTTCAAAGCCCTGTCCAAGTCATGAAGGCAGGACACGAAACCTAAAAATTAAGACGTTATGTATTGGACATTAGAGCTTGCATCCAAGTTGGAAGATGCACCTTGGCCCGCTACCAAGGACGAGTTGATTGACTATGCCATGCGTTCAGGTGCTCCACTTGAAGTGATAGAGAATCTGCAAGAAATGGAAGACGAAGGAGAAATATATGAAAGCATAGAAGATATTTGGCCTGACTACCCTTCCAAAGAGGACTTCTTCTTCAACGAGGAGGAATATTAGTGCGATTTTAAGCACGTAAACAGCTATTAAA
>CALNGU010000037.1 GCA_939800445.1 uncultured Bacteroidaceae bacterium | reverse complement strand
GTTTATATAAACAAAAGTTTGGTTTTTAAAAACAAAAGTTTTGAATATACTTTTCATCTGACCATCTGCAAGTTTTCCCTTGGGGGAAGGCGGGTTTTCCCCTGGCCATACGGGCATTCTTCCCCACCCCGGCGGCCGATGCACGGGATGAGGACGCGGCGGGCGGGGAGGCTGCGGCTGCGGCATACGTGGGAAAAAACGCGGGATTTGTAGTTGGCAGTAGGGGAAAAGGCATATATTTGCCTGACAACCAAACGATGCAGGTGCCATGATGGAAGCTTTCACCTATCTGAAGGAGGCGGCATACGTCCTTTATATCATCCTCATAGTCGGTTCGGTCGGCGTGGTCATCTCGGAGAACAGGAATCCGCTCAAGACCATCGCCTGGGTGCTGGTGCTGACGTGCCTGCCAGTGGTGGGACTGGTCGCCTATGCCGTGTTCGGGCAGAAGTGGTACAAACGCCACCTCATCGGCAAGCGCAGCTACAAGCGGACAGTGCAGAGCCCTGCGTTGAGGGAGTTGAGGAAGACGCGGGCGAGTTTCCCCAAGGAATATGCAGCCCTGGCCGACCTGCTCGACAAGACAGGAGGCGGCACACCGCTGCCCGGCAACAGCGTCGTGCCTTATTTTGACGGGGCAAGTTTCATCATCGCGATGCTGAGAGAGATTGCCTCGGCCCGCAAGCACGTGCATCTGGACTATTACATCTTTATGGACGACGCCATAGGCAGCCTGGTGGCGGACGCATTGATAGACAAAGCGCGGCAAGGGGTGCAAGTGAGGCTCATAGTGGATGACCTCGGCACATGGAAAGCCAAGGAGCGGTTTTTCAAACGGTTGCAAGCCGGGGGTGTCGAGGTGGTCAAGTTTATGCCGGTGCATCTGAGCATCCAGAGCCGCATCAACTACCGCAACCACCGCAAGATCACTGTCATCGACGGCGACAGGGGATTCATCGGCGGGATGAACGTGGCCGACCGCTACGTGTGCGGCGTGCCTTGGGGCGTGTGGAGGGACACGCAGGTGATGGTCAGCGGTTATGCGGCACACCAGCTGCAGATGGTGTTCATGCGTGACTGGTACTTCGCCACGCGCACATCGCTCATGTCGCCCGTCTACTTCCCCACGTGCGGCATGGATGGCAGCGCGTCGGTGCAGGTGGCGACGAGCGCACCCTTCGACCAGTGGCGGCCCATCATGCAGGGCTTGGTGTTTGCACTGTCGCGGGCCAAGGACTATTTCTTTTTCGAAACACCCTATTTCATGCCGACCGAGCCTGTGCTGTGCGCGATGCAGACTGCCGCGCAGGCGGGGATTGACGTGCGCATCATCGTCCCCCACCGCAGCGACAGCACGCTCACGCAGCTGGCGACGCGTTCCTACTTGAAAGACCTGCTGGGGGCTGGGGTGAAGGTCTATATGTACGAGGCAGGCTTCATCCACTCCAAGATGATGGTGTCCGACGACCTGTTGTCGGTGGTGGGGTCAAGCAACATGGATTTCAGGAGTTTCGAGCAAAACTTCGAGGCCAACGCCTTCATCTACGACAGCGACGTGGCTGCCGCCCTCAAGAAGCAATTCCAAATCGACCAGTCGCACAGCCGCCGCATCACGAGCCAGGTGTGGAAACACCGCTCCAAGCACATCAAGGTCAAGGAGTCGATTGTGCGCATCTTCAGCCCGCTGTTCTGAGCAGCGCGGATGCGGGGCTATTCCCCTTTGGAAAAGATGGTGAAGTTGACGCTGCCGTACTCGCGGTGCTCGACAAAGTGAGGATTGGACGAGAAGTCGAGGTTGCCGCCGTGCTCGAATACGAACAGACCGCCGTCACGCAGCACATTGCAGCCGTCGAGGACGAGTGCCGGGATGGTGTCGATTGCAGGCAACGTGTAGGGAGGGTCGGCGAAAATGAAGTCAAACTGCTCCTCGCAGGCACGGAGATACCTGAAGACGTCGCCCCGCACCAGCTCTGCCGCCGGGTCGCCCAGCTTGTCAAAGATGTTTTTGATGAACGAACAGTGCAACGCGTCCTTTTCCACTGCCACGACACGTCGGCAGCCGCGTGAGACGAGTTCCGCCGCTATGCTGCCCGTGCCGGCGAAAAGGTCGAGGGCACACACGTCGTCCTCGAAGTCGAGGCGGTTGGACAGGACGTTGAAGATGTTTTCCTTCGCGAAATCGGTCGTGGGGCGCGCCTTGAAAGTCTTGGGGATCTCAAAGCGGCGGCGTTTGTATTTTCCTCCTACTATTCTCATTTCAGGTCAGTTGGTTCGGTGTGACGAGAGCAACGCTGCCATGTCATGAGTCAGGCATCCGCCGTCGCCGTCCACGGCAAAGGGCGGACGCGCCACCGGCATCTGGCGCACGTCATCGACATAGAGTTTGACGAGGCGGTCGAGCTGTGACGCACCGCCGTCCTCCTTACTTATATATATGGTGTCATCCAGTTGGGAAAAACCGACAGCACGCAGCACATGGAGCAGATAGAACAGACGCAGATTGTCCTCCGTGCAGTCAAAGACATTGGCAAACACGAGCCTGCCCCCATCTGCGACAAACACTCCCATCGTCTCACCCGACACATGGACGCGCATCACCCGGCCATCCTGCGCCGAAGCCTCAGCCATCATGCTGTCAAGCAGCAGGGCATAGGCGTTGAACGTACAGACCTCGGCCGCCATAGCCTCCATGCCACGACGGGCGAAACGGTTGAAGGCATACAAGGCGACGCACCCCGCCGACGGCAACTCCTGCACCTCGACAACCTCATCGCCCGCCAAAGTGAAGCAAGCATCAAACATCGCCGCCACCGTCCTGCGGTCAAAACACCCGGCAGGCACGAATGTGACACGCCCGTCACACGACACCAGGTCAATCGTCCCCCACCCGTCCTGCGGGCAAGGGCAGGAGACGACAGCCGTCTTGAGGTTGGCAACGAGCGAAACGGCAGGATCAGGGACGAAACGGCGTGCGACAGCCCCGCCCCCGCCGTCCGTCCCATCCAGCACCACGGTGCTGAATGACGACGGCGACAAGCGCACCACCAGCGTGCCGCGTGCCGTCCGGGCGGCTGCCGCGCCGGTTGCCTGTTGTCCGTCCATCATGTCCATCCGATATTTTCTCCCACGTCCGAGGCACTTATGCCGCACATCCTGGGGATGCGCAAAGCATATTTTGCCTATCTTCGTGGCTTGATAGCGCAAAAATAAGCCAATTTGCACGTACCATCCAAGACAGCAACACCATTTTAGCCACTACTCACGATGATCAGCACCTTGCTCGCACAACAAATCAGGGAGAACTGCGGGTTCACACCCACCGGCCAACAAGACGAAGCCATCACACGCATCAGCCGTTTCCTCCTGGCCAAGGACAACGAGACAATCTTCCTGCTCAAAGGCTACGCAGGTACAGGCAAGACCTCGCTCGCCGCCGCGATAGTCAAGACTCTCGGCATGATCAAGGCCAAGGCGGTGCTGCTCGCCCCCACGGGCAGGGCGGCAAAGGTCTTTTCGCTCTACTCCGGGCACAAGGCATACACTATCCACAAGGCGATATACCGCCAGAAAGTCTTTTCCCCCGAGATGAACAATTTTGTCATGGGGCGCAACCTCGCCCGCGACACGGTGTTCATCGTCGATGAAGCGTCGATGATCGCCAACTATGGCGGAGGCGAAGCGCATTTCGGCTCGGGGCGGCTGCTCGAAGACCTCATCACATTCGTCTACTCGGGAGACAATTGCAAGCTCGTCATGATAGGCGACACCGCGCAGCTCCCGCCCGTGGGCGAATCGGAAAGCCCCGCACTGTCGCGGGCGGCGTTGGGCGACACTGGATTCAAGGTTGAGCAGGTCGAGTTGTGCGAAGTGGTGCGGCAGGCAGAGGGGTCGGGCATCCTGGCGAATGCCACCGCCATCCGCGAAATCATCAGGGCGCGAGCCGAGGTTGACCGCATCAGGCTGGCCGTCACCCCCTACCCCGACATCAAGAGGGTCAGGGGCGACGAGCTCATCGATGCTATCAGTGACTGCTATGCACGCGACGGCATGGACGAGACAATCGTCATCACGCGCTCAAACAAGCGGGCCAACATCTACAACATGGGCATCCGCAACACCATACTCTACCGCGAAGAGGAACTGGAGCGCGGCGACATCATCATGATCGCCAAGAACAACTACGCGGCAGACCTGACGGGGACGGACATAGAGTTCATCGCCAACGGCGACATCGCCGTGGTCAGGCGCGTGCGGCACAGCACCGATGTCTACGGATTGCGCTTCGCCGACGTGACGATGACGTTCCCCGACTATGACAACTTCGAGCTTGAGATGAAAGTAATCCTCGACACGCTGCACAGCGAATCGGCCTCGCTCGGCAGGGAGCAGAGTGAAAGGTTGTTCCAGGGCGTATACGACAGCTATGACGACGTGACCAACAAGCGGGACCGCATGAAGAAAGTCAAGGCAGACCCCTACTACAACGCCCTGCAAATCAAATATGCCTACGCCGTCACCTGCCACAAGGCGCAGGGAGGCCAGTGGACCAACATCTTTCTCGACCACGGTTTCATCCCCGAGGGGGCGGTTGACACCGACTACCTCCGCTGGCTCTACACGGCGGTCACGAGGGCGAGAGGGACACTCTACCTCGTCAACTATCCAGACGACGAGTGTGTCTGACCGCAGCATGGCGACGCGCCGCGCCGGCACGTGGCATCAGCCGTGCTGTTCACTGGCGACATGGCAGCCGGGAAACTCCCTTTCGCTCCGCGCACGCTCGGGCGGGAAGTCATAGTAGGTGCACAACGCCCTCGTGCACAGTTCGCCGGCGGAGTTGTAGAGGCACGACTCGATTTCAGCCAAGTTTCTCACCGTGCGCAGCACGCGGGCGCGCACCGTCAGGCATGGGCCGTCGGCGGCGACCGGTTTGAGGTACTTGACTTCCATCTTCGACGTCACGCCGATGGTCTGCAACTTGCGCATGACCACCCAGGCGCATATCTCATCGAGCAGCAAGGCCTGGATGCCGCCATGCAGCACATTCCTCCACCCTTCGAATGCACGCGACGGCCGCCAGTGCGTCACCACGTCGTCGCCGTCCTCAAAGAATTCCAGCTTGAGCCCAGCCTCGTTGGCGGGCGAACATCCGAAGCAATTGTGCAGGGGATGCCCCTCGTACGGGTCTAAGATTCTATCCATCATCCATCGTGTTTGATGCGCAAATATACTAAATCGGGAGCAAGCGCAGCAGCATCAGACCCCAGCGGCAAAAGCATCTGATGGTGACGGGCGCGGCATCTGATGCTAACGCCGACAGCATAGGATGCTGATTGCGGCAGCACCGTATGCCGCCGGCAGCAACCCGGCGTGTCCCGCGTCATATCTTTTAACGGCACGTGGCGGCGCAACTCACGCAAAATGCGTACCTTTGCAAAAATAGACACATCTTGACTGAAGAAAATGGCTACCATACTTAACATAGAGACCTCGACCAACGTCTGCTCGACGGCGATAGGGCGCGACGGGGAGATAGTGTTCCACCTTGAGGACTACGACGGCAGCACACAGGCCAACAACTTGGGTCTGTTCGTGCAACGCTCGCTGGCCTACCTCGCCGACAGCGGCGGGCGGCTCGACGCAGTGGCCGTCAGTTGCGGGCCGGGTTCCTACACCGGGCTGCGCATAGGGGTGTCGATGGCCAAAGGCCTCTGCTTCGGACGGCAGCTGCCGCTGATTGCCATCCCCACGCTCGAGACATTGTGCGTCATCCCGTTGCTCTACAACGACCTGGAGGAGGACGCGCGGCTCTGCCCGATGATCGACGCGAGGCGGATGGAGGTCTACACCGCCCTCTACGACCGCGCATTGCACCAGCTGATGCCCACCACGGCGATGGTCATCGGCGAGGGCGCGTTTGGCAGGGAACTGGACGAGGGCATAATCTACTTCATGGGCAACGGTGCTGACAAATGCAAGCAGGCCATCACGCACGCCAATGCCCGATTCATCGACAACATCGCGCCGCTGGCCAAGTCGATGGCGATACTCGCCGAGAAAGCCTACGCCGCGCAGGACTTCAAAGACGTGGCCTATTTCGAGCCGTTCTACTTGAAAGACTTCGTAGCCTCAACACCCAAGAAACTGTTATAAGACATGAAATACAACACAGAAGAGAAAAAACTCCCCCTGCCCGAGTATGGCAGGAGCATACAAAACATGGTGGACCACGCATTGACCATCACCGACCGCGCCGAGAGGCAACGATGCGCCAACACCATCATAGCCATCATGGGCAACATGAACACCCAACTGCGCGACATCCCCGACTTCAAGCACAAACTGTGGGACCACTTGGCCATCATGTCCAACTTCCAGCTCGACATCGACTACCCCTACGAGATAATCCCCAAGGACAACCTCACGAGCAGGCCTGGCAAAGTGCCGTACCCGCAGCACAAAATAATGTTCATGCACTATGGCTACAACATCCAGGAAATGATAAAAAAAGCATCGGCAATGCCCGAAGGCGAAGCGAGGAAGAACCTCATCGACCTGTTGGCCAACATGATGAAAAAGGACTACTACGCCTGGGCCAAGGACATCGCCGACGAGAGCAAGATAATCAAGGACCTCTTTGCCATGTCCAACGGCGCAATCGACCTCAAGCCGGGGGACATCACGTTTTTTGAAGCGAAGAACCACGCCAAGAGGAACAACAAGAAAATGCCCAAAAAGGGACACTAAGCAACCTAACATCTCAATACCATGGCATCATTCATCATCGAAGGCGGACACAAGCTCAAAGGAGAAATCGTGCCGCAAGGAGCGAAAAACGAGGCACTCCAAGTCATCTGCGCGACAGTGCTCACTGACGAGGCCGTGACAATCAAGAACATCCCCGACATCCTCGATGTCAACAACCTCATCCAACTGATGATGGACATGGGGGTCAAAGTGTCGAAGAACGGGGCTGACACCTACACGTTCCAGGCCGACAACATCGACATGAAATACCCCGAAAGCGACGACTTCCTCACCAAATGCACCAAGCTGCGCGGCTCAATCATGCTCGTCGGTCCCCTGGTGGCACGCTTCGGAAAAGCAATCACGCCCAAACCGGGAGGGGACAAAATCGGCCGCCGCAGGCTCGACACACACTTCCTGGGCATTGAGGCGTTGGGCGCGGAATTCAAGTACGAAAAGACGAGGGGCATATACAAGATAAACGCCAAGGAACTCAACGGCTGCCGTATGCTGCTCGACGAGGCATCAGTCACCGGCACGGCCAACATCATAATGGCTGCCGTGCTGGCCAAGGGCAAGACCGTCATCTACAACGCCGCCTGCGAGCCCTACATCCAGCAACTCTGCCGGATGCTGAACGGCATGGGGGCGAAGATTTCAGGCATTGCCTCCAACCTTTTGACCATTGAAGGCGTCAAGACCCTCAAGGGCACGACACACACCATCCTGCCCGACATGATCGAGGTCGGCAGTTTCATCGGCATGGCCGCAATGACGGCGAGCGAAATCACGATCAAAAACGTGTCGTATGAGAACCTCGGGATAATCCCCCAGAGTTTCCGCCGCCTCGGCATCAAGCTCGAGCAATGCAATGACGACATCGTCGTGCCGGAGCAACACAACTACCAAATCGAATCGTTCATCGACGGGTCAATCATGACCATAGCCGACGCACCATGGCCGGGACTCACGCCCGACCTGCTCAGTGTCATGCTGGTCGTGGCGACGCAGGCCAACGGCAGCGTCCTCATACACCAGAAAATGTTCGAGAGCCGCCTGTTCTTCGTGGACAAACTGATAGACATGGGGGCACAGATCATCCTCTGCGACCCGCACCGTGCCGTGGTCATAGGGCACAACCACCGGATGCAGCTCATGGGAGGCAACATGACCTCGCCCGACATCAGGGCGGGCATAGCACTGCTCATCGCAGCCATGAGTGCCGACGGCACGAGCAGGATACACAACATCGAGCAAATCGACAGGGGATACCAGAACATCGAGCAACGACTCAACGGCATCGGGGCAAGGATAACACGAATCTGACATAACGCATGATCAACGAAGAAGACCTCATAAAAATAGGGAAACTCGGCAAGCCGCACGGCGTGGACGGCGAGGTGGCATTCGTGTTCACCGACGATGCATTCGACCAGGAGGGATGCGATTTCCTTTTCCTCAAGATTGACGGCATCCAGGTCCCGTTCTACATCGAGGGCTACCGCTTCAAGTCGGCGGCAGTGGCGATTGTCAAGCTGGAGGGGGTGGACAGCATCGACGATGCCAAGCGGTTGCAAGGCATCGAGGTCTGGTGCGACAAGTCGTTTGCAAGCGAGGAAGAGGCTGCACCAGAGCCGGCCGAAGCCCTGGCAGGCTATGAGATCCGCGACACCAAACTCGGCCACATCGGCACAGTCACCGGCATCGATGCGCAGACGGAGAATGTCTTGCTCTTCGGGGTGGACGACAAGGGAGGCGAAATCATAATCCCCCTCCACGACGACCTCATCGCCGACATCGACGATGGCGGCCGTGTCATCACATTCGACCTGCCCGACGGCATGATAGACCTTGACAAGGCGGAAGCGATAACCGACTGAACGGAAATGACCACGGCTATGCAGAAGGAGAACAAGAAGACATTCTGGAAAAAAATCAAATTCAAATACAAGGTGCTCGTCGTCAACTCCAACACACTGGAGGAAGTCGCACGGCTGAGCATCTCGAAACTCAACGGTTTTTCCCTGGTACTGTTCTCGGCACTGTTCATCTTCCTGCTCGCTTCCATCATAATAATATTCACGCCGCTCCGCAACTACCTGCCGGGATATGTGAACAGCGAGGTGCGCTCACAGATTGTCACCAACAAAGTCTACGCCGACTCCATCGCCGACGAACTGGCTAAACAGGCGGCATACATAGACAACCTGAAGAGCATACTCAACGGTGAAGCCGCAGCCGACACCGTTGCCGCAGCCACCGCCGTCACCACAGGGACGAAAGACACGCTGCCAGGCCCGACACAAAGGGAGCTGGCCTTCAGACAAGCTTACGAGGACAACGAGAAGTACAACCTCACCAGCACGATGATTTCACAATCGAGGCTCAATGGTCTGGCATTCTCGCGCCCGATAGCAGGGATGGTGACGACACAGTTCAACCCCGCCAAGGGCAACAACGGCATCGACATCTCCACCGAGGCATCCCTCAACATCTGCGCCCTGCTCGACGGCACGGTGGTCTTCACCTCCTACGCCGCAGGACGGGGCTACACAGCCGTGGTGCAGCACTCCAACAACCTCACGTCCATCTACTCAGGCTGCGCCACCCTGCTCAAATCAACCGGACAAACCGTCAAGGCTGGCGAAGCCATAGCCGTCACCGACGACAAGCCTGGTGACAACCTCCACCTCGAGGTGTGGCACAACGGCAAGCCACTTGACCCCAATAAATACATAGCTTTCTGACATGAAACAACTTGCGATATTAGGCTCGACAGGCAGCATCGGCAAGCAGGCACTTGACGTTGTTGCAAGGCACAGCGACGAATACGAAGTCAACCTGCTCACCGCCAACGACAATTGGGAAGAGCTGGCGCGGCAAGCACGGCAGTTCGCACCCGACGCGGTCGTCATAGCCAACGAGGCGCACTATGCCGACCTCAAGGAAGCACTCGCCGACAAGCCCGTCAAGGTGTACGCCGGCAGCGAAGCCATCAACCAAGCCCTCTCCAGCAAGGAGGTGGACATCGTGCTCAACGCAATAGTGGGATTCGCAGGACTGTCGCCCACCATCAACGCTATCAAGAGCGGCAAGACCGTCGCCCTCGCCAACAAAGAGTCGCTGGTCGTGGCGGGCGAGCTGGTCAACCGCCTTGTCACCGAACACAGGTCGGCAATCATCCCCGTTGACTCCGAGCATTCCGCCATCTTCCAATGCCTCACGGGCGAGGTGGGCAACGAGGTGGAGAAACTCATCCTCACCGCGTCGGGCGGTCCGTTCCGCCTCACGCCGACCGAGCAGCTTGCCCGCGTCACCAAGGACGATGCCCTGCGCCACCCCGTCTGGAACATGGGGGCGAAGATAACCATCGACTCGGCGACGATGATGAACAAGGGATTCGAGGTCATCGAGGCCAAATGGCTCTTCGGCGTACCCGTCGAGGACATAGAAGTGGTGGTGCACCCGCAGTCATTGGTGCACTCGATGGTGCAGTTTGCCGACGGCACGGTGAAGGCTCAACTCGGGATGCCCGACATGAGGCTGCCCATCCAGTACGCCCTGTCCTACCCCGACCGTCTCCCGACCGACTTCGAGCGGCTCGACTTCACGCGGCACGGCACACTCACATTCGAGCGTCCCGACACCGCCAAGTTCCGCAACCTCGGCCTCGCCTACGAGGCGATGAGGCGCGGGGGCAACATCCCTTGCGCGTTGAATGCCGCCAACGAGGTCGCCGTCCACGCTTTCCTGCATGACCGCATAGGCTTCCTGGCGATGAGCGACGTGCTTGAGGACGTGCTGGCCAAGACCGCCTATGTCGCAAGCCCGACGCTCGAAGACTACATCGAGACCGACCGCATAATAAGAATCAGAACACAAGAAACAATACGCTAAATCAAAATGGAATCAATCCTCATCAAGACACTGCAACTCATAATGTCGCTGTCCCTGCTCATCGTCGTCCATGAGTTCGGGCATTTCCTCCTCGCCAAACTGTTCAAAGTGCGGGTGGAAAAGTTCTGCCTGTTCTTTGACCCGTGGGTCACACTGCTCAAATTCCCGAGGAAACCGCGTGAGGGGCAGACACAGTACTGCCTCGGCTGGTTGCCACTGGGCGGATACGTCAAAATAGCCGGCATGATCGACGAGTCCCTCGACCGCGAGCAGATGGCCCAGCCGCCAAAGCCATGGGAGTTCCGCACCAAACCAGCTTGGCAACGGCTGCTGATAATGGTTGGCGGCGTGCTTTTCAACTTCATTGCCGCTATCATCATCTACTCGATGATACTGTTCCACTGGGGCGAGACGCGCCTTGCCAGCGACGCTCCCGCGCTCGGCTTCGACTACAGCCCGACGGCACTCGCGACGGGTTTCGAGAATGGTGACATCCTCCTCGAAGCCGACGGCCGTCCCATCACCGACGAGCAGCGGATGCTCTACACGCCGCGCCATGGGGGCATATACCTCAACACCGACCTGCTGCGCACCATCGCCAACGCCCGCGTCGTCAAGGTCAGCCGTGACGGGCACGAGGCCTACGTCCACATCTCGGAGGAAGCCGGGCAAACGATGATCATGGACTCCGTCTACTTCGCCTCCTACCGCCATCCCGCCGTCATCGACAGCGTGCTGGCCGGCGGGGGCATGGCGGCAGGGCTGGCGCAGGGCGACACCATCACCGCCATTGACGGACGGGCGACGGCATCGCTCACCGACCTTTTCGCCGTCATCGGCGGCATCACTGACGGTGGGGCGCGTGCCGACACCGTCAACGTCGCATACGTCCGTGACGGACAGCCCCGCACCGCATCCGTCGCGCTCGACGACAAGGGCAAGATGAACATCCTGTTCCAGGACGGCGGGCGGTTCACGCACAAGGAGGTCAGGGACTACTCGTTCCTCGCATCCCTTCCCGCCGGCGTGGCCTACGGCGTGAAGACGCTCAAGAGCTATGTCAGCGACATGAAGTACGTCTTCACCGAGAAAGGTGCAAAGAGCCTCGGCGGCTTCGGCACGATAGCCAACATTTTCCCCCAGCAATGGGACTGGCAGCGGTTCTGGGAGATGACGGCATTCCTGTCGGTCATCCTCGCGTTCATGAACATACTCCCCATCCCGGCACTCGACGGGGGACACGTGCTGTTCCTCCTCTACGAGATCATCACGCGCCGCCGTCCCAGCGACCGCTTCCTTGAGCGTGCCCAGGTCGTCGGCATGGTGCTGCTGCTCGCACTGCTCGTCTTCGCCAACTGCAACGACGTGGTGCGCATCTTCACCTGATGCCGCCACAGCCACGCGGCAAAATCTGACCACAGGGGACACACAATGACAATAGGGACGCGCCGATGGCGCGTCCCTATTGTCTAATGGCTCATACAAAAACATCTGATGCTACCGGGCAAAACATCAGATGATACTGGCAAAATCATCAGACCTTTTTCGCAACTGCATACGATGTCGCGGAGACGCACCAGTGCCACATCCCTACATGATTACCACCATAAAATAAAAATGTAGGTACCTGGAATGTAGAGACGCATAATATGCGTCTCCATCACGTCCATTGCATCCGTCACTGATTCCTCGCCTATCGAGGAGACGCATATTATGCGTCTCTACACCATACGGGCAGAAAAAAGGCAATGGATGCACCAAGAATGTAGAGACGTGCCATCGGCGCGTCTCCACGTCAGGCGGCGCATACAAAAACATCAGATGCTACCAGGCAAAACATCAGATGATACTGGCAAAATCATCAGACCTTTTCCGCAATTGCATACGATGTCGCGGAGACGCACCAGTGCCACATCCCTACATGATTACCACCATAAAATAAAAATGGATGTACATGGAATGTAGAGACGCATAATATGCGTCTCCACCGCGTGCCACGCATCCGTCGCTGATTCCACGCCCATCGAGGAGACGCATATTATGCGTCTCTACACCATACGGTTGGATAACGAGAAATTGTTGTGCCGTGGTTGTAGAGACGTGCCACCGGCGCGTCTCCATGTCAGGCGGCGCATAGAAAAACATCGGATAAAGAAATCCCCTGCCGCGCAAGTGATGCGTGGCAGGGGATGTGCGTTTGCCGCCGTGACGGTGCGTCGTCAACGCAGGTCGATGGCGTAGTAGGCGCGTGAACCCGAGGGGTAGACACCGACGATGAACAGCACCTTGTCGTCGGTCGCCGATGCCGCCTCGATCACTGCGTCAAGGTCTTTCTCCGAGTTGATGGCAGTGTCGTTGGCCTTGAGGATGATGAATCCCTCACGTACCCCTTCACTGCGGAGCTTGCCGTTTGACAGTTTGGCGACCTCGATGCCGCCGCTGATACCGAGGCGTGCCTTGGTGTCTTTGTCCACCTTCTCAAACTTGGCACCGAGCATATTGGCGGTCTTGGTCTCGCCCACGCCGCTGACCTCCTCGTTCTTCTGGAGTTTGACTTTGAGGGTCTTGTCCTTGCCGTCACGGTTGACCGTGATGTTCACCTCAGTGCCTGGCTTTGTCAAGGCGATCATCTCCTGGAGTTCCGCCATGTTGTTTATCTTCTTGTCGTTGAAGCCGATGATGACATCGTTGGCCTTGATGCCGGCTTTCTTTGCCGAGCCTCCGTCAACAAGCTCCGAGACATAGACACCGTAGTTGACACCCAGTTCCTTCTCTTTCGCCAGCTCGGCATTGTTGTCCCCGCCGAGGATGCCAAGCTGTGCGCGCTGCACTGCACCAAACTTCTTGAGGTCAACGACCACCGCCTTGACGAGGTTGGTCGGGATGGCGAAACCGTAGCCCGAGTAGACGCCCGTGGGGGAATAGATGGCGGCGTTGATGCCTACCAGCTCGCCGCGCGTGTTGACGAGTGCTCCGCCACTGTTTCCGCGATTGACCGCCGCGTCGGTCTGGATGAACGACTCGATGCTCCCCTGCTTGCCGCCGTAGATATTGAGGTTACGTGCCTTGGCACTGACAATTCCTGCGGTGACAGTCGATGACAGGTTGAAGGGGTTGCCGACCGCCAGCACCCACTCGCCGACCTTGAGATTGTCAGAGTTGCTGAGGGTGAGATAGGGTGCATCGTCCACCTCGATCTTGAGCAATGCTATGTCGGTTGTGGGGTCAGTGCCGACGAGGCGGGCCTTGAATTCGCGCTTGTCGTTCAGGGTGACATCGATTTCATCGGCGTTCTCGATGACGTGGTTGTTGGTCACTACATATCCGTCGGCCGAGATTATCACGCCCGAACCTACACCGACGCGGGGCTGCGTCTCTACCTTGCGCTGGCGGCCCTGACCGTCACCAAAGAAGAAGTCGAAGATGTCGGGCATTTCCTGCACGTACTGTGTCTTTGAGTGCTCGACCGACTTGATGTGGACTACGGCGTGGACGCTCTTTTCCGCCGCGTAGGTGAGATCGACGGGCGATGCCGGTGTGCCGCCACCGTCGGCTATGAGCGAGACGTTGCCGCTTGCGTTGAATTCACGGTCGAATTCGTCGCCCGAGGCCGCGACGACATTGTTGTTGCTCACCTTGTAGGCCGTCACGCCTCCTGCCACCGCAGCCACTGCGACGACCGAGAGGGCGGTCAAGACTTTTAGGAAATTCTTTTTCATGATGTCTTATCCTTTTAATGTTAAAATCACGTTTTATTTGCCTTTGGCGACGTTAAAATTGGGACTTTTCGCTGACGGGTGTTACAGCGGAAATGCTCTTTTTTGTTGTTTTAGGAAAAAAGTCGGGGGGTTAACTGTGGTTAACGGCGGCAAGCGGCGTTTTTTACATTCATTTATCAACGAAATGTTAAAACGTCCTGGCCTCTCGGTCAAAGTCCTATGGGCTGGATTTTCTCCCTTATGCGGGAAATGTCGATGATGCTGTAGCCTTTCTCGCCGCCCTCCAGCCGCTCCTTGTTCTTGTCATAGACATCGGCGGCATACTGGCGCGCCCTCTCGAATGTCATCCGGGACACTTCCCTCTGGCTCTTGCCCTCCATTGTCGAGTCTGGCAGCTCGTCGGGGAAATAATCATCAAGGTTGACATCGCCTATCATCGAGGTCTCGAGGAATTCTATTTCGGTGTGCTTGCGGTCGAGATAGTACCCAATAAACATATGGGTCGGGGTCTTGACCAGCACAGGGTCAATGTTGATGGCGCGGAGGAGGGATGCCATCATCACGCTCCCATCGACACAGTTGATTTGGGAATTCTGGAAAGCGTCCTCGAATGTGCGCACTTTCTGCGCCACCACCTTGCTTGACGAGAGGCTGGAATTGGAGATGGAACTGTACTTGAAGTTCCTCATCTGCAAGACGTGCCATATCGCATAGACCTGGTCTTGGACCACATTCTTCTTGCGGCTCTGGTATCCCCAGAAACGGTTGACTATCCTCGTGTCCAACGCCTCACGCAGGATTTGGTCAATCAGCGGGGTGTCTTCATTGACATAGGCGGCAAAGAGGATGCTCGTGTCATGCCGACGGCCTTTTTTGTCTATGTAGGAGGTCATGCATTCATTCACCGTGCGCATCGACATCGTATAAATCTTCTCGCTGCGCTCCTTGCCAAGCCCCTCGACCGTGATGGAGAAGCTGATGGGGGTGGGTTGCGTGTTGGCCTTCAGCTCATCGTATTTCCAATTGATTTCGGGATAGATGGTGTAGGCCGTGTTGGGATTGGCAAGTTTATACTCCGACACCGACTCGTAGGTGAACTTCGTCTCGCCGACGACCAGCCTCACCGTCGATGGCAACTTGGGCGAAACGAGCGTCACGTTGAACGGGGCTTTGGGATTGCCCGTCCACGACGAATCGACAGGCACCACCAGCGTCGTGTCGGTCGTCGCCGTGCTCAGCACCAAGGCGGGGAAGATGTTGCTGTCCAGATTGTCGGCGATGACGATGTCATCCCTGCCGTAGATGTCGCGGTAGGCAAAGAATGCCACCACGGCGAGCAACAGCACGAGGAGCGCGAGCATCACCTTCCTGACAGAAACCTTTGCCTTGCTGCCCATGACCGATGCGTTTTACCTGTCCTTGCCCCCGATGGTTATGTAGGAGACTTCCAGCCGGTTGCCGGCTTTGACGAGGCGGGCATACGCGGGCTCGAGTTCGTTGCGGACCGATGTCACCTGCTCGGAGTCGTTTATAGTCTCCTTGTTGATGGTGACTGGCACGACGACCACCTCTTCCACCGCATCGGGAGGCACTATGCCGCCATTGGCAGCCCTTGCCTTGGCTATGGCGTTGACGACGAGTGCCGAGATGTTGCCAAAGGTGTAGGTGTTGGTCGCATCGTCCAGTTCCGCCGTGTAGGACGTGAGCCCGTCAGGCAGCGAGTTGTCGCGGAAGAAGCTGTAAACCTCGCCCTTGGGCACGAGCAGCACCTCTTCGGGCTTAGCCATCGTTATCTCATTGCCCGTGTCTTGGTTGTAGGCCTGTAACGTCAGTTTGGTCTGGATGATAGTGTCGGTGACTGCCGCCGCTATTTCCCCTATCGGGAGCTTGACGGTGGTGAATATCCCGGCAGGCGACTTGAGGTAGGTGTTCTCAGTGTCGCCCAGCACCGCGTCGTTAAGCGCATTGGCGAAAGTGTTGACCTGGTATACCTCGCGCGTCGAGTTGAAGCCGACACTGTAGAGTGCGGTCGAGTCCTCGTCGGTGTGCCCGGGTTCTTTCCTTTTGATGGGATAAACGCCCGCACTGTCCACGTACATGAGGAAATTGATGTTCAGCGACGTAGTCTTGGCATAGAGCACCGTGCCGTTGCCCGACGAGGGCTTGACGTAAAGCCCCTTGATGACATCGCGGTTGAAGGCCACCGAGTTGGTGAAGTACTCGGGATGTTGCAGGTTGGTGTTCAGCACCCACTGCCCCAGTTCGTCAGGCACGCGGATGATGAGGTCGCGCTCCTCCGTCCTCTCGTCCTCATCCACATAGGTGTTGGCGGCGGTGTAGGTCACGCGGCCCAGGAAATCCTCCTCGGGGTCATAGAACCCCTCCTCCTCGGGGTCGAGCGACGAAGTCATCTCGCCGGTCAGCTCACGCGCCAGGCGGTAGACCTCAACCTGGCAGGGATTGACCGAGTCGCCGAAAAACGAATCGTAGTTGACATTGACATAGCACGTCACGTCGGCAAAGTCGTATATCGGCTTGCCCGTCGCCTCATCGACACCGACGGAATCCTTGACCATCTGGTCGAAATCAAAGACCAGCCCGTTCTGGCAGTAGAGCTGTGTCATGAACCCCGCCTCAAGGTCGCCGAAGATGTCATCGGTGTAACGCCCCAGATAGCCCATCGTGCTGTTGGTGTAGATGGAATCAGGATCGACGATGAAATTGTCGAACTCGACATCAAACACCGTCCCCGTCGACTCGACAACGTTGCTGTCGGCCACGAGGTTGAGACCCAGTTCCTCGGTGGTGTCGTCGCACCCGCACAACACGGCTACTGCCGCAGCGGCCAACGCCGCATGGAGTTTCCTCATTGTCCTGATGCTGTTTTTATTTGTCAAAGACTGTGTCATAGAGGGCAGCACACTGTTCGGCCAGCCCCTCGCCTCCGTCATGCCGCACCACGGGGATGCCGCGCCCCGAGGCATAGTCGAGCAAGCCTTGCCCCACGTTGCTGCCGTGGGCAATCACGCCGTCGGAGTAGTCGATGGCGAGCTTCGCCAGCTCGTCATACGTTATGTTGTCCTTGTCAATGCCTATGTCCGCGATGTCGATGCCCCTGAGCAACGCTTTCTCGGCGAGGTTGCCCGGCAGCTTGCCCTCAAAGCGGTTGTCAAACAACGAGTAGACGATTTTGGAATTGCGGAACGACGGCTCGTCGTTGTACGCCTTCTTTATGTAGAGCGGCACGAGCGACGAAATCCAGCCTTGGCAGTGGATCACGTCGGGACACCAGCGCAGCTTTTTCACCGTCTCAAGCGCGCCGCGTGCGAAGAAGATGGTGCGCTCATCGTTGTCCTCGCACCCGTCACCGCACACCGCCGTCGAGGCGACCTGCTGAAAATAGTCGTCATTGTCGATGAAGTAGACCTGCATCCTGGCCGCCTGTATTGAGGCCACCTTGATGACGAGCGTGTGGTCGGTGTCGTCGATGATGATGTTCATCCCCGACAGGCGGATGACCTCGTGCAGCTGGTTCCTGCGCTCGTTGATGTTGCCCCACTTGGGCATGAAGGTGCGGATTTCCCTGCCCGTCTCCTGGATTTTCTGCGGAAGCTCCCGCCCTATGGTTGACATTTCGCTTTGAGGCAAGTAGGGGGTGATCTCCTGTGAGATGAACAGTATCTTGCTTGCTTTCGACATAATATAGAGCTATGATAATGAAACTTTCGCAAAAGTACTAAAAAAAACGGATTGGCGGCCAACCCCCTTTTTGATTTAACGTATTTAGACACATCCCGTCAAGCACCCTACCGGCACTTGCCGCCGCGCCCAAGCGTGACGGCATACGATGGTAATGGCAATATCATTGCATGATACTGCCCGCGGCATTGCATGATTTTGGCAGTAGCATTGCATGATATTGGTATCGGCATAAGATATGCTATGATTATTATGCGAAACCTCAGCAACAGACATCAAAGGCCGGACAGCAATTTTTGCATTCTTGTCATTCAACTGTACTATATTTGCAATATTCATCCATTATGTTTGTGATGTTGAGGCCGAGACAAAATTGCAGAACAAACATCTAAACATTAAAAAAGATGAGAAACAAACTCTTAGTGGCTGCAATGCTCCTTGGCGGGGCATTCGCCACACAGAGCGTAAGCGCGCAAGAACAACTCACCTCCGTCTACTATGGCAAGATGGGGTGACTCAACCAATTGACATCACATTATGAATAAGACACTCATCGCAACCATCCTTGCCTCCATCATCCCGCTGGCCG